>NZ_JBFPFS010000002.1:0-332383 GCF_047978125.1 Burkholderia sp. LFS061 | reverse complement strand
CGCCCGGCATGCCGGGTGGCGGGTCGTCCGGCGGCGGCAAGGCGGGCAGCGGCGCGGACGGCGGCGCCGGCACGTCGTTCGCGCCGGCGCGCATCCTGTACACGGGCGGCACGCTGCGCGGCCTGCTCGACGCGGCATGCGCGCGCTTCGGCGTCTTCTGGAAATACGAGCAGGGGACGATCCGCTTCTTCTTCACCGATACCCGCACGTTCCAGGTCAACGCGATTCCCGGCGACTCGTCGCTGAACGCGTCGGTGGTGAGCGGCGCGACGAGCGACGGCACGTCGGGCGGCTCGCAGTCCGGCGGCTCGGGCGGCGGCGCGAGCGGCTCGGGCTCCGGCACGACGGGCCTCACCGCGAACAATACGGCGAACACCGCGGTGAATTCGCAGCTGTCCGTGTTCAACGGGCTGCAGAGCGCGATCCAGTCGATGCTGTCGCGCTACGGCAGCTCGGTCGCATCGCCCGCGACCGGCTCGATCTCGGTGACCGACACGCCCGACGTGATCGAGCGCGTCGCCGCGTTCATGACGCAGCAGAACCGCTCGCTGTCGCGGCAGGTGATGCTCAACGTGACGGTGCTCAGCGTGTCGCTGAAGGCGGGCGACGCATACGGGATCGACTGGAGCCTCGTCTATAAGACGGTGTCGGCGCAATTCGGGATCTCCAACCCGTTCACGCCGGCCGCGGTGACGCCCGGCGACCTGTCCGCGACGGTGCTCAGCCCGACGAGCCGCTTCAACGGCACCAAGCTGCTGATTCGCGCGTTGTCGCAGCAGGGGACGGTGCGGCGCAAGACGTCGGCGTCGGTCACGACGCTCAACAACCAGCCGGTGCCCGTGCAGGTCGCGACGCAGACGGGCTATCTCGCGTCGGTGTCGACGACGAACACCGCGAACGTCGGCTCGTCGACCGCGCTCACGCCGGGCACCGTAACGACGGGCTTCAACATGACGCTGTTGCCGCACGTGCTCGACGATGGCACCGTGATGCTGCAGTTCTCGACGAACATCTCGTCGCTGCTCCAGCTGAAGGAAGTGTCGAGCAGCACGGGCAGCGGCGCGACGCGGATCCAGACGCCCGACGTCGACATGCGCAACTTCCTGCAGCGAGTCGCGATGAAGTCGGGCGAGACGCTCGTCATCAGCGGCTACGAAGGCACGAACGATTCGCTCGACGAGCGCGGCATCGGCACGCCGAAGATGATCGCGCTCGGCGGCGGCTACGAGGCGCAACGCTCGCGCGAGGTGATCGTGATCCTGATCACGCCCGTCACGCAGCGCGGCGGCGCCTGACGGAGCCGGCAATGAGCGCGCAGGTGATTCAAATCGGCCGCCAGCGCTTCGTCGGCGGCTTGTTCTGGCAGTCGCTGTCGAGGCGCAACGAGCTGCGCGCCGAAGCAGTCGAGCTCGCGAAGAAGCTGAAGTTCGACCTGATGGTGCTGCGGATCGATCGCGGCGGCGCGGCGGCGGGCTATGCGAACACGCGCGACGGCTTCGCGCCCGGGCATCTGTCGCTCGGCGCGATGGTGTCGCGCGCGATCGCGCTCGAAGGCGCGTTCTACAACGGACGCCGGCAGCCCGCGCCGAACTGGCTCGGCGCGTTCGCGCTGCCCGACGGACGCTGGGCGTACTTCGCGGTGCGCGACCACGCGTTCATGCCGAACGGCGACTGGGTCGGCACTCGCGAAGAAGCGTTGGAACGGCTGCATACCGATTACGCGTGGGGCGGCTGGAACGTCGTGATCGGCGAGCTGGAGCTCGAGAAGCAGGGCTTCCAGAATTTTCAGCCGAAGCGGCTCGACGATCTGCTGCCGCGCCGTGGCGGCCGGCCGCGTACCGAGCGCTGGTGGGCGTTGCGGCCCATCGAGCGGCGCTTGTCGCCGCGCGCCGCGCTGGTCGCCGCGGCGGTCGTGTGCGTCGCGGGCGGCGGCGCGTTCGCCTATTGGCATCATCGCGCGAAGGTCGAGGACGAGCAACGCGAGGCGGCGCTCGAACGCGTGCGCGCGGAGCTCGCCGCGCGGCAGGCGAAGAGCGGCCCCGTCGTTCCGCCGTGGGCGGCGCTGCCCGACGCAGTCGGGTTCGCGCGCGCGTGCGCGACGCGCTTCGGCCGGCTCGCGCCGGGCGGCTGGCGGCTCGATCGCTACGAATGCACGCCGGACGCGGCGCACTACACGTGGGCGCGCAATGGCTCGAACGTGCGCTACCTGCTCGCCGCGGAGCCCGACGCGATCGTCGACACCGACGGCGAACGCGCGACGCTCGAGGTGCCGCTCGCCGCACCGACGGCGGGCGACACGCCGCTCGTCGACGATTCGGTTGTCAGGACGCAACTTCTGTCGCGTCTCCAATGGCTCGATGCCGTGGCTAAACTGGACCCGCTACTTCCCGATCAGGCGGCGCGCGCCCCGCTCGCGAATCTCGCGCAGCAGGCGGCCGCCGCGGTCGGGTGGCGCGCGTACCGGCTGAACGCGAGCCTCGGCGGCGTCGCGCCGCCCGAGTTCGTGCGCGCGATCGACGTGCCGGGGCTGCGCGTGCAGCGCCTCGCTTACCAGAACAATCAGTGGACTCTCGAAGGAGTGCTCTATGCGAAATAGTCGCGTCCGATGGATGTGCGCACTTGGCCTGGCGGTGCTCGCCGGCGCCGTGCGCGCGGCGGGGCCCGTGTCGTCCGACGACGACGGCGCGACCGCCGCGCGGCTCACGCAGTTGCAAAGCGAGACGGTGCTGCTGCAGGCGCAGTTGAAGAAGCTCGAGACCGAGCAACAGGTCGCCGAGCGGTCCGCGCAGCTCGCGCGCGTGCGCGGCGGCGCGCCGGCCGGGCAGTTCGCGGTGACGGCGATCGAAGGCGTCGGCAAGCGCGCGTTCGCGACGCTGCGGATGAACGGCGGCGCCGAATTCGAAGTGCAGCGCGGCGACGCGCTGCCGGACGGTGGACGCGTCGTCGCGATCGAGCCGCGTGCGGTCGTCGTATCGAATCGTGGGCGCACCACGAGGCTGTCGACGGCGTCGCCGTCGTACGCGGGCAATCCGCCGCTGCCGGCCGACCCGGCCGCGCCGCCGCCGATGCTGCCCGCACTGCCGGCGAGCGGATCATGAGCCACGCCGCGCAACGACCCGACGCGACGCCCGTGCGCGCGCCGCTGCCCGCCAGCGGCGATGCCGCGCCGCCGCGCGGCCCGCGCGCCGTCAGCGAAGCGGGCGACTTCGCTGCGAGCGTCGAGGAACGCAAGTTCGTCTGCCTGTTCGACGACGGGCGTCTCCTGATTGCCGACGGCCACGAGATGAATCCGTTCGTGCTGTCGTATCGCGCGCGGCTTGACCGGATGGGCCGGCCGTACCGGCCGACGCCCGCGACGCTGATGCAGGTGCGCGAGGCGTACCGGCAGAACGCCGCGGGCGGCGGCGAGCGGCTCGATCACACGGTGATGCAGGTGCTCGCGAAGGAGCTGATCGGCCGTGCGTGCCGCGAGCGCGCATCGGACATCCATATCCGCGTGCGCCGCTTCAGCACCGAGGTCTACTTCCGGATCCACAACGAGCTCATGCGCGTGAACGAGCACACGCGCGAGCACGGCGAGCGGCTGCTTGCGACGCTGTACGGCGCGATGACGACCGTATCGGACAACAGCTACCGGCCGAGCGAACGTCAGGACGCGAGCATTGGCGACCGCGACAAGCTGCCGGACGATCTGTACGGCGTGCGGATCGCGACGACGCCGACCAACGAAGGCAGCCTGATGGTGCTGCGGCTCCTGTACAACGATGCGGGCGACGCGACCGATCTCGCGGCGCTCGGCTTCGCGCCCGAGCACGTCGCGGCGTTCCGTGCGCTGCGCGCACAGCCGCACGGGATGAACATCATCAGCGGCCCGACGGGTTCCGGCAAATCGACGACGCTGCAGCGGATGCTCGCCGCGCAGATCGACGAGTCGCGCGGCAGCCTGCACGTGATCACGGTCGAGGACCCGATCGAATATCCGATCGACGGCGCGGTGCAGACGCCCGTCGCGAACGCGCCGACCGAGGACGCGCGCGCGCTCGCGTTCGCGGCGGCGATCACGAACGCGATGCGGCTCGATCCGGACACGATCATGATCGGCGAGGTCCGCGACCGCGCGTCCGGGCAGACGGCGCTGCGCGCGTCGATGACGGGCCACCAGGTGTGGACGACGGTGCACGCGAACAGCGCGCTCGCGATCGCCGACCGCCTGATCGATCTCGGCCTGCACGCGCGGATGGTCACCGATCACACGGTGATCTCGGGGCTCATCAGCCAGCGTCTCGTGAAGCTGCTGTGTCCGCATTGCAAGCTGCGGCTCGTCGATCATCCGGACCGGATCGAGCCGGGCCTGTTCGCGCGGCTGCGGCTCGCGCTCGACAGCCGGATGCACGACGTGTGCATCGCAGGCGACGGCTGCGAGCACTGCCGCACGGTCGGCACGATCGGCCGCACCGTCGTCGCCGAAGTGATCCTGCCCGATGCGCGGCTGTTCGAATTCCTGCGCGACGGCGACAAGGTCGGCGCGCTCGAGTACTGGACCGGCACGCGCGGCGGGATGACGCTTGGCGAGCACGCGCTGCGCAAGGTCGCGGCGGGGCTCGTCGATCCGCGCGGCGTCGAGCGCGTCGTCGGCACGCTCGCGCCGGTTGCGGGCGAAGCGCGACAGCAACTGTCGCTCGTCGGATTCAGCTATGGCACTTGAGCTGAATCGCCGCTGGGCGAAGTTCTGCCTGAATGCCGACGAGCGGCTGCGCGTCTATCGGAAGATCGCGAAGATGCTCGGCAACGGGCTGCCGCTCCTCAAGGTGCTGGAGGAACTCGAATGGCGCGCGTCGCGCGAAGGGCGCAAGCCGCGCGAGCCGCTCGCGATCGTGCTGTCCGACTGGCGGCTCGCCGTGCAGAACGGCCGGATGCTGTCGGAGGCGATGGAGGCATGGGTGCCCGCGACGGAGCAGATGATCGTCGCGGCGGGCGAGCAGGCGGGGCGCATCGAGGACGCGCTCGTGTCGGTTGCCGACATCGTGCAGTCGAGCCGCAAGATCCGCCGCGCGGTCACGGGCGGCGTCGCGTATCCGGTCGGGCTCGTCGTGATGGTGATCGGCTATCTGTACCTGTTCGGCACGCATGTGATCCCGAAGTTCGCTCTGATCGCCGATCCGACGCACTGGCGCGGCGCCGCGCGCTCGCTGTACCTGATGTCGCTGTTCGTGCAGGGCTGGATGCTCGTCGTCGTCGCGGCGCTCGTCGCGGTGCTCGCCGCGCTCGCGTGGTCGCTGCCGCGCTGGCGCGGGCCGCTGCGCATCTACGCGGATCGCGTGCCGCCTTATTCGATCTACCGGCTCGTCACGGGCAGCGGCTTCCTGATCGCGTTCTCGGCGCTGCAGGCGTCGGGCGTCACGGTCGAGAGGGCGCTGCTCAAGATCGGCGCTGTCGCGGAGCCGTGGCTGCGCGAGCGGATCGACGACACGCTGGTCGGCGTGAAGTCGGGCCTCAACGCCGGCGAGGCGCTGCTCAACGCCGGTTATCAGTTTCCGTCGCGCGAGATCGTCGAGGATTTGTGCATCTACGCCGAATACGGCGGCTTCGACGCGGCACTCAAGATGCTTGCCGACGAATGGCTCGAAGAGGGCGTCGCGCGGATTACCGCGCAGATGCGCGTGCTGAACGGCGTCGCGATCGTCGCGCTCGCGATGGTGATCGGCTGGCTTGTGACGGGCTTTTTCGGCATTCAGCAGGAAATCGCCGCGATGACGCGCGCGATGCATTGACGTCGCGCATTTTCAATTCAGGAGAACACACTATGAAACCACTCGCCAACCCTCCCGCCTATCGACATACACCGGCGTTCTGCCGGAGGCACCGCAAGGAGCGCGGTGCGTCGCTGCTCGAGAGCATCGCGTATCTGGGCGTCGCGGCGATCGTGATCGTCGGCGCGATCGCGCTGCTCGGGTCGGCGTTCTCGAGCGCGAATACGAATCGGCTGACTGAGGATCTGAATGCGATTCAGACGGGCACAAAAAAGCTTTACATGGGGCAGGTGAACAACTACGGCTCGGGTTCGATGAACGCGAATTTGAGTGCGGCGAAGGTGTTTCCGGGGACGCTGACACCGGACGGCAACGGCGGTGTTTCGAATACGTGGGGAGGGACTGTGACCGTGACCGGTGCGAACCAGACTTTCACAGTCACTTACACGCAGGTGCCGAGAGAAGTCTGCGTCAACACGTTGACGGCCGGCGGAAACTGGAAATCGGCGAAGATTGGCGAAAAGTCCGTCGATTATCCAGTCTCGCCGAGCGCTGCGACAGGCGCTTGCACCGATAACGCCACCATTATCTGGACGTCGAACTGACGCCACCAGACTCATTCGCCATCACCCACTTCACTTATGTACGCCCTCGCCGCCGCACTGGCCTTCGCGTCGATCGCCGCTGTCTATGCGACGCTGCAAGACCCGTCCGCCATTCCCGCGCTGCAACCGGCGCGCACCGCGCAGGCGCTCGCCGAAAACCTCGCCATCTACCGGCAGGCGACGCTCGACTACGCGCGCGTGCATCCCGGCACGCGCGGCGCGGTGCCGAATACGCGGCTGCCGTTTCCGACGTGGTATCCGGGCGCGAACCCGCTATGGCGCAACTACGTCATGGACGGCACCGTTGTCGCGTATGCGTCGGCGGCGCCGTCCGTCAATATCACCGGCGAAATCACGACGCTCGCCGACGGTTCGCTGTTCGCGGGCGTCGCGTATCGCAATGCGGTCGTGCGCCCCGGCAACGCGAATCCGAACGCGCCGGTGAGCGGCGTGCCGCTGCCCGCCGGGTTGAAGATTGCGAACGGCATGCCGGTCTGGATGGGGCAAGCGTACTGATGCATTTCAAGTCTTCCCGTCGCCGCGCGCGCGGCATCGCGCTGATCGAGGTGCTCGGCGCGCTGGCGATCGCTGCAGTGATGCTCGCCGGCATCGCGATGATGATGGATTCGTCGCTGGACGACGTGCGTGCGGAGCAGGCCGCGCAATACCAGGCGCAGGTGACGGCCGCCGCCACGCGGGCGTTGAAGCGCGATTACGATACCTGGCTGCAGCGCGCGAACAAGCAGACGCCCATCGTGATGAAGCTTGCCGATCTGCAGGCGACGAATGATCTGCCTGCAGCACTTCGGCCAACGAATGCATACGGCCAGAACACGTGCGTACTCGTCAAGCGGAGCGCGCTCGGCACCGGGCTCGACGCGCTGGTCGTGACGACCGGCGGCGAGACGATCGGCGACAAGGAACTCGGGCTCGTCGCCGCGAGTGCGGGGCCGGGTGGCGGTTCGATCAGCAGGGCGTTTCCGAATGAAGTGCGCGGCGCATTCGACGCGTGGCGGATGCCGCTCGGCACGTTTCTCGGCGGCAGCTCGCCAACCTGCGGTCCGAACGGCGCCACGCCGCCGAATGTGGGACACCTCGCGAACGAGATCTTCTTCAACGGCCCGGGCCAGCAGATCAACAGCGATTACCTGTACCGCGTTGGCGTCGGCGGCCACCCGGAGGCGAACGCGATGCAGGTGCCGATCTGGCTCACGCACACGTTCACGGACGGCAACCCCGACGCGGCGAACTGCGGAACGGCCGGCAACTTCACGAACGGCAAGCTTGGCGCGGACGCACTCGGCAATCTGCTGAGCTGCAAGAGTGGCGTGTGGCGCGGCGCGGGCGGCCACTGGAAGGATCCTGTCAAAAGGACCAACG
Organism: Burkholderia sp. LFS061; assembly: GCF_047978125.1. Classification (NCBI taxonomy): domain Bacteria; kingdom Pseudomonadati; phylum Pseudomonadota; class Betaproteobacteria; order Burkholderiales; family Burkholderiaceae; genus Burkholderia; species Burkholderia sp. LFS061. Next base: position 324,648 of record NZ_JBFPFS010000002.1, on the reverse strand, counting down.
ATCTGCCCACCGATGCATCGAACGAAGTCGGCGACGTGCGCCTCACGCTCGACACATTCCGCGCCTATGCGTGGACGGGCGCTGCCTGGCAGGCGCTCGCGGTCGATCAGAACGACAACTTGATCGTGCCCGGCGTCGTTTCCGCGAACCAGTACGAGATCACCGGGCGTGTCGTCGTCAACACGCCGTGCGCGCCCGACAAAAATCGTCCAACTGCCGGCCTCATATCGATGGGTCAGGACGGACAAGTGCTGTCATGCCAGGACGGCAAGTGGCTGCCGCAGTCAGGGATCAAGATCGGCGGCACCGACACGGCATGCGCGATCCTGATGGAGACGCCTGGCGCGAGTGATTTTTCGTGCGGGTTCACCTACCGTGGCGGGTATCCGAATCCGCCGCTCGTCACCTACGAACGGGACGGCACGTACACGTACACGATCGACCGGCCGGTGAAGCTCGACAACAATGGGCTGATTGCGGTGAGCGCATACATGCACATGAGCTATGCGACCTGCGACCTGAAGGGGCGGGAAGGGCAGATGCGCCTGGTCGTCGAAGTCATCGACCGTCAGGGCGACAAGGTGATCGCGCACAACGAGGCGCAGTCGCCGAAATTGCGCGAAGACGCCGCGACGATCAACGTCACGCTGAACGTGGCCGCCGAGCCGCGCAGCGGATACACGGTCAGGCTTTCGAGCAAATGGGCGACGTACGACGGCTACGCGAAGACGCCGTGGACGTCCTCCTATTGCGGCGGCGGCCAGACCTTCCTGCAGACGCCGCTCGCAACCGGCTGGACCATCAATTCGTTCTATTGAACGGACCTTCGCCGCGCGCGGCCGCCGCCGCGCCCGGATGCGGTTAACTGCACGGGTCTCCCATTCGCGGCGCGCGCCTGTCCGACCGACGGCCGCGCGTCCTCACCGGACGGACCCATGAAGGCCAAGATTTCCATTTTGCTGTCCCTGATGTGCTCGCTTGCGAGCCTTTCCGTCGATGCCGCGCCGATCCGCTGGCGCAGCACCGAAATCCAGTACGCGGCGGAAGGCAAGGACGTGAAGGACGTCCTGCGCGACCTCTCCGCGAGCCAGAACATCGCGGCGAACGTCGCGCCCGGCGTGAGCGGCGCCGTCAGCGGCAAGATGAAGATGCCGCCGCAGCGCTTCCTCGACACGCTCTCCGCGTCGTTCGGCTTCGTCTGGTACTACGACGGCACCGTGCTGTACGTGACGCCCGCGAGCGACATGAAGAGCACGCTCGTCAAGCTCGATCACGCGAACATGGGCGACCTGCGGGACCTGCTCGAGCAGATGAAGGTCGCCGATCCGCGCTATCCGGTCACCTACAACGCGCAGCAGCGCACCGCGCTCGTCGCGGGGCCGCCGCGCTACGTCGAGCTCGTGACGAGCGTCGCCGCGCGGCTCGACGAGAATTCCGCGCGCACGGGCGGCACGACGATCCGCGTGTTCTCGCTGAAGCACGCGTGGGCCGCCGACCGCGACGTCAACGTCGACGGCACGACGGTGACGATGCCGGGCGTCGCGTCGCTGCTGAACCGGATGTATCACCCAGGCGACGGCAAGCGCGCGTCGCAGACGACGGTCGGCAAGCCGATCAGCCGCGCCGCACCGATGACGGATCTCGGCGGCGGGCGCGGCGGCGTGCCGCAATTGCCGCCGCTGCCGCCGTACATGCAGGGCGCGCAGTCGGGCGATGGCGCGGGCATGCCGGCCGGCGGCCTCGGCGGTCAGGGCGGCGATCCGCGTCCGAGCGGCATGGTTGCCGCCGCGATCGCCAATCCGGGCGCGGCGCGCGTGTCGGGCGCCGGCTGGCCCGACGCGAGCGGCGGTGCGAACGGCGTACCGGTGGGCGCGAGCGATTCGACCGACCTGCCGGTGATCCAGGCCGATCCGCGCACGAACTCGATTCTCGTGCGCGACGTGCCGGAACACATGGCGCAGTATCCGGACCTGATCGCGCTCCTCGACGTGAAGCCGCGCTTGATCGAGATCGAGGCGCGCATCATCCAGATCGACGAAGGCGCGCTCAAGCAGCTCGGCGTCGACTGGCGCGCGCACAACAGCCATCTCGATCTGCAGACGGGCACGGGGCTCACGTCGCAGAACTCGTATGCGAACGGTTCGCTGAATCCGACATTCGGTTCGATCACGCTGCCTGGCAACGATTCGGTTGGCTTGCCGGCGAGCCCGCTCGGTTTGTCGCTGACGGCCGTGCTCGGCGACGCGGGCCGCTATCTGCTCGCGCGGATCAACGCGCTCGAATCGTCGAACCAGGCGCGCACCGACGCGAGCCCGAAAGTCACGACGCTCGACAACGTCGAAGCGGTGATGGACAACAAGAAGCAGTTCTTCGTGCGCGTCGCGGGCTACACGTCGGCCGACCTGTACAGCATCTCGACGGGCGTGTCGCTGCGCGTGCTGCCGATGGTCGTCGAGGAGGGCGGGCGCACGCAGATCAAGCTCGACGTGCGGATCGTCGACGGCGAGCTGTCGCAGCAAACGGTCGACAACATTCCAGTGATCGTATCGAACGAGATCAACACGCAGGCGTTCATCGAGCAAGGGCAGGCGTTGCTGATCGCCGGCTACAAGGTGGATGCGCGCTCGAGCACGCAATCGGGCATACCGGTGCTGTCGAAGCTGCCGCTCGTCGGCGCGCTGTTCCGCTCGACCGACAGGCAGGACGGCCATAGTGAGCGGCTCTTTCTCGTGACGCCGCGTGTGATCGAGCCTTGAACGGGCGGCGGCCGGCTGCTTCGTGGCGGCCGGCGAGCGTGCGCGTGGGCGGGGTGCCGGCGCGCAATGCGTTCACCGGTCGACCTGCCGGACCGTCAGGCCCAGTCGTTCGGCCGCGCGGCCAGGCCTCAGGCCCAAATCCACTACAGCCTGGATTACCTTCAGACGGTCGAGTTCTCGCACGTTCAATGTCACCAGTGCTGTTCGGTGCATCGCCGGCTCCATGATCTGACAGGGAGCCGGCAAGCTTACCGAGGTCCAAACGCGGCATTTCTAAATGGCTAGAACACGACATTTCTAAAAAGCTACTACAACAAAATATTCGATAATTCACGTTATGTAAAATCATAATTGCACGCAAACCGAGTTGCGACGATCATTGACCCGGCGGTCGACCGCCGCGACGATTTCAGGCCGGCTCCTGCCACACATCTTCGTATCCTTGATCGTCGATGATGAAATGTGTGCCCGGCGGTAACGCGAGATATTTGATGACGAGCGGCAGCATTTGCTGAAGATGCTCCGTATGTATCGGCTGATAGAAATCGTCGGCGTCCGAGTATTCACCACAATGAAAGTACCAACTGATATTGTCTCCCGCACCGCGTTCAACGCGCGTGCCATAGACAGGCATCTGACCCGAAGTCGAGGTCGCGAAGGCGACCATGTCCTCCACGGGTTCGCGGCGCAACCCATATCGTTCGCATACTTCGCGCTGCATTTCCGCAATCGCTGCTTCGTGTCGTGATTCCATCTTCCTCTTCCGGATGTGCGTTCAGATACCGAGAATCTTGTTCATTGCTTTCGAAAATGCAGATGCCTTGCCCCCTTGGGATGGCGAGCAACTGGGGCAATGTGGTTGCACTGCGGCAACTGACGATTGCACGCTGACGTCGTTGGCGCCGGTTCGATAATACTCGACCACAAGTGCATCGATATGGTCCGCAATCATCCTGGGCTTCGTCTGGCCACATTCCGCGCATGGTTTGCCTTGTACCGCCCTCGTTTGTGCTGGGGTTGGTCCGCATTTTGAATTGCGCGAGTATGGCGTCGTGATGCCGGACTTGGGTTTGAACAAGGTCCTATCAGGGATACCCAGGGCGACGATCGGGACCGTATTCCCCTGTCCGTCAATGGTGTTCGCAAGACCATAGGGGTCGATCCAGGCGGCAGGATTCGGAGCATATTGATAGAGGGTTGGACCGCCCTCGATCCGGCTCGGGTCCTGACTGATGAATTGCCCGATTCCATGGTCAAAATACCGATATCGGTTGTAGCAGAAACCGGTTTCTTCGTCGTAGTACTGTCCTTGAAGACGAATGGGCTGATCAAGATTCGTTCTGTCTTTCCCCTGTATCGGGGCATCGCTTGTCCATGTGGCGTAACTCGCTTCCCACGCGACGTCGCCATGTTCATCGACCAGGCGGACTGGTGCGCCGTTCGGGTCATTGTAAAAGAAGTAGACTGTGCCACGCGGATGATAGGACTGCGACCGATCAGCTGTGTCGATTTGCGTGGCGTAGTCTGGAACCAGCGCAGGCGGTCGCGACCGTTTTCGTAAAGGCTCGTCTGTCTCGCCTGGATATTCGTCTTGTCGCGCCGTGCGCCCTATATCAACGTTGGAGTTCCGATGAACCATTGCGAGCGGACGAAATGTGTCCGGATAATAGATCCAGTCCCGTACGTCCTGACGAGTTGGCGCGTCGCGCATGCCCGGTTGGACCATGCCGGGGCGACGCGCGGCTTGCTCGGCTTCTGGTGTGATCTCGTCCGTCGTTTCGGCATCGAACCGTAATTCGCTGGCGAGCATATCGCCGTCCCAGAAGAATCGATGGACACACGTTCGGCTGACTTCGCGCCGCAGTGTCGACGTGATTTTCCTGGTTCGTCGCTGGAAAGCGTCGTATTCGTACCGCACGCGAATACGACAATCGTGACTGCGGTTGCTTTTTCCTGAGTGTCGGGTCGCTAGCGTCTCGGTCAATTGCCCTGCGGCGTCCCATCGAAGCGCAATATCCTGTTCCGCATCTTGCTTGTGCGTGAGATTGCCCGCTCTGTCGAACACGTAGCGACTGTCGCCGTGCCACCCTTCGCGCAGCCATGTGCGCGACGTCGAACTGTTCTGGATAGTGCCCGTCAGAAAATTCTTGGTGCGCAGCAGATTTCCGGCGGGATCGTACAGAAAACGACGTACCGTACCCGCGGGATCGATATGCGCAACGACGTTTCCGACCGGGTCGTATTGAAACCGCTCTATACCCGACCGGGAATCGCGTCGCTCGATCAGATCGCCGTTCGCGTTATACGCATACTCGATTGCGAACATTTCCCCGGTCTCGGCAAGCAGCGATTGCCGAGACAAACGCCCTCTTGCTTCATACGACATCTCGCGGCGGAGAACATCGCCCAGGCGTTCGTCGCGGATTTGACCAAGCGCATCCCGTTCGATAACGATCGGCGCGTGTCCGTCGATCTCGATTCGGACGACGGCATTCAATGCGTTGTAGCCGTAACGAATCGATTGCTCGACAGGTTTGCCGCCGGAAACGAGATGTGTTTTTCGTTCGACGCGATTACCGGCAGCGTCGTATCGATTGAAAAGCCTGAAGTTGTTACCCTGCCGTTCTTCGATCAGCTGGCCGTCGCAGTCATATCTGAACTGAAGGATCACGGATAGGTTTGATGCGCGGACAAGGTCCCCATGTTCGTCGTAATGAAAGCAATCCGTACGAAATCCGTTCTGCTGGTCCGGATCGGGAATGCGTTTCTCGACGATTCGCCCCACTCTGTCATATCGATAGTGGATTGTTTGACCGAGAGGGTTGATCGAGCGTAGGAGTTCACCGGTCGGGCCGTATTCGTAGCGGCGTGACTGCCCCCAATAGTCGATTTCTTCGACTATTCTTCCTAGCGCGTCGCGCTTGATCAGGTAGCGCTCTCCTCGCTCGTTGACAACCTCGACAAGTTGTCCTTCAGTATCGTAGTGATACTGGACTTCGGTGCAATCCGGCTGAATACGCTTAGCGATCTCACCAAGCGTTGTATAGGTCAGGCGTATCACATGGCCGGCCGGATCGTGATACCGCACCAGATAGCCATCTGCGTCGTAGGTACAGTGGGTTTCACGTCCGTCGGATTCGATGGCTCGCACGAGCCTGCCGCATGGATCGCGTTCGTATCGGTTTTCATGTCCGGCTGCATCGACAGTGCCAACGACGTATCCACGCGCGTCACGCTCGTATTGCGTAGCGTTCCCAAGCGCATCGATTATTGAAGTGAGATTGCCATGACGGTCGTAACCGAATGTCGTCGCATCGCCGTTCGGCCCGGTCCAGGATGTGATGCGACCATGACTGTCGTACTCGTATCTGGATATCGCTCGGGATGGGGTGATGTAAGAGAGAAGGCGTCCGCGTGAATCCCATTCGTATTGCCACTGGCGCCCCCCCGGGGCGGTGACGAACCGGGGCTTGTGATTCGCATCATATTCGGTTCGGACAGCCTGACCGTCCGGCATGAATTGCGCGGTCAGATTGCCGTGCACGTCGTATTCCCATCGAGACGTACGGCCCATCGGGTCCGTCTCGGTACTGGTTCGCCCATGGGCGTCGTAACCGTAGCTGGTTATGCCTCCGAGTACGTCGATCTCGGCGATCGGAACGTGACGCCCGTTCATCTGGATGACGGCGACGTGTCCGATGGAATCGGTAATGCGCGTTTCGTATCGGTCGAGATCGTAGGCGAAGCGGTAATCAAGCACGCCCTCATCACCCCATGCGTGATCGACACGCCATATGCCGTCGCTACCTTGCAGATAGCTGTAATGGAACGAAACGCCGCGTGCGCTCGTATGCCCGGTCATTCGATTGCCGTTCTCGTAGTTGAAACGGCACGAGTTGTGAATTGCGTCGAGTGCTGCGACCAGATTCAATTCGCGATCGTATTCGTACCCTGCGAGCGGATATGCATGCATGTCGGTACCGATTAGCGTCATCGACGTCGTTAACGCTACATCCGAGACGATACTGGATTCGCATTCGATGCATCGTCCGCTTGGACCCTCGACGTCATGTTCGAGTACTCGCGAAAGATGACCTGAAGGCTTGCGCTCGAACAGCCACGCGTGACCATGGAGATCGCCGATCCAGTCGAGCATCAGCGTTAGCGCGGGCGTGTTGGCTAGGCTGCCGACAGCCGCGTCCCACGATTGCGGTAACGAGAACCCGTATTCGATGCCTTCGCCCGTTCTCAGTACCAGTTGATTGTCGCGGGAATACAGTGCATAGCCGTATTGCCAATCGTAGACCCGCGTCGACCACCCCTCATGCCTGGGAACTTCATCGAATGCCGTGGCGTGATCGACGAAGTAGACGGCTGCCCCGATGCCGTCGTCGCGCGAAACGAGATTCAATTGAATGTCTGCTGGCGTACTCCATCCGACGCCAATGGTACCGAGGCGCCGGTCGCTGCTTGCATAACGCCGGTTCCATTCGAGAGGAAGATGTCCGGTGACAGTGAAGTCGTGCTGCGCGACGATGACTTCTCCTGTCGTGACGTCCACCGGTTCCGCATGCAGGATGTTGCATTTCAGAAAACCCGGCTTGAGATTCAGCTTGTCCGCGAGCTTCTTCGCCCACTTCGACCCCTGAAACGCCTTGAACAGCCCCTTCGCCGCCGCAGCCATATTCAACACCGGCGGCCCGCCGACCATCACCGGCCTTCCCGCCGGAATCGGCAACATCACCGAACTCGGCATCGACGGATAAGTCCGCTCCGTATGCGCGCTGTTATGCCCCGGTGGTTCCATCCCAATCGACCAGCAACTCAACGCCGGCAGCGCCATGAACGACATCGGATCGTTGTTGGCCAGTACCGTCCGGCTGCCCATGTACGACTCCGCGTCGTCCGAAGGCATGGGATCCGGCGCCGGCGGAGGTGCGAATGACTCCCCGAGTGGAAAATGCAGCCCCGGAACGTGATACGAATGCGTGCCGACCGTGGCCCGCATCAAGCCGTTCACGAATATCGGCCTGCCGGCGGCTCCGCCCATTCCGACGCCTGCGCCGAGCACGCTTCCAATGCTGTTCCGTAGTGCCGCGGCTTGCTGTTCGAGTTTCAGCCCCTCATCGACGATCGAGTTGTCCTGGATATCCGTCAGTTTTCCCGACGTGAACGCTGCCGCATCGTCGAGCTTCTTCACGACATCCGGATGGTCCTCGAGATACTCGGTCACCTTCTCCTGAACAATCGCCATCGCGATGCTGCCAACGACGCCCTTCGCCGCCTCGACATACTCCCGCAGGTCGAGCATGAACCCGACGTGGGGATGCGGTAGAAACACCGGCGTCGGGCTAGGTGCAACCAACACCGAATGAACGTCGATGCCAACGACGGGATCCAGATGCTTGACGGCCAGTAGTCCCACGTCATCCTCCCCGCTCAGCGTCCGCCGCGCAACGCGGCGACCTTCTCGCTGAGCGCGTTGCGCCGCCGGTCTTGCACACCCAACTGCGAAATCATCCACTCGACAACCATCGGCAGATTACTTTTCGCCCGCATCGGTTCGTCGACCATCAATCCCGCATCGAGCGCATTGAACCCCGCCTCGAGCGCATGCTCTCGCTCTCCTGCCCGCTCCCAGCAAACGGCGCTCATGCGCCACGCCTCGACCGTCATCAGCCCGTCCTTTGCAGCCGTGGTCGACGTTGCTGCGCGTTCATAGCAATACGCCGAGTGAGCGTAATCCTTGTGCGTCAGATGCACGCTCGCCTCGCCGAACAGCCCGTTTGCAACAAGCTTGTGCCCTGCCGGATGCCCTGCCTCGACCGCGAGCATGCCGCTGCTGGCGGCGCTCCGGTACGCTTCTATCGCACGCTCCCGATCGCGCCACTTCAGATACGCCGCACCTGCGATCAAATGCACGACAACGCACTGGTCGAACCACTGCTCGCGTTCAGCTACCTTCAGCGCCGCCGCACGCAATTCTTCGAGCCGAACCGGATTACCGCCTTCAATCACCTCGGTCAGCATCACGAAATGCCGTCTAAACTCACCGCTCGGCCCGCGCTCGCCCGATTCCGCCAGCAATTCGCGCGGCACGCTCGCCATCGAATATTTGCCTTGTACAACGCGCACCGCGGCGCGATGCCGTTGCATCAACGCTGCAAACGGCGCGATATCGATACGTGGCACGACAAAACGCACGCGCTCGCCAAGCTGCGGAGCGACTGCAATGATCGTCAGCAAGCCATCCATCCACTGCACCCATGCCGCGTCATCCCGCACTTTCGCCGGCGCCAGCACGAAAACCATCGCCGGAAAAATGTCCGGATGGTGCTGCATCAGGCTGTCGGCAACCGTGAACAGATACAGCAAAGGATTCTTTCCATCGTCGTACGGAGCTTGCCAATCCGCCCGCACACCTTGCGCAGCGGACCCCTCACGCCGACTGTCGTAGAACGCGATAAGCTCATCCGTCAAAGCCTTCGCATACCCCGCTTCATTGACGAACGACGCGCGCATTGTCCTGACCGCACACGAAGTTTCATCCTGGACCTGAAAATACAGCCGCACGAGTTCCGAATCCGTCTCGTCGGTCTGCCAGATCATCAATCGCGCGTCGCGTTCCTTCGCGAAACTCATCCAGTCCGTATGCGCATCCATGAATCTGCGCTCCACCGGATTGGTCGGCTGCCAGTTCTGCATTCGTGCGGATCTCCGTTACGGATTCAGTTTCAGGATCGTCCCTTCGACCGTGTGCTCGACCGACGCCGACGACGTTACCTTCTTGCTGTTCACGCTGTGGCTTTCCGTGCCGCTTGATGCGACGTTGACGCCCCGGATCGTGATCGTGCCGTCGCTTTTCATCACGATGCTGGACATCCCGCAGACGAGCGAAAGCTGATCGCCGGCGTTGACGGTCACCTGATGCTGCACGTTCGTCGTATGGTTCGCACCGACGTTGACGATGTGTTCGCCGCCGACCGTGTGCGTATGGGCTTTGGCGATCGTCGAGGTCCGCGTGCCGATCTCCTCGGTATGCGCCGACGCAACCAGCGTCTTCATGTCCTGCGACGTCGTCTGATACATCTGTCCGACGTTCAGCGTCTTGCCTTCGCCGATCGTTTCGGTCTTGGCATGCGTGACCGACTCCGTGTGGCTGCCGCCGATCGTCGCCTCGCGATCCGACGCGATCGTCACGGTCTCCTTCTTCCCGACCGTTCGCGTCCGGTTCCCGCCAACCTCATGCGTTTCATCCACCCCGATCTGCGCGGCCCGGTTCTTGCCGATATTCACCGTCTCGTTTTGCCCGACACTCCTCTGCCGGTTGTTCTTCACCTGCATCGTTTCGTCATTCCCGACCGTATGCGTATGGTTGTTCCCGACAGATAGCGTGTGATCGGCCTCCGTCTCTGCATCGAAGTTCCTTTCCGCATGCATCCAAAGCTGCTCAGCGCCTTTCTTGTCCTCGAACCGGAACGCATTCGCATGCTCGGTCGTTCCACCCGGCGACGATCTCGACAACAACCCGCTCTGCGTCGCACTCCCCGGCAGCCCCCAAGGCGGCATCTTCTCGCCGTTATAAACACGCCCCGTCACGATCGGCTCATCCGGATCGCCGTTCAGGAAATCGACCACCACCTCGTCGCCCACACGCGGAATCTGCACGCCCCCGAACCCGCCGCCGGCCCAAGGACTCGACACCCGGACCCAGCAAGACGAATCTTGATTGCTCTGCCCATACCTGTCCCAGCGGAATTGCAGCTTCACGCGCCCATACTGATCGGTCCAGATTTCCTCGCCCGGCGGACCGACGACGGTCGCCGTCTGCGGCCCGTTCGTACGCGGCCGCGGCGTTTCACGCGGCGACCGGAACGGCAAACTCGACGGCTGCACGAGCATCATCGTCTGATGTACGACAGCCTCCGCGCCCTGGTCACTCGCATAAGCGTTCTCCTGGAAGCGGTAGTTGCACCGCACGATCAGGTACTCGCGGTTCTGATCGGCACGAGGACAATGCGCGAGTGTGAACAGATACCCGGGCGCGGCGCCGCGTACGTCGGTATCCGCGCTTGCGCGCTCGTGCTCCGCCTGCTGTTCCTCGAGCCTTACGCGGCTGTAATGCACACCGGGCGCATCGTCGCGATAACCACCCGGCCACTCGAACGACGCAAAACTGTCGTGATCATGACCGCGCGGATCGACCTTCTGCGACGAAAGATCGGCGCGCGGCTTCGTATAGTCGTAGTCGGTGGTCTGATGCTTGCCGACGCTCACCTCCTGCGCGGGCAGCCAGCCGTCGATGTGCTCCTCGTCGGCGATCGCGGTGCGGTCGCGCGCGATGTACGGAATCGTCTCGTAGCCGGGCAGCGCCATGTGCGACGACATCGCGTCGCTCAGCATCAGCGTATGCATGTCCTCCGCATGCTTGAACCAGTAATAGATGCCCTCGAACTCCATCAGCCGCGACACGAACGCGGCGTCGGTCTCGTTGTACTGCACGCAGTACTCGCGCGGCACATACGATTCGGCGAGGTGGTTCTCGATCGGAAAGCCGTACGTCGACAGCACCTCCTGCACGATCTCCGGCACGGTCTTGTTCTGGAAGATCCGGCAATCGGAGCGGCGCGTCGCGAGCCACAGCCACGGGCGCACGACCAGCTCGTAGCCGTAGTACCGTTCGGCACGCCGGCCGGCAAGCGATGCGCGCGCAACGATCCCGTTCAGGTAGCGCGTCGACTGGTCCTGCTGTTCGATGCGGACCGTCACGGGCTTGCCGAGCATGTTCTTCAGCGACAGGCTGTGGCTGTCCGCGAGCGCCTCGATCCGGAATTCGAACAGCCGGCCGAGTTCGTCGCTGCCGTCGAGCGTGTGGAATTTCAGGTCGTCGCCGTGCGGGCTGTCGAGGGTGAATACGCGATTCACGTCGTTGCCTCCTCGTCGAACCGGTAAGCGAATTCCCCATCGGCCGCGCTCACCTCGATCGACGCCAGCGTGCGGCCCTCGAGCGTGGCCTGCAGGATCGCGCGGCTGATGCGCGGCATCACGGTGTGCGTGAGGATCGCGTCGACCATCCGGCCGCCGGATTCGATCGTCCGGCACCGCTCGACGATCAGCGCAGTCGCCGCGTCGGTGCAGCGCAGCCGGATGCCGTGATGCGCGTCGATTCGCTTCTCGATCCGCCGCAACTGCAACGCGACGATCCGCGCGAGCGTCGCATCGGTGAGCGGGTAATACGGCACGACGGTCAACCGACCGAGCAGCGCGGCCGGGAACACGTCGAGCAGCGGCGCGCGCAGCGCATCGGCAAGCGTCTGCGTGTCGGGCAGGTGCTCGGGGTCGCGGCAGAGCTGCATCACGCGATCGGCGCCGACGTTCGACGTCAGCAGGATCACGGTGTGCCGGAAATCGATGTCGCGCCCCTCGCCGTCTTCCATCCAGCCCTTGTCGAATACCTGGAAGAAAATCTCGTGCACGTCGCGGTGCGCCTTCTCGATCTCGTCGAGCAGCACGACGCTGTACGGCCGGCGGCGCACGGCTTCGGTGAGTACGCCGCCCTGCCCGTAGCCGACATAACCGGGCGGCGCACCCTTCAGCGTCGATACGGTATGCGCCTCCTGGAACTCGCTCATGTTGATCGTGATCGCGTTGTGCTCGCCGCCGTACAGCGTGTCGGCCAGCGCGAGCGCGGTCTCGGTCTTGCCGACGCCGGACGGGCCGCACAGCAGGAACACGCCGTGCGGTTTCGTCGGGTCATCGAGCTTCGCGCGAGCGGTCTGGATCCGCTGCGCGATCAGTTCGACCGCATTCCGCTGGCCGACGACGCGTTCTCCGAGCGTATCGGCGAGCTTCAGCACGGCCTGCGTCTCGTCACGCACCATGCGGCCGAGCGGAATGCCGGTCCAGTCGGCGACCACGGCCGCCACGGCGTGCGTGTCGACGGCGGGCAGCACGAGCGGCGCATCGCCCTGCACGTCGGCCAGCGCCTGTTGCGCGGTCGCGAGGTGCGCCTGGATTTCGGCGCGCGTGGCGGCATCGAGTTCGCGCGACGGATCGTCGTCGAGCAACGCGGCGCGTGATTCGACGATCGCCGCCAATGCGTTGCGCTCGGTTTGCCAGCGCACGTCGAGCTGATCGAGTTCCGCCTGCGCGGCCGCAATGTCGGTGTCGATCGCGTCGCGCCGCTCGGCATCACCGGTGCCGAGCGCGCACTCGCGCCCGATCCGCTCCTGTTCGACACGCAGGCTGTCGATGCGGCGGCGCGCATCCTCGATCGGCGCGGGCACCGCGTGCTGGCTGACGGCGACGCGCGCGCAGGCCGTATCGAGCAGGCTGATCGCCTTGTCCGGCAACTGCCGGGCGGGGATGTACCGGTGCGACAGCGTGACGGCGGCCTGCAGCGCGTCGTCGAGCACGAGCACGCGGTGATGGGCCTCGAGCTTCGCGGCGAGGCCGCGCAGCATCGTCAGCGCGGCCTCTTCTTCCGGCTCGAGTACGTGCACGAGCTGGAAGCGCCGCGTCAACGCGGGGTCCTTCTCGATGTACTGCTTGTACTCGGACCACGTGGTCGCGCCGACCGTGCGCAGCAGGCCGCGCGCGAGCGCGGGCTTCAGCAGGTTCGCGGCGTCGCCGGTGCCGGCCGCCCCGCCCGCGCCGACGAGCGTATGCACTTCATCGATGAACAGGATCGCCGGCCGCTCGGACGACATCGCTTCGTCGATCACGCCGCGCAGCCGGCTCTCGAACTCGCCCTTCACGCTGGCGCCGGCCTGCAGCAGCCCGATGTCGAGCAGGTACAGCGCGACGTCGCGCAGCGACGGCGGTACGTCGCCGGCGGCGATCCGCAGCGCGAAGCCTTCCGCGACGGCCGTCTTGCCGACGCCGGCCTCGCCGACCAGCAGTGGATTGTTCTGGCGGCGCCGCAGCAGGATGTCGACGATCTGGCGAATCTCGGCGTCGCGCCCGACGACGGGGTCGATCTCGCCGGCCCGCGCGCGCTCGGTCAGGTCGACGGCGAAGCGCGCGAGCGCCGAGCCGTCGGCGGGCGCGGCGCGCAACGCGTCGCCCTTCGATGCCTGTGCGGCCGGCTGCGCCTCGGGCGAGCCGTCGACGATCGGTTCGAGTTCGTCGGCGAGCACGTCGGGCACGATGCGCTCGAATTCGTGCGTGACACCAATCAGCACGTTGCGCAACTGCGGCGTCTTCAGGATCGCGAGCAACAGCACCGCGCCGCGGATCCGTGTCGCGTCGTACTTCAGCGTCGCATAGACCCATGCGCGTTCGACCGCGTCGTCGATGTGCACGGACAGGTCCGACACCGAGCCCGCGCCACGCGGCAGCCGGTCGAGCGCGGTGACCAGCGCGCGGTCGATCACATCCGTGTCGATGTCGAAGCGGCGCAGTACGCGCTGCAGGTCGCCGTCAGGCCGCTGCAGCATCTGCTTGAACCAGTGCGCGAGTTCGACGTACGGATTGCCGCGCAGCCGGCAGAACCCGGTCGCCTGCTCGAGCGTCTCGTAGAGGAACGGATTCAGTTTTCCGAACAGGTTGACGCGGCCGATATCGGACATGACGGCTCCCGTTTAGGCGGTTTCGCGATGAAGGGGGGCACCGCCACGCCGCACGTCGTAGCGGACGACGAGGTCGCGCGCGGGGCCCGGTTCGAGACGCTGCCCAAGCCACGCGGTGCGGCCGATCTCCTGCGGCGCGCCGAGCGCGATCGCCGGCACCGCGTCGGCCGCCAGTTCGAGCTGCACGTCCCAGTCGAACTCGATGCCGACGTATTCGCGCACCCATTGCGCGAGCTGCCGCGCGTGCGGCCCGCCCGGCAGGAAGCCGCGGTAGGCGTCGAGCGACAGCGGGCCGAGCACGATCCGGAAACGCGACTGCGCATCGCGCACCGCGACGCCGAGCGCGACGGCGCCGACACGCAACGTCGGCCGCGTCGCGCGGATCGTGCAGCGCTGCGAGCGTTCGATCGCGACCCACTGCGGTACGTGCTCGACGATGCGCGCATCGACGCCGAAATGCCGGCGCAGGATCTGCACGAGCCCTTCCGGGTTGCGTGTGTGCCGCACGAGATGGCCCGCATGGAAATAGCGTGCATGCGGCGCGAGCGTGTCGGTGTCTGTCGGCGTGGTCGGCGTGGTCGGCGTGTCGCCATGCGACGACCGCCCGATCAGGCTCGCGATATAGCCGTCGAACCGTGCGCGTTCCGGGCGATCGAGGCTCACCGTCGGCTGCGCGTCGGCCCACGCGCGGTAGAACAGCAGGATCAGCCGGTGATGGAACAGGTCCGCGAACGCGGCGAACGTCGGGTCGTCGTGCTGGGCCGCGCGCTCGTGCGCGTATTCGGTCAGGTGCGTCGGCAGCGGCCCGTTCGGCCCGAACAACCCGAAACCGTGGATCGCGATACGCGGCGGCGCGGTGCCGTTCTCGTGCACGCCGGCCAGCATCGACGCCGCGAATGCGAGCGACGGCTGCTGCCCGAGCCGCACCGGCTCGTCGCGCGGTCGCGCGGCATGGCCGAGCGGCGCGCGGCCGGGCGACAGCGCGTCGAGCCAGCGCAGCGCCTGGAACAGGTCGTAGCCGTGCGGCGCGGCCCGCAGCCGTGTCCACCACGCGTCGCGGCGTGCGGCTTCGGCGGCCGGCCGAGTGCCGGGCGACGTATCGCGTTTCATATCGCAGGCCGCCTGCCGATGCGCGCGGGCCAGCGTGCGAGCGTGCCGCGCTGCGCGCTGGTCAGCACGCATTCGGCGAACGCGTTGATCGACACATGGCGCGCGAAGAACTGTTCGAGCACCGCGCCGAGCAGGAACGGGCTGTCGCCGGAGAATGCATGGTCGTCGACGGTCACGTCGACCTGCACGCCGCGCCCGAACATCAGCGGCCCGAGCGCCGGCAGCCGGCGGAACACCGGCGAGAACGCGACGCGCTGCACGCCGTCGATCTGCCGGCGCATCGCGGCATCGGCCGGATCGGCATGCAGGCCGAGCAGTTCGCGCAGCGCATGCGCGCCTTCGTCGTCGTCGAGATCGGTCAGCGTGTGGCGCGCGAGCCCGAGATGGCGGATCAACCGCCACGCGGTTTGCGCATCGGCGATCGGCGGACGCGGCCGCGACGGGCCGCGGATCGCGACGATGCGCTCGACCGGGGCCGACACGCGCAGCGTGAACGTGTTCGCGTCGCCGGGCGGCTGCAGCAGCACGAGATCGCGGTTCGTGCACAGCGTATCGGCCGCCAGGTAGCGCATCGTTTCGTCGTAAGGCGCGCACTGGCTGTCGACCAGCGACACGTAGGTCTCGCTGCCGACGTAGCCGGTGCGCGTGCCGTTCGCGCGTGCCTGCGCGGACACGAGCCGCGGCTCGCGCCGCACCGTGTAGTACGCGCCGTAATTGCCGTCGTCGCCGGCGAACGATGCGTGAAACGGCCGGAATTCGCGCGACTGGCCGTCGTCGCGCTGCTCGCTTGCGAGCCGCTGCACCGCATAGACCTCGTAGTCGAGCGGCCGGCTGCGGTCGACGACGACATGATGCTCGCGCGCGCCAGGCTGCAGCGGAATCCGATCGGCGCGGCGCGGGAACAGGTTCACGGCCGGCGTGCAGTTCAGCGCGAGGTGGCGCGCATCGACGGCCGCTTCGAGCGCCGCGTCGTGGCGATCGAACAGCACGGTCAGCTCGCACTCGTCGCCGGTCGCGCGTGCCAGCGCGGCACGCAGCCCGCCGATGCCGAAGAACAGGAAGCGCGCCGGAAACGCGAAGTACTCGCGCAGCAGCCGGTAGCCGTGGAAGCTGCGGCCGTCGTCCGGCAGGATCGCCTGCGCCGGATCGAAACCCTCGTGGACGATCGCGTCGGCGTCGAGCGTATGCAGCCAGCGCGGCGGCTGCGCCGGATCGTGACACACGACGCCGAGCGCATGCGCGGCGATCAGTTCGAGCAGGTGCAGCGCGTCGCGCTCGGGGCCCGCAAGATGGAACGTCAGCCGGTCGAGCGGCAACTGCGATAGTTTGGCGCCGCCGCGCGCCTTCAGCCGGATGCGCAGCGCGGCGCGCACGTCCTGTCGCGCCGCGACGGCGCCGCGCGGCAGCCACGACGGCGCGCCGGTGACGGTCGCATCGGTCAGTTCGAGCGGCCACAGTGTCAGGTCGTGCGCGGTACGGAATTCGCACGCGGTCTGCTCGGACGCCGCCGGTCGCGCGCGCAGCGCGGTGCCGGCCGGCAGCCGCCAGCCCTGCGCAAGGCTGCCTTCGTTCATCAGCGGCGCGAACCGGACGATCGCCATCGACGGTAACGGCGAGATGTAACCGGGATACACGGCATCGAGCAGCGCCTGCGTGAAGCGCGGGAATTCGGCGTCCATCTTCAGCTGCACGCGCGCGGTGAGGAAGCTGAAACCCTCGAGCAGCCGTTCGACGTACGGGTCGGGCGGCCCCGATTCATGCAGCCGCAGCCGCGCGGCCGCCTTCGGGAACTGCTGCGCGAATTCGCCGCCGAGCTCGCGCAGATACGCGAGTTCGCGGTTGTAGTAGTCGAGCAGGCGCGTATCCATTGCGTCAGGCCCCCGCCACGGATTGCAGCGACATCGCGCCCGTTTCCAGATCGAGGTCGGAGCGCAGCACGAATTCGAGCGGATGCGGGATCGACCACAGCGTGCCGCGGATCTCGAACAGCAGCACGTTGTGGCGCCGTTCGCCGGCCCGGCCGCCCGGCGCGTCGATCACGCTGCGCACCTCGACGCTGTCGGGCGCGATGCGCGGCTCGAAGCGAACGATCGCGTCGCGGATCGACGCCTCGACCGACATCCGCTCGACGCCCGACATCGGCTTGCCGACGAGCGGCCGCATCCCGTAGTTCAGCACCGACGCCTGCGCGTGCGCGAACGCCGACCAGTCGACGAAACCGTCCTCGGCGTTGCGCGTGTTGAGCAACCACGCGAGATCGCGCAGCACGGCCGCGCGCAGCCGCTCGGTGCCGATCCATTGCGTGCCGGGCGCTTCGGCCGCGCGCTGCGGCGCATCGTCGGTGAGGCGGTCGAGCAAGGCGGGCTGCAGCCGGTCGCGCAGGCTGCCTTCCCGGGCCTCGCGTCCGTCGCGGGTTCGCGGGTCGTCCATCGTCGTCTCCGTGCCTGTCCGGCCCGTCACATCTCGGTGTTTTCCTTGATGTTCCAGCCGACCGTCACTTCGGCGCCCTTGCCGCCGTTGTCGTTCTGCTGCCAGTACTGCTTCTTCACCTTCGCGGCCTGGAAGCCGTAATGCATCATCAGCCGGTCCGCGACGTCGCCCGGATCGACGCCCGCCACCTGCGCGGACGTGACGAGCACCTCCTGCAGCGTCACGCGCATGAACTCGACCTGCGTGCCGCCCGTCTTGCACGCGGAAATCTCGACCGACGAAAGGTGCTTGCCGTTCGCGCAGTTCTTGATGATCGCGGGTGCGCCCTTGTCCATGTACGCGGCGACGACAAGATCGTTGAAGCTCGCCTTGCCTGCATTGCCGCCGCTGCCGCTCGCCATCGCGCCCGGCTGGCTCGCGCCCCACGTAAACGACTGGATGTCGGTCCAGCCCTTGTGCTGCGCGTCCGCCGATTCGCCGGTCACGCCGTCCACCTTCATAAACATTGCCACGCCCATTGCCGTCTCCGTTTCGGTTCGAGGTCAGGTTGAATGCCGTGTTGAATGCCGCTTTCCGCTCGTTTTTCAGCTCATTCGTTCGCCGCCTTCGCGGTCGGCAGCCGCGAGATCAGCCGCAGCGACACGGTGAGCCCTTCGAGCTGGTAGTGCGGCCGCAGGAAGAATTTCGACGTGTAGTAGCCGGGGTTGTCCTCGACCTCGTCGACGACCACCTGCGCGGCCGCGAGCGGCTTGCGCGCCTTGGTTTCCTGCGACGAGTTCACGGGGTCGCCGTCGACGTAGTTCATGATCCAGTCGTTCAGCCAGCGCTCCATGTCGTCGCGCTCGCGGAACGAGCCGATCTTGTCGCGCACGATGCACTTCAGGTAGTGCGCGAAGCGGCAGCACGCGAACAGGTACGGCAGGCGGCCGGACAGCCGTGCGTTTGCGGTCGCGTCGGGATCGTGGTATTCGGCCGGCTGGTACAGCGACTGCGCGCCGATGAACGCCGCGAAATCCGAGTTCTTCCGGTGTACGAACGGCATGAAGCCGTTCTTCGCGAGCTCGGCCTCGCGGCGGTCGCTGATCGCGATTTCGGTCGGGCACTTCTGGTCGACGCCGCCGTCGTCGGTCGGGAACGTATGGCTCGGCAACCCTTCGACCGCCCCGCCCGATTCGACGCCGCGGATCGACGAGCACCAGCCGTACTGCTTGAACGAGCGGTTGATGTTCGCGGCCATCGCGTATGCCGAGTTTGCCCACGTGTAGCGGGCGTGGTTCGCGGCGTCCGTATCTTCCTCGAAGTCGAATTCGTCGACCGGATTGGTGCGCGCGCCGTACGGCAGCCGCGCGAGAAACCGCGGCATCGCGAGGCCGACGTAGCGCGAATCTTCCGACTGCCGCAGGCTGCGCCACGCCGCGTATTCGGTGTTCTGGAAGATCTTCGTCAGGTCGCGCGGGTTCGACAGCTCCTGCCACGAATCCATCTGCATCAGCTCCGGCGACGCGCCGGCGATGAACGGCGCGTGCGCGGCCGCCGCGATCTTCGACAGCTCGCCGAGCATCTCGACGTCGGGCGGGCTGTGGTTGAAATGGAAATCGCCGACCAGGCAGCCGAACGGCTCGCCGCCGAACTGCCCGTATTCCTCCTCGTAGATCTTGCGGAACAGCGGGCTTTGATCCCACGCGACACCCTTGTAGCGCTTCAGCATCCGCGCGACCTCGTTGCGTGATGCCGGCAGCGCCTTGATCTTCAGCAGCTCGTCGGTCTCGGTATGCGTGACGAGGTAATGCAGGCCGCGCCACGCGCCTTCGAGCGTCTGGAACTCCTCGTGATGCAGGATCTGGTTGATCTGGTCGGACAGCTTCCGGTCGATCTCCGCGATGATCTGCTTCACGCTGCCGTACGCGTCGGTCGTCATGCCGACCGTATGTTCGAGCGCCTGCTGCGCGAGCGTGCGCACCGCGCGCTCCACCGATTCGCGCGCCTCGGCCGTCTTCGGCTTGAATTCCTTTTGCAGCAGCGCGGCGAACTCGTCGTGCGCGACGGCCGGCTGCGCGGCGTCGCGCGTGTCGGCGCGGGTTTGGACGGGGTCATTCATCGCGGGCCTCCGGTTGGGTCGCATCGCCGCGCTGCGCGGATTCGTGCGGATTGCGCACGAGCGTCTTCAGCAGGTCGGGATCGTTGATCGCGCGCTCGATCAACTGTTCGGCACCGTGCTTGCCGTCCATGTACGACAGCAGGTTCGACAGCTCGGTGCGCGCTTCCAGTAGCCGGCGCAGCGCGTCGACGTTGCGCGCGATCGCGGCCGGCGAGAAATCGTCGATCTGCTCGAACGTCATGTCGACGTTGAGCATCCCTTCGCCCGTCAGCGTGTTCGGCACCTGGAACGCGACGCGCGGCGCGACCGACTTCATCCGCTCGTCGAAGTTGTCGACGTCGATCTCGAGGAACTTGCGCTCCGGCAGATCCGGCAGCGGCTCGGCGCGCTTGCCCGCCAGGTCCGAAATCACGCCCATCACGAACGGCAGCTGCACCTTGCGCTCGGCGCCGTAGGTTTCGACGTCGTACTCGATCTGCACGCGCGGTGCCCGATTGCGCGCGATGAACTTCTGTCCGCTGCCCGCTGCCTTGGTTCTGTCAGTCATCGTCCACTCCTTCACGTCGATCAGGTTGCGCGGTACGTTGCCGCCGCCCGCGTGGCGGCTTCCCTCGTTCGGTTCATTCGCTTCGCTCGCCGCTCAGCAGGTCCAGCTTCGGCAGGCTCTCCGGCGCGAGATCGCGGATGATTTCGTAGAAGTCGAGCGCGAGCAGCCGCTGCGCGCGCCGCAGCAGCAGCGGCGCCGGATGGCTCGGCTCGTGCAGCTCGAAATAGCGGCACATCTTGTCGAGGCCGAGCCGTACGTCGTCGCGGCTCGTTAGCTCGGCATCGCGCCATGCATGCGCGTTCGGCATCGCAGCGGGCGCGGCCGGCACGGTGCCGGCCTGCGATGCGTCACCGGATGCGGCCTGCGGCGTGAAGTTCGCTCCGTCCGACGCGCCTGGCTGCGATTCGGGCACCGGCACTTCGCGCGCGATCCGCTGCAACGCCTTCTCCGCATCGCCCGCATCGGGTGCCCACTCGCGGCCGAGCTTGTTGATCACGCACGCGCGGATCGTGTCCAGCGCTTGCAACGCGGCGCGCGCAGCGTCGAGTGGCGTCGTGCCATCGCCACGCACGGCCGACAGCGCGGCAATCAGGCTTGCGCGGCCGCCGGCTTCGTCGCGGCCGTCGAGCAGCCGTTCGGCATCGCGCACGCTCGGGCCGCCGTCGAACAGCGGCTGGCGGCGTGCCGCGCGTGCGCAGTCGTGCGCGCCGGCCAAGTCGGCGAGCGCGTTCATCCGCGGTGTCGGGTCCGGTTCGTCGTCGGCGTCGAGCCTTGGATGCAGGTCGTCCCACCGGCGCTCGAGCAGGTTCGCGACGACCGCGAGCGCGTCCGCATAGCCGGGCACGCCGTGTTGCTCGATCCAGCTGCGCGCGAGGTGCGCAATGACGCGCAGGTCCTTCGTGCGTGCGGACAGCGCAAGCGCCAGCCGCTCGACCGCGCCCCAGTCGGGCGCCTCGGCCGGGATCACGGTGTCGCCGTACTGCTGCTCGGCGCGCGGCGTCGCGCGCTCCTGCAACTGCAGGAACTCGGCGTCGTATTCGAGATTCGCGCCGCACGGCGCATCGGGCGCGACGTCCGCGAGCAGCCGGCCGATCAGGTCGGCGCGCGGCGTCGCCCACGATACGCCGGGCGGCCCCGGGGAAAGCGCGACGGCGGCCAGCGCCGCCTGGCTGATGTCATTCGAATGCATAGTCGATATTGATCGGTTTGCTGCCGAAATCGACCGCAACGGTGCGGTGCAACGGCGGCAGCGAGCCGTTGCGGATCTCGATCTGGTAGACGCCCGGCGTCAGCGACACGGAGCGCAGCGGCGGGCTCGCGCCGCGCCGCGCGCCGTTCACGTACACGTCGCCCCACGGCCGCACGTTGAAGCGCACCTGGACGGTTTCCTGCGTCTTCGGCGGACGCTGTTCGGCAGGCAGCACGTTCACGGCGGCGACGGCCGCATCGGTTTCCGACGGCGGCTTCGGCGCCGGGGCCTGCGTCGTCGCCGGTGATGCGGCCGCTGCCGACGGCGGCACGCTGACGACGCGCTCCGACGTGTCGAGGCTGCCGGCGGGCGCGATGGTCGAACTGGATCCGGATTGCGACGGGGCCGGGTTCGTGACGGTGGTCGCGACCTGCGGTGTGGTTGCGGCGGCGTCTACGGCCGATGTGCTGGCCGGCGCGGCGGCAACGGGCGGCGGCGGGACCTGAGCCGACGATCCGGCCGGCAGGCTCGACGGCGGCACGACGATCGGCGTCGGTCCGCGCTGGGCCAGCGTGGTGTCCGGCGTGCTGGCGGGCGACGACGTGCCGGCCTGCGGCTGGCTCGCGCCCGGTGCGGCCTCGTCGGCAACGCGCGCGGGACGCGACAGATAGGTCGCGGCGAGGCCGACGGCGATCAGCGCGACGAGCGCGCCACCGACGTAGGCCGGTATGCGGCGGCGCGATCCTGCGAGTAAGTGGCTGCGTTGGGTGCCGGACGGCGCGGATGCCCGGCTCGATGCCGATGCGGCGGAATGCGGTGCGGTCGTATCGTCGGCGCCGGCAGTCGCATACGCGTTCCCGTTCGTGTTCCCGGAATCCGCTGCGCTGCGCTTGCCGATGTCTGCGTCGGCACGTGTGGATCGCGTATCTGCTTCGTGGTGCGTATCGGTTCTGGCAGGGGCTGGCTCAGTTGCACGCTCGGCGTTTCCGTTCGGCGCACCGGATTCGACCGGCTTCGCTGCGGGCTGCGAAGCATGCGAGGCCGACGATGCCAGCGCGCCCGTTGCCGCAATCGCGGCACCCTGCGCAGCGGTCTTCGACGTTGAAGGCGCACCCACCCCCGGCTTGGCGCCGAACACGGCAGATGAAGCAGATGCGGTGTCCGTCGGTGTCGACATACCGTCCTGACGCTCAGGCGTCGACGACTGCACATCCGACACAGTCTTGCCCGAAGCCGTCCCGCCCGCGCCAATCGCAGCAGCACCAGCAGCAGCCGACGCGATGCCCGCCGCAGCGGAACCCACCGAAGCCTCCGTCTTCCCTTCCCCGCCGCTGCCCGCGTCCCCCACCGGCGGCACGACCGCCGCGCCATACCCGGCGCCCGTCCGGTCGAAGTCCCGCAACCCGAGTTCCGCCGCGAACGCCGCGACCGATTCCGGCCGATCCGGAATCCGCAGCTGCAGCGCATGATCGACGGCCGCGAGAAACGCCGGGCTGTACACCTCGCCGGCCGGCAACTCGCGTGACGCGAGCGGCCGGTACGTGTCCTTGATGCTGCGCACGACGGCCGCGGGCGGCAGTTCGCCGGTAATCATCGTGTGCATCACCGCGCCGAGCGCATAGAGATCGGTCCACGGCCCCTGGCTGAACGCGGGATCGTCGGTGTACTGCTCGATCGGCGCGTAACCGGGCTTGATCATCATCGCGCCGTCGTCGACGAGATCGCCGATCCGTTTGCGCGCCGCGCCGAAGTCGAGCAGGATCGCGCTGCCGTTCGGGCGGATCAGCACGTTGTCGAGCGCCACGTCGCGATGGAAGCATTGCGCGCGATGCAGCGTGTCGAGCGCGCCGAGCAGCGCGCCGACGATGTTGCGCAGTTGCGTCTCGCTGATCCGCATGCCGCCGTCGAGCAGCTGCTTGAGCGTGCGCCCCTCGTAGAACGGCATCACCATGTACGCGGTGCCGTGGCTTTCCCAGAAGTGCAGGACCTTGACGAGCCCCGGATGATCGAATTGCGCGAGCAGGCGCGCCTCGTTGAGGAACGCGCCGCGCCCCGCGTCGAACGCCTGCGCGAACCGCTCGGAACGCAGCGACACCGTGTAGTCGCCGCCGCGCGTCGCGAGCATCGACGGCATGTACTCCTTGATCGCGACCGCGCGCCGCAACGTGCGGTCGAACGCGCGATAGACGATCCCGAAACCGCCGATCCCCAGCACCTCGTCGAGCTGCAGTTCACCGAGGCGATGGCCGAGCGGCAGCGGCCGCACCGTGAATTCGGATGCGTCGCCGCGTGTCGCCGTGTCGTACTCGTTGTCTCTCGATCCAGCGTCCTTCATGTCCACCTCATGAAACCGTGTGTCTTCTGCCCGCCGCGCTTCAGCCGGGCTGCTGACCGCCGCCGAACAGCGTCAGGAACAGCGCGTTGTCGGGCGTGCCCGTATGCGCATGCGTGCGCAGCGGCGATCCGTCGGCGCGGTTGGTCCACCAGAAGCTGGTGCCGCCGTGCGGATCGAAATAGCCGGACAGCCCCGGCCACGCGGCCGGCGCCGGCTGCTCCGGCAGCGCGGCCGGCATGCCGTCGACGCGTTCCGCGTACCTGCCGCCGCCCGGCACGAGCCGCACGCGTTCCAGCGTCCGTTCGAGATCGCCCGGCGCGCGCGCATGGCGGATCGCGTCGAGCAGCGCATGGCCGACCTGCCAGTAGAACGCGTCGGCGGCGTCCGGCAGCCCGTTCCAGTAATCGGCCGCGCGCATCGGCAGCGTGACGATCACCGGGTAGTAGCGCCCCACACGGTCGCAGCTAGGCGCGAGGCAGCCCGGCTGCACGCACGACGCGCCGGCGCCCGTCGGGATCAGGAAATTCCAGACCGGCGCGACCGTGTAATGGCGCTCGATCTCGTCCGCGCCGCGCTGGCGCATCGCGGCCATCCCCTGCTGGAGCCAGCGTTCCCACCAGAGCGCGAGCGCATGCGGCAGCCGGCTGTTCACGAAGTCGCCGGCGCCGGGAATCTTCCCGTACCAGGCCGGCGCGTCGCCGGCCGTGCTCGTGAGCGGCGGTGTGGGGCTCATTGCTTCGGAGGGCATGTAAAGGACTCCATCTGGGCCAGCCTGAACGGGTTGCGGACGCTGCCCGCATTCACCTGCAGCACGATCGGTTTGCCGTCGACCGTGAAGCGCGCAATCATCTGGTCCGAGCCGTGCCCGGCCGATACCGCCGCGCGGTCGAACAGCCGGTGCAGCGCCCACGGCCCGCCGGTCGTGAAACCGTCGGCCGCGCCGGCCTGCGCCGACACCTGCAGCCGCACCTGGTTGCTGCCGCGCGGGCCCGGCCAGTCCACCGCGCTCTGCACGAGCGGGCCGTGCGCGTAGCGGACGATCTGCCCGTCGACGTCGAGCACCATCTCCGTGATCGACGGGTCCATTTCGAGCGGCTGGATCTGCACCTTCAACTGCGCGGTGCGCGCCCCGCCGCCGAAATACGCGTCGCGGATCACCGCGGCCTTCTCGAACGACGCGAGCATCGCGGCCGCCGCCGGATCGGCGTCCGCATTGCGGTTCGCGAAGCGCCATGGGTGCGACGTCGTATCGACGATCGACTGCAGGTTCTTCTGGAAGAAATCGTCCATCAGCCCGCCCGGCGCGAACATCTGCGCGAAATCCGCCGGCGCGACGTCGCGCGACGATCCGCGCGCGAACGGATAGCGGCCCGCGATCGCCTGCCGGCAGAAGTCGCCGACATTCGCGCCGGCCCGCAGCGCGACGCTGCGCTGCTCGACGGTCGCGACGCTGCCGTTCGCGACGTTCGACAGGTCGTCGAGCACTTCGCGGAACGGCGTCGGCAGGCGGCCGGCCTGCGCGCGCAGCCGCGCGGGCGCGTCGGACGGCGGCGGTTGCGCGCCGCTGCGCAGCGCGTCGTCGGTGGCCGTCAGGTACGTGTACAGCGCGTCGATCGACTTCAGCACCGCGTCGAATCCCTGCGCCTGGTCGCCGCTGCCCGGCGCGAACGCGCGCAAGCCGGCGAAGTGGCTGTCGACGATCTGCTCGGGGCTCGCGGGCGCCGTCGCGGACGGATTCGCGTCGCTGGCCTGGCCCGCGAAGATCTGCGACAGCGAACTGCGCGCCTCGTCGACCTTGTCCTGCGCACGCGCAGCGAGATTGCGCGCCCCACCCGGCGCATCGCCGAGCGCCGTGTCGCGCGCGAGCGCGACCATCAGCCGCGTAAGCGGCGAATCGGCCGACGACAGCGCGCGCGCCACCTGGATGCTCTGCGCGAGCGTCGCCGTGCGTTGCAGCTTGATGTCCGCGAGATAGTCGTCCCAGATCTTCAGGTAGTCGTTCAGGTAGAGCTGGCGGATGTCGCGCGCCCACGCGGCCGCGTCGTTCGGCCCGGGGATCTCCGACAATCCGAGGTTCAGCACCCACACTTCCTCGCGCCCGTACGCTTCGACTTCGCCGGCCAGGCGCGGCGCGAACACGTTGCGATAGCCGTTGCGCGTATAGAGGCCCGGCACGCTTTCCGACAGCGGCTTGCCGCCCTGGCGCCGGAACACCAGCGTCGCGTCGGGACCGACCGCGCGCGCGACGCTGAAGTCGAACGCGGACGTCGCCGGGCGCAGCGTGCGCGTGAGCTGCCGGTACAGCCGCTGCGAGAACGGCACCTGCCGCAGCCGGTCGCGCACGTCGGCCACGAGCCGCTCGTTCATCGGATACGGCGATACCGCGACGCGGTTGCCGAACAGCGCGGCGAGATGCGCGCGCAGCGCGGAACGTTCGGCCGGCGAGAAATCGGGCGGCAGCGAGCGCTCCATCTCCAGATCGACGACGGCCTGCACGAACGCGGGGTCGTAGTGCGCGCTGTCGTACAGCATCAGGTACGCCTTCAGCGCCGCATACGCGTAGTCGGTTTCGTCGGGCCGCGCGTCGCGCAGCGCGGCCTCCATCCGGCTCGCGGCGATCGGCAGCAGCACGTCGTCGAGCGCGCGCCGGTACACGGCATCGACGGCCTCGTCGATCTTCTCGCCCTGGAACAGCCCCCACCGATATGCGAGCGGCGGATGCTGCAGGTCGACGCCGCCCGCATTCGCGAGTCCGCCGAGCGCATCGAGCACGGGCAGCAGCCGCGCGATGTCGGCCGCGTCGGAGAACTTCGCGCCGGCGATCCGTGAATCGACGGCCGGCACGCGGGCGGCGATCTGGTCCAGATACGCGCGATTGTTCGAATAGCTGCGCAGCCACGCGGCCAGAACGGCCACGCATGCGAGCGCGAGCAGCGCGTAGCCGGCGATCCGCAGCACGCGCCGCTTCTGATGCCAGCGCAGGTCGCTGCCGGCGAGCGCGGCTTCGCGGAAGATGTGCTCCTGCAGCAGCGACTTCAGGAAGAAGCTGCGCCCGGTCGAGCCGACCTGCGCGACCGGCGGCACGCCCTCGATCTTCAGGAAGCGCTTGATGCCGCTCATCACGCGATCGAACGCGGTGCCCTCCTGCGTGCCGCTCGTCAGGTAGACGCCGCGCAGCATCGGCATCGGCTCGAAGCTCGATACGGAAAACACCTCGGCGACGAACTGGCCGAGCATGTCCTGCAGGTCGGCGATCTGCTGCGGCAGCAGGTAGGTCATCTCGCGCTGGCGTGCATCGGTCTGCGCGGCGAGCAGTTCGGGCAGACCGTCGTTCAGCCGCTGGTGCAGCAGCCGGTATTCGCGGTCGAATGCCGCGCGCAGGTCGAAGCCGGGCGCCTCGCTCTGCGCGAGCGGGAACGTGAAGCCCCACACCTGCGCGCATTCCGCGCGGCCGTAGCCGCCGAAATACTCGGCGAAGCCCGCGAGCAGGTCGGCCTTCGTCACGAGCAGGTACACGGGAAACCGGATGCCGAGCTGCGCGCGCAGTTCGAGCAGCCGCTTGCGCAGCACCATCGCGTGCTGCGTACGTTCGGCTTCCGACGCGCCGAGCAGGTCGGCCACGCTGATCGTCAGCATCGCGCCGTTCAGCGGCTGGCGCGTGCGGTATTTCTTCAGCAGGTCGACGAAGCCTTTCCATTCGGCTTCGTCGAGCGCGCGGTTGCCTTCGTGCGTCGTGTAGCGGCCGGCCGTGTCGATCAGCACCGCGTCGTTCGTGAACCACCAGTCGCAGTGCCGCGTGCCGCCCACGCCGCGAATCGCCGCGCGGCCGAACTGCTCGGCGAGCGGAAAGCTGAGCCCGGAATTCACGAGCGCGGTCGTCTTGCCCGAGCCCGGCGCGCCGATGAACACGTACCACGGCAATTGATACAGATACTGGCGCGACATCCGGTCGAACCAGCGCGGCAGGCCCTTGCGCACCGCATCGGCCTGCCCGAAGCGGACCTTCTTCAGCAGCGTCGCGGCTTCGTCGAAACGGCTGCGCAACTCGTCGAGCTGCGCCTTCGCCGGATCGTCGGCGGTGGCCGGCCCCGGCGCGGCCTCGCGCAACTGGTTCAGCAACTGCGCATTGAGGCGGCCCGCGCGCCAGCTTCGCCACGCGACGCGCGCGCCCCACGCGGCGAACAGCACCGCGATCGTCAGCCCGCGCGCCCAACCGCTTTCGAGCGGCCGGATCTCGGCGAACGCGAACAGCGGGCCCGCGAGCCACACGAAGCACGCGAGCACGACGAGACCGGCGAAGGTCCAGATCTCCCGCGACGGCAACGGCCGGACGAAACGCGCGACAGCCTGGTTCATGTCAGTTGGCCCCCTGCGTCGCGCCAACGGCGGCGCTGCCGGGCGCCGGCAGCAGCGTGATCTCGACGCGCCGGTTCAGCGCGCGGTTCGCGGGCGAATCGTTCGGCGCGACCGGATCGAGCGTGCCGCGCCCTTCCGCCGCGAGCCGCTCCGGATGGTCGAGCCGCGCGGCGATCATGCTGCGCACGGCTTCGGCGCGTTCGCGCGACAGGTCCCAGTTCGACGCGAAGCGCGCGGTATGCACGGGCGTGTCGTCGGTATAGCCGGTCGCGCGCACGTTGCCGGGCACCTTGTTCAGCGCGTCGGCGACGCGCGCGAGCACCGGCACGTAGCGGTCGATCACCGAGGTCGAACCGGACTTGAACAGCCCGTCGCCGCGCAGCACGATCACGCTGCGATCGGCGTCGTCGCGCACCGACACTAGGCCGGCCGCGATCTCGGGTGCCAGGAACTTCGCGATGCGCGGCGCAGGCGCCGGGCGCGGCGGCGCCTGCGCGGGCTGCAGCTTCGGCACGTGCAGCGCGTCGATCGACGCGAACAGTCGATCCGAATGCCCGGCAAGCGCGATGCGCAGCCCGACGAACACGCCGAAGCCGATCAGCAGCGCGAGCGCCACGCACACCCACAGCGGCACGGTGAAGCGGCGCGCGACGTCGCGCGTGACGACGTCGCGCCAGTGCGGCGACAGCGCGGGATCGAATTCGCCGCGCACGGAGCGGATCGTCTGCGCGAGCTGGCGGCGCAGCGCATCGAGCTGCGCGTGGCCGTTGTCGAGCACGCGATAGCGGCCCTCGAAACCGAGCGCGAGACAGAAATACAGCAACTCGAGCAGGTCGAGATGCTGGCGCGGCTGCTGCGACAGGCGTTCGAGCAGGTGGAAGAACTTCTCGCCGCCCCACGTCTCGTTGTGGAACGACACGAGCAGGCTGTGCGACGACCATACGCTGCCGCCCCACGGCGTCAGCGCGGCCGCTTCATCGAGCGCCGTGCACAGGCAGTAGCGCGCGCCGATGATCGCCTCGGACGGCACGCCGGCTTCCTGCGCGCGCGCCTCGAACTGCCGGATCTCGACGACGAGATGCTCGCGCAGCCACGCCGGATTCGGATGATGGACGGTCGAGCGGATCTGCGGCACCAGGTTGAGCAACGGGTTCGCGGCCGCGACGAGCGGGTTCGTGCCGCTCGCGGCCCAGCGGCCGGGCCGCGGCTGCGTGGCCGTCGGCCCGGTCGCGCCGGAGGTACCGGATGCGGCGGCCGGATGCATGCCGCCCGGATTCGGCGGCACAAAGCCGCCCGCGCCTGCGCCGGTGGCGATCGAATCGGAGGAACTATTCATCGCGATGCCCGCCCTCACCCGCGGATCGCCCAGAACTCCATCGAGAGCCCAGGGAATTCGCCGGCGAAATGAAATGCGAGACCGCCGGAGCGCGCCAGTTGCTTCCACAGGTCGCTGCCCTTGTCGATCTCGAAGTACGTATGACCCGCGTGATACGGGATCTGCCGCGGCGCGACCGGCAACTGGCGCATCGTGATGCCCGGCAGTTGCAACTGCACCAGATCGCGGATCCGCTCGACCGGCCCGAGCTTCGCCTGCGCGGGAAAGCGCGCGCGCAGGCTGTCGGCCGGCACGTCCGCGCGCACCGCGAGTACGAAGCCGGCCTTGTCGCGCAGCGCCGGATCGGCCAGCGTCGCGACGCGGATGCCGTTGCCCGCGTCGCGCAGCTCGATCTGGATTGCGTTCTGTTCGAGCACCGTCGACAGCGACCGGCGCAGTTCCGTCATCAGTTCCGCGAAGCTCGTGCGCAGGTCGTCGTGCACGTAGACCGCGAGCGACTGCGGCCGCCGGCCGGCGGCCGTGAACGTGCTCAGGTCGCATGCGAGCTTCAGCCAGTCGCAGAAAAGCGCTTCCGGATGCGTCGACACGTGCTGCTGCGCATGCCAGGTCAGCGCGAGATAACGATTCACGAGTTGCAGCAGCAGGAAGTCCGCGACTTCCGACACGCCGCCGCGCCCCGGCTCCGACAGCCGTTCCGCGAGCGCCTCGCTGCGTTGCGTGAGCAGCCCGTGCAACTCGCGCGCATACGCCAGCAACACCGCATCGCGCTGTGCGACGAGCCGCGGCGGAATGTAGCCTTCGTCGACGAGCAGCCGCGCGTCGGTGCGCCGCTCGACGATCCGTGCGACGCCGAGCGCATGCCAGTCGCCGGTCAGCTCGGCTTCGAGCATCAGCCGCACGTTCAGGCGCCCCGTCTGCAGCAGCGCGGGGCCGAGCGCGACCGCGTTCGCGTCGGCCACTTCGTATTCGCGCACGACGTAGCGTGCGACGTCGGCGTTGCCGTTTGCGCCATTGCCGCCGTTCGCGTTGTTCGCGACGTTTCCGGCGCGTGCTCCTACGCCTGCGCCTGCACCGAACGACACCTCCTCGCCGCCGCCGCGCCACAGCGGCAGCGCGAGCACGACGAGCTGATCCTTCGCGTCGGCCGGTACGTCGAGCGGTTCGGGAAGATCGTCCGGATGCGACAGGTCGAACGGCGTCCCGTCGCGCATCACGCCCGACGCGGCGCGCAGCGCGACCTTGCCGAGCGCGAGCTGCTCGCGATCGATTTCCAGCGCATCGAAGCCCCAGTAGAACCCCTGCAGCGGCAGGCAGCGCAGCGCGACGTAGCGTTCCCAGTGCCGTTCGAGCTGCTGGAAATGCTGCGGCCGCAGGAACATCCCCTCGGTCCACACCACGCGCTGGCGGAGGGCCGCGACCGGCGTCGCGGACATCGTCGGTTCGGTCATGGGCGCCCCTGCGCGTCGTTCAGTGCGATGCCGCCGTTCCGGACCGCGATCGACAGCTTCAGCTCGCCCGGCAACGTCTGCCAGAACTTGTAGAGGTTGAGCTGCTTCGCGCGCGGCAGCGGCACCGTCAGCCGCCAGCGGTTCTTTTCGAGCATCCGGTATTCGGCGACGACGCCGATCGCGCCGGCCTCGACGTTGCCGCGATAGTGCAGCGTGCGCGATTCGCCCGGCCGCAGGATCACGCGGTCGGTGCCGAGCAGATCCGCGCCGAGCACGTTCCCGGGCTTGTCCTGCAGCGAGAAGAAATCCGCGCTGTCGAACGCCGACGCCGCGCGAAGCTGGAACACCTTCAGCACGATCGGCGAAGGCTTGCGATTCATGTCAGGGTTGACGTCCGGCGCAACGTCGACCGTGATCGCATACGGCACCGCGGCCGCGTGCTCCGTCGCGCCGCACCCCGGAAACAGCAATACGCATCCCCATACGATGAAACTGCTCGGCCGCCATTGCATATTCCACCCTCGCCACCCAATAGCCATCCGCCCGTTTCCGAGTTCGAAACCGGTTGATCGGATTAAAAAAGGGACAATTAATTGACCGGTAATTGTGTGGTTGGCATATCCTTCCGCTGAAATTTTTTCCGGAAAATTTTTATCTATAAAACCGGGGCAAATCATCCTGGGTTTATGAAAGTTGAATTATCGAGATGAAAGGCAATTGAATCGATATTGGTTATTAATCGAAAAAACTTACCCGGCCGGTTCGCCGTGGCGGCCCGGTTCTATTGCATGGACACCTGTCGGATGGGCGTGGGGCGCAAGCCAGCCGGCCGCCGGGCAAGGGATGCTCGCGACGCTGATGGTGTGCCAGGCTGTTCGTGCCGCCCGAACGGACGGTCCGGTTTTTTGTGCATTGCCGAGCGCTGACAAAACAACTGACGAATCCGAAAAACACAGCGAACTATAGGTCGCTTTCCCAGATTAACAAGTGATGAAATTCGTAGTCTATTTTCAGATTAAAATGGAATCGGATCGTCCAGTTGAAACAAAACGTAACAGCGGCATCGATGCCGATGATTGGCACTAGAATCCAACAGCGCTTGTGCGCCACCTTCCAATTACGCCGAATTTTCATTTCAAAAATGAAAGGCCGTTCATTGCTCGTTATTTTCCTCGGCGCCTTGTTGCTGGGGGTCGGCGGGTGCAGCACGTCCCCGACCCGGTCGGCCGCGCATGCGACGGTCGACAGCGCGCGCGCCGCGTACGCCGCCGGCGACTACGGGCGCACGATCGCGCTGCTGAGCCGCGCGAAGGAGATCGACGGCGCCGACACCGACACACAGGTTGCCGCGCACAAGCTCCTCGCGTTCAGTTATTGCGTGACGAACCGCGTCATGCAGTGCCGCGCCGAGTTCTCGAAGATTCTCGACCTCAACCCGCGCTTCGACCTGTCCGCCGCCGAGAAGGGGCATCCGGTCTGGGGGCCCGCGTTCGAGTTCGCGCGCCGCAGACATGCGTCGTCATCCTGAACGAACCGGTTTCCACGCGAGCGCTTCATCCACCGAGCGACGTATGACATGCAACTGATCGTGATCGAACATGCCGGTGAACCGGTCGAAAACGACTCCTACGACGCCGTCGTGTTTCACCCGCCGGGCGGCACCATCGGCCGGGCCAGCGACAACCATCTGGTGCTGCGCGACGACACGCGGCAGATTTCGCGGCTGCAGGCGCTGCTGCAGGTCGGCGACGACGCGTGCCTGCTGAAGAACCTGAGCAGCGTGTCGACGATCGAGGTGAATCGCGAGCCGGTCGGCTATGCGCAGGAACGCCCGCTCAATACCGGCGACATCATCCGCATCGGGCCGTACGTGCTGAGGGCGGAACGCGACGACGGCAGCGACGCGCCGGTCATCGACATGGCGCCCGATACCGGCGTGCACGTCGACGGGCGCGGCGCGCCGGAGGCCGCCGGATCGGCACAACCTTCGCCTTCGCGCGACGACACGAAAGGCGCGGGCAACCGGCTGTGGGGGCTGCTCCAGGACCGTCTCGCCCCGCGCGGCAAGGCGGCGGATACCGGCGCCAGGCCGGGCGGCCCTGCCCGCGCCGACGCAGCGCAGCCGGCGAACCGTGCCGCGCAGCACGCCGTGCCATCCGCACCGTCGCAGCGCGACCTGAATCAGCTATCGACCGATCCGCTGGATCTGTTCGCGCAGTCGTCCGGCGATATCGGCACGCCGGGCTCGGCGCCGTCGGCCGAGCGCGGCAATGCGGATCGAGACGCGTCGTCCGCGACGCAGGCGGACCACGCGCCCGAGTGGACGCAGCACGTGCGCGTGCAGCCGGCAGCCGCGCGCGCCGACGTGCGTCCGGCCGATGAACCGGCGCCGCATGCCGCGCGTGCGCCGGCGCCGCCGACACCCGACGAACTGCTGAACGCGTTCTTCGAAGGCGCGGGGCTCGATACGGCCGCCGAATCGCATCAATGGTCGGCCGAACAGCTCTACATCGCGGGCCAGTTGCTGGCGCTGTTCGCCAACGGCACGGTCGAGCTGCTGTCGTCGCGCAGCATCCTGAAGCGCGAGGTGAAGGCGCACATGACGATGCTGCTCGATCGCGAGAACAATCCGCTGAAACTGCTGCCGGACGGCGGCGCGGTGCTGCGGCAGATGTTCGGGCTGCCGCTGCCGGGCTTCATGTCGCCGCAGAGCGCGGTCAGCGATGCGTTCCAGGATCTGCACGCGCACCAGATCGGCATGGTCGCCGGCATGCGCGCTGCGCTGATGGATCTGCTGACGCGTTTTTCGCCGCAACGGCTGCGCGAACGCGACGATGCGATGCGCTGGTACGAGAAGCGCGTGCCCGCGCTGTACAAGGCGCGGATGTGGGATCGCTACGCGGCGACCCATCGCGATACGGTGTTCGCGATCGAGGACGATTTCGCGTCGGTGTTCGGCAAGGCGTTTCTGGCGGCGTACGACGCGGAAGTGGAAAGCTATCGGGGGAGCGGCCGGCATTGAAGGGGCCGATGCCGGCCGCGTCGCATGGATCGCGTGACGAACGTCAAACCAGCGGCGGATGAACCGCCTGCTTCAAGCCGCTCGAGTAGTGCTTGTAGTCCCAGGCCACGCTGTCGCCGGGTTGCAGCGTGTAGACCGCACATGAGACGTCGGGCATCTGGCCGTTGACGAAATACACCCACCAGTAGCCGTTGCCGCCCTGGTTGGCCTCTACTCCACCCAAGGCCGTAATGAACAGGCTCGCGCCTGAACCTTGCCATTGCGGGTTGAGAGCGGGCGACACGCCGTCGGCCGTCAGCAGATCGAATACGGTCGTCACGCCGGGGGCAATCGCGATGCTGTCGTTCGCTTGCCACGGCGGATTGTGAAATTCCGAACACCAATCGACGAATTGATTCGCTATCGAGTTGGCCATGAAGATATCTCCGTAGTGGTGGTTAATGCCTGAACTGCGTCCCGCTGCTCTTTTTCGTTGTTTGTTGAAAGTGCCAGGTTTTGACCTGGGTGCCGGAAAGCTGTATCGATCGTTTGCTGATCGCTCAATTCAAGCCGATCGCCGAACCACAGGAAGACTGTTTCAATCAAATGGCGTCGCTCGGGGATTGTTGCAAGTTCTGTCAGCATGATCTCCGTTTCGTATGGCGCATTTTCCGTTCTTCTATTACAGGCGCCTTTGCCGTCCGTGAAATCCTGATATTCGTACTGGTCAGAGAATAGGCGATGGACCGCCCCCCCCGCAATGACAGTCACTCGACTAGTCCGGGTTCGCTTTACCGCGGACGTCGCTCGTCACGACAAAAAAAGGAACGAACCTGACCGCATTTTTGTGGGCGAGGCAGTTGAATAGCCTATGGCGCAATCGTCATTTCTCCATTACGCGCGCCTTGCCGTCCGCGAAATCCCGATACTCGTATCGATCAGAGAATAGCCAATGGGCCGGCGGCCCGTAATACCGCTCGGGCGTGACTAACGCACAGCGGCACAGCGCCTCTCCGCTTCCCGGGCAGATCACAACAGCTCGCCCCGAACGTCCCTTCCTCCTGTGTCCTTCACCCCATGATGCCGGGCAGCGCTTTCGGCCCATAAGCCGTCTACGTGCGCCTGCTTATCGCTGACGCATGCCCGCTCGTGGGCCCTCTCCCATTCACGAAATCACTGGAGCCCGTTCATGGATATCGATCGTAACTTTATCGGCGGCACCCTGGGGATCGCCGCATGTTCGTTTGCCGCCGCACTTTCTTTCGCCACGCAGGCGCAGGGGGCGAGCGCCTGCTATGCCGTCGACATGCGCGGATCGCAGCTCTACGTGACGTCGGGGGTGTTGCGCGAAGCCGCGCTCAAGGTCGCGAACGCGCGAGTCACCGCCTCCATCGAGGGTACGCCGTTGACGCCGGTAAAGCCCCCGCCCGACCCGAAACGTTGCGACGGGGCGAACGATCACCTTCCTGCGGACGGTCCCGGCACCCGCAACTACTTCGGCAATGTCGTGAGCCCGTTGAAGTTCCTGCGTCTCGCGGCGTCTCAATGCGCGGGAGCCGGAAACCAGAGTCAGTTCTTCTCGATGAACCAGGCCATTTATTATCGCCAGTGTGGAGGCGGGCAATACTCGAACTACATTCACTTCTGGGGACGCGCGAACGGGAACCCGAGCACGTGTTTCGCCAGCGACTACCCGACGATGTTTGCCAAGGCCACCAAAGACAGGAAGCCGGCGGACCTGCTCAACGCGATGAAGACGGTCTACTCGGGCGGCCTGAGTGGAACCGACGCGAACGATCAGGCGCTCGGCAACGCGATGGCGGCGATCCTGATCGCCGAAAGCAATCGCGACTATCTGGTCAACCTCGAGAACTACATGTTGATGGACCTGGCCGACGTGAAGAAGGCCACGCCGGCGCAAATCATCGGGGGCCACTGCGTGCCGAATGCCGAGTCCTGCCAGAACCGCGGTGAGTCGCAGAACGGCAAGCACCCGATCGCGTGGGGCGGAGCGCAGAAAACCATGATGGTGGACGGCTGGGGCCAGGCGGCAGGTGCCAATAGCGACTTCGGCATGATATTCGAAGGCAATCTGTCGGCCGAATGGGCAGTCGCGAAAGGAAAGGTCGCAAGCGCGAAGGTCGCCGAATGCGGCAGGGTTCCGCTAACCTACGGAAATCTGAACCCCGACCAGCAGAAGGCAGTGAAAGGCGTCTTTGAAGGCATTCTGCCGGCCCGCTGAGGTTCGCCGTCGGCAACGCGCCAAGAAAACGCCGCCGCCCCATACGTGGAAGCGGCGGCCTCACTACGCTCAACCTGTTGTCAAACCGCCATCACCGTCACCGACTTCGTCACGAGGTACGGCTCGAGCGCTTCCGGCCCGCCTTCCGACCCGTAGCCCGAGTCCTTCACGCCGCCGAACGGCATTTCCGGCCACGGCGTCGCCGGCTGGTTGATCCACAGCATCCCCACTTCGAGACGCTGCGTAAGCAGGTGCACGTTCGCGAACGAACGCGTGAACGCGTAGCCGGCCAGCCCGAACGGCAGACGGTTCGCTTCCGCGATCGCATCCTCGAGCTTGTCGAAGCCGCGAATCGCCGCGACCGGGCCGAACGGCTCGTTGTTGAACACGTCCGCTTCGAGCGGCACGTTCGCGATCACGGTCGGTGCGAAGAAGTTGCCTGCCGAGCCGATCCGCTCGCCGCCCGTCTCGATGCTCGCGCCGACCTTGCGCGCGTTCTCGACCACCGACGCCATCGCGGTCAGCCGGCGCGGGTTCGCGAGCGCGCCGAGCGTCGTGCCTTCCTCGAGGCCGTTGCCGATCTTCAGCCCTTCGGCATGCTTGACCAGCGCGCGCGTGAATTCGTCGCGGATGCTGTTGTGCACGAGGAAGCGCGTCGGCGAAATGCAGACCTGCCCCGCGTTGCGGAACTTCGCGCCGCCGGCGGCCTTCACCGCGAGCGCGACGTCGGCATCCTCGGCGACGATCACCGGCGCGTGCCCGCCAAGCTCCATCGTCGCGCGCTTCATATGCTGGCCCGCCAGCGCGGCGAGCTGCTTGCCGACCGGCGTCGAACCCGTGAACGTGACCTTGCGGATCACCGGATGCGGGATCAGGTACGACGAGATTTCGGCCGGATCGCCGTACACGAGGCCGATCACGCCGGCCGGCACGCCTGCGTCGACGAACGCGCGCAGCAGCGCGGCCGGCGATGCGGGGGTTTCCTCCGGCGCCTTCACGAGGAACGAGCAGCCGGTCGCGAGCGCGGCGCTCAGCTTGCGCACGACCTGGTTGACCGGGAAATTCCACGGCGTGAACGCGGCGACCGGGCCGACCGGCTCCTTCACGACCGTCTGCTGCGCGCCGAGGTTGCGCGGCGGCACGATCCGGCCGTACACGCGGCGGCCTTCGTCGGCGAACCATTCGATGATGTCGGCCGCCGACAGCACTTCGACGCGTGCCTCGGTGAGCGGCTTGCCCTGTTCCTGCGTCATCAACTGAGCGATCGCGTCGGCGCGCTCGCGCACCAGCGCGGCCGCCTTGCGCATCGTCGCCGCGCGTTCGTGCGCGGGCACCTTGCGCCACGTTTCGAAGCCGCGCTGCGCGGCGGCGAGCGCGCGGTCGAGGTCGGCGATGCCCGCGTGGGCCACCTTGCCGATTGTGTTGCCGGTCGCCGGGTTCACGACGTCGATCGTCTTGCCGCTCGCGGCGTCGACCCACTCGCCGTCGATCAGCAGTTGCGTATCCGTATAAGTCACGTTAGCCATCCAGACACCCCTACATTGCGTCGATAAAACGCGCGCTGCCGCGAGCGGCCGCGCGCCGGTTGACAGAAAGAGCAAAGCCGCCGGGGCTGACAACCACCCGGCGGTGCAGACGGCAGGCACACCGGCCTGCCGTCGTTCCGCATGGGCCGCGCTCAGTGCGCGGCCGCCGTCGCCTTGCGAAGTTTCGCGACGTCCGCCGCCTGCACGGCCGGCGCGCCGTTGTTCCAGCCGGCGCGCATGAACGTCAGCACGTCGGCGATCTGCCGGTCGTTCAACTGGTTCGAGAACGCCGGCATCGGATACGCGGAAGGCACGCCGTCGATCACGAGGGTGTCGCTGCCGTTCAGCGTCACGTTGATCAGCGACGATGCATCGGTTTCGAGCACGTTCGGATTGCCGGCGAGCGGCGCGAGCAGCGGCGCGTAACCGCGCCCGTCCACGCCGTGGCAATGCAGGCAGTAAGCGTTATACACCTTCGCGCCCGGGTCGGCTGCCGGCCGGCCCAGCACCACCTGCGTCGGCTTCGGATCGTAGCTGTACGGCGGCGCGCCCGTGCCGCCCGCGGCCGGCAGCGATTTCAGGTAGCGGGAAATCGCGGCCAGATCGTCGTCGCTCAGCGCCTGCGTGCTGTGGTTGATCACGCTCACCATCGAGCCGAACGCGGTCGCGTGCCGGTTCGCGCCGGTCTTCAGGAATTGCGCGACGTCGGCCTCGTTCCAGCGGCCAAGCCCCGTGTTGTGCTCGCCGGTCAGGTTCGACGCGAACCAGTTGTCGATCGCCGCGCCCGACAGGAACGCCGAGCCGCCTTCGTCGAGCGCCTTCTCCTGGAAGCCGACACCGCGCGGTGTGTGGCACGACCCGCAGTGCCCGAGCCCCTGCACGAGATACGCGCCGCGGTTCCACGTCGCATCCTTTCCGGGCTTGTCGGCATACGGCGTCGTGTCGAGGAACACCGCGTTCCACAACGCGAGCGGCCAGCGCATGTTGAGCGGCCACGGGATGTCGGCCGCCCGGTTCGCCTGCTTCACCGGTTCGACGCCGTGCATGAAGTACGCGTACAGCGCCTTCACGTCGTCGTCCTTCAGCTTCGCGTACGACGGATACGGCATCGCCGGATACAGACGATGGCCGTCCTTCGCGACGCCCCGGCGCAGCGCGCTCGCGAATTCGGCTTCCGTGTACCCGCCGATGCCCGTGTCCGGATCGGGCGTGATGTTGGTCGTGTAGATCGCGCCCATCGGCGTGACCATCTTCAGGCCGCCCGCGAACGGCGTGCCGCGCGGCGCGGTATGGCATGCGACGCAATCGCCGGCTTTCGCGAGATATGCGCCGCGCGCCACGAGCGCGCTGTCGGCCGGTGCCGTTTGCGCGGCGTGCGCGGCCGTGCCGGCCAGCAGCGCGGACAGTGCGAGCAGCGATACGCCGAGCGTGTTCAGGGTGAGGTTTCGCATGTTCGTCTCCTCCCCTCAGGCCGTCTTCAGCTGGTTGCCGACCGGCAGCTTGCGCAGCCGCTTGCCGGTTGCCGCGAAGATCGCGTTCGACAGCGCCGCCGCGGTCGCGGCCGTGCCCGGTTCGCCGATCCCGCCCGGCGCTTCGCCGCTCTTCACCAGATGGACTTCGATCGGCGGTGTCTCGTTGATTCGCATCATCCGGTAGTCGGTGAAGTTGCTCTGCACGACGCGGCCGTCCTCGATCGTGATCTCGCCGTACAGCGCGCCCGTGATCCCGAAGATGATGCCGCCCTGCACCTGCGCCTCGATCGTGTTCGGGTTGACGAACATCCCGCAATCGACCGCGCACACGACGCGCTTGACCTGCACCTCGCCGTCGTCCACCGCGACGTCGATGACGATCGAGAAGAAGCTGCCGAACGCGTGCATCACCGACACGCCGCGCCCTTGCCCCTTCGGCAGCGACGGCCCCCAGCCGGCTGCCTTCGTCGCGACGTCGAGCACGTTGAGCGCGCGCGGCGTCTTGCCGAGCAGTGAGCGGCGGTATTGCACGGGGTCGGTCTTGGCCTGCGCGGCCAGCTCGTCGATGAAGCTCTCGACGACGAAGGTGCTGCGCGTCGGCCCGACGCCGCGCCAGAACGCGGTCGGCACGTGGCACGGCTCCTGCCGCACGTAGTCGATCAACTGGTTCGGCAGGTCGTACGGCAGGTCGGTTGCGACCTCCACCGCGTCGGGATCGACGCCGTTCTTGAACGCGGGCGGCGCGAAGCGCGCGAGGATCGACGAGCCGACGATCCGGTGCTGCCACGCGACCGGCTTGCCGTTCGCGTCGAGGCCGGCCGAGATCCGGTCGTAGTAGTACGGCCGGTACATGTCGTGCTGGATGTCCTCCTCGCGCGTCCAGACCACCTTCACGGGCGCGCCGACCTGTTTGGCGATCTTCACCGCCTGGCCAATCATGTCCGTTTCGAGGCGCCGGCCGAAGCCGCCGCCGAGCAGGTGGTTGTGCACGACGATCTTGTCCGGCGGAAAGCTCGTGAGCCGCTGCACGGTGTCGACCGCCCGCGTCGGCACCTGCGTGCCGACCCAGATCTCGCAGCCGTCTCCGCGCACGTGCACCGTACAGTTCACGGGCTCCATCGTTGCGTGCGCAAGGAACGGCTGCTCGTAGACGGCGTCGATGCGCGTCTTCGCGTTCGCGAACGCCTTGCCGACGTCGCCGTCCTTGCGCGCGACCGCGCCCTTGCCGTTCGCGGCGGCCTGCGCGAGATCGGCGACGATGTCCTTCGTCGACACCTTCGCGTCCGCGCCTTCGTTCCACTTCACGACGAGCGCCGACGCGCCGCGCTTCGCGGCCCACGTGTGATCGCCGACCACCGCGACCGCGTTGTCCGCGCGCACGACCTGGCGCACGCCCGGAATTTTCTTCGCGGCCGTGTCGTCGACGCTCGCAACCGTGCCGCCGAACACCGGGCTGTTCACGATTACCGCGTACAGCATGCCCGGCAGGCGCACGTCGAGCCCGAACTGCGCGGTGCCGTCGACCTTCTCCGGCGAATCGAGCCGCTTCGCGGGCGTGCCGATCAGCTTGAAATCCTCCGGCTTCTTCAGCACGACATCCTTCGGCACCGGCAGCTTCGCCGCGGCGTCGGCCAACTGGCCGTACGACGCGCGCCGGCCGCTCGGCGGATGCTGCACTTCGCCGTTCGCGGCGCGGCACGATGCCGAATCGACATTCCATTGCTTCGCGGCCGCCGCGACCAGCAGCGTGCGCGCCGTTGCGCCCGCGCGGCGCAGCGGCTCCCATGCGTAGCGCACCGACGTCGAGCCACCGGTGAGCTGGCCGCCGAGCAGCGGATCGAGGAACAGTTTCTCGTTCGGCGGCGCATGATCGAGCGTCACGCTCGACAGCGGCACTTCGAGTTCCTCGGCGATCAGCATCGGCAGTGCCGTATAGACGCCCTGTCCCATCTCGACCTTCGGCATCACCAGCGTGACCTTGCCGCCGCGGTCGATCTGCACGAACGCGTTCGGCGCGAACACGCCCGCACGCGCGGTTTCATCGCCGTCGCCGCCGATCACCGAACGACGCGTGTCGTCGCCCGCCGCCGGCAGGCTGAAGCCGAGCAGCAAGCCGCCGCCAGCCGCCGCGCCGAGCGACATGCCGAGTTTGAGAAACCCGCGGCGCGACACGCCGGCGCCTGCCGCTTGTCCGGCGGCCTTGCCTGCTTCGATCAGTCCTCGCGACATGTCAAGCCCCCTTCGCGGCCTGCTTGACCGCCGCGCGAATCCGGTTGTACGTGCCGCAGCGGCAGATGTTGCCGGCCATCGCCGCGTCGATGTCGGCGTCGCTCGGGTTCGGGTTCGATGCAATCAGCGCGGTGGCCGCCATCACCTGCCCCGACTGGCAGTAGCCGCACTGGACGACGTCGAGCTCGCGCCACGCCTGCTGGACCTTGTGGCCGGCCGGCGTGGCGCCGACGGCTTCGATCGTCGTGATCCTGCGGCCCGCGACGGCCGCGACCGGCAGCACGCAGGAGCGCGCAGCGACGCCGTCGAGATGCACGGTGCACGCGCCGCATTGCGCGATCCCGCAGCCGAACTTCGTGCCGGTGAGGCCCACGACGTCGCGCAGCACCCAGAGCAAGGGCATGTCGTCGGGGGCGTCGACCGTGCGGGTTTCGCCGTTGATGTTGAGGGTGACCATTCAGCCTCCGGGGCCGTTGTATTGGGGAAGCGGCGCGCATGGCGCGCCGCGCGGGGTCGTCGTTGTCATTGCCGTCGCGGGTGCGCAACGGATGCCGCGCGGCCCGGGAGGGACGAGCCGCGGCGGTGGTCCTGCGTCGTTACTCGGCCACGTCGATGCCCGACAGCACCTTGATCACCGGCGGTGCCGTGAACCAGTCGGCCGACTTCGTGCGGAATTCGCCGAAATACGGGCTGGCGAGGTGCGCGTCGAATGCGGCCTGGTCGTCGTAGATTTCGTACAGGTGCAAGTTCGGCGAGCCGTCTTGCTCGCGGAACAGGTCGTAGCGCCGGTTGCCCGGTTCGGTGCGCGTCTTGACGACCAGGCTGCGCAGTTCGGCCTCGGCGGCCTGAGCGTGTTCGGGTTTCACGAACAGCGAAGCAATCACGTGAAGCGCCATCTTGTCACTCCTTTCGAAACGGAATCGAGCATGCCACAAGCCGGCGTCGCGTGACGCCAGCGTGCAACCTCGGTGTGTTTGTGTTGCCGTGCCGCAGCATCAGGCCAGTTCGTCCGGGCCCACGCGCACGACGACCTTGCCGAAATTCTTGCCGGCCAGCAGGCCGATCAGCGCTTCCGGTGCGTCGGCGAGGTCGGGGACGACATCTTCCCGCGTCTTCACCTTGCCCTGCGCGACCCATTCGCTCATCTCCTTCAGGAACGGCGCATAGCCGGTCGCATAGTGATCGAGGATGATGAAACCCTGCACGCGGATGCGCTTGCGCAGGATCGCACCCATCAGCGCCGGCACGCGATCACGGCCGGTCGACACCGCGGTGTCGTCGTATGCCGCGTCGTTGTAATGCGCAATGATGCCGCACACCGGCACGCGCGCGTGATCGTTGAGCAGCGGCCACACTGCGTCGAACACGGCCCCGCCGACGTTCTCGAAATAGACGTCGATGCCGTTCGGACAGGCGTCCTTCAGCTTCGCGGCAAACGCCGGATCGCGGTGGTCGACGCACGCGTCGAAGCCGAGCGTGTCGGTCACGTACGCGCACTTGTCCGCGCCGCCCGCGACGCCGATCACGCGGCAGCCCTTCAGCTTCGCGATCTGGCCGACGACCGAGCCGACCGCGCCGCTGGCTGCCGCGACGACCACGGTTTCGCCGGCCTTCGGTTCGCCGATCTTCAGCAGCCCGGTGTACGCGGTGAAGCCCGGCATGCCGAGCACGCCGAGCGCGTAGGACGGATGCGCGAAATCGCGGCCGAGCGGAATCAGGTCGCGGCCGTCGGACAGCGCGTAGTCCTGCCAGCCGGCGCCGGCAACGACGAGATCGCCTTCGCGAAACGCGGGCAGGTTCGACGACACGACGCGGCTGACCGTGCCGCCGACCATCACGTCGCCG
Organism: Burkholderia sp. LFS061; assembly: GCF_047978125.1. Classification (NCBI taxonomy): domain Bacteria; kingdom Pseudomonadati; phylum Pseudomonadota; class Betaproteobacteria; order Burkholderiales; family Burkholderiaceae; genus Burkholderia; species Burkholderia sp. LFS061. The sequence continues at coordinate 281,158 of NZ_JBFPFS010000002.1, read as the reverse complement.
AGTTCGACCGGCGCGGCATAGGACGGCGCGTCGCTCATCCGGCCGCGCATGTACGGGTCGAGCGACAACCAGACCGTGCGCAGCAGCACCTGGCCGGCGCCGGGCGTCGGCACGTTGCCGGATTCGGTGCGGAAGTTGCCCGGCGTCGGCGCGCCGACCGGGCGCGACGTCAGGACGATCTGGCGGTTTGCGGTTTTGCTTTGCGGCATAAGAGTGTCTCCGTCAACAGGAATAAACGTGCTTCGTGGGCACGATCGGATCAGGGATGGACCGACAGAAGGCGCGCACGCGTGGCGGCGTCGGCGGTCAGGCCGGCGTGATTGCACGCGTGCGGTTGGAACAATCGGGACAGCGTAACGCGGAGCGAGGTATTCGTCATGCGTGGATAAGTAGACCAGTCGTCTAGAATCGGGGCAAAAACAAGGCGCGCCGAAGCGCGCCCGGGTTACGGCTGCGCTCCGTCATGCGCGGCCGGCGGCAGGTTCAGCATGCGCCGCGTTTCGATCATCGCCCTTTCGAGCGGTTTGCGGTTGCGGTGAATCTTTTCCAGCAGCGTTGCGCCAAGCCACAGCTCGTAAAGGATCGCGGCCGTGTGCGGCGGATCGTCGACCGCACGCAGCGAGCCATCGGCAAGCCCTGCCTCGATGCCGCCCGCGAGCCGTTCGATGATCTGGCTCGTGCCACGCCGCAGCACCGCGCGCATCGCTTCCGACAGGTCCGACACTTCCGCGCCGAGCTTCACCGCGAGGCACTTGCCCTCCGGATCGTCCGCGCATTGCGTGTGCAGCCAGTTGCCCCAGTACGTCATCAGGCGTTCGGCGCCCGTGCCGGCCTGATGCTTGAGCAGGTTGTCGAGATGCGCGAGATAACCTTCGAAATACGCTTCGAGCAGTGCCTCGCCGAATGCTTCTTTCGAGCCGAAGTAATGGTAGAACGAGCCCTTCGGGATGCCCGCCGCAGCGAGAATCTCGTTCAGACCGACCGCCGAGAACCCCTTGTGGAGCATGATCGGCTTCGCGATGTTCAGGATGTGCTGGCGGACTTCCGCGCCTGAAGATGCATTCATGATGGCGTATGGTAGCAACGATTAGACCGGTCGTCTAGCAACGCCGGACCGACATGTTGAGCGGCACTTTACCCGATCGCGACCGGACAATCGACCGCCGTCAGCGCGCCGCTTCGTCGGCGCGTTTCCTCGTGCGCGCCCGCCGCTCGCTTCGCTGCGCGGCCGGAGCCGCCTTCGTGCCGCGCACCGGTGCCCGGCGCGCGAGCACCGTCATCTCCCGCCTCAACGCATCGAGCTCCTTGGCGCGCGCCGCATCGGTCGCCTGCGCGCCGTCGAGCTGCCCCTGAAGCACCCCGCATCGATGCAGTGCATCGCCGAGTTGCGCCTGCAGCGCGGCGACATCCTTCCGCTGCTGCGCATCGCGCTGCTCGGCGCGCGATGCCGTCGCGTCGAGTTCCTTTTGCAGCCGTGCGGCGGCGAGCCGTTCGCGATCGATCTCCTGAAGCGCGCGCTTCTCCGATGCGCGCAAGCGTTCCTCGGCCCGGCCTGCGTCGTCGCGCAGCCGGTCAAGTTGAGTCGTGAAATCCGCACGCGCCTGCGCAAGTGCGCGGTCGCCTTCCGCGTTGTCGGCTTTCAGGCGTTCGATTTCCGCTTGCATCGCGCGCCTCGATGCGTCGTCGGCCGCCCTCGCCTGTTCCAGTTCCTGGATGCGCACCTGCGCGGCCAGCAGCGCGGCCGTGCGTTGTTCGAGCGCGGTTTCGGTGCGGGCCAGTTCGGCCTGCAGCGTAGCGACTTCCGCTTTCGCCGCCGTTCGTTCGGCTTCGACTTCCGCGCGCAATACGTCGAGCGCGGCGGCCGCGTCGGTGCTCGAACGATTCCACAACGCCGCGACCAGCTCGCCGGCTGCCGCCTGCAGATCGGCCGGCAGGTCAGGATGTTCGATCCGTGCGCGGCTCTTTTCCCGCAGCTCGGCCCAGAACTCGCCGAGGACAGCCGTCGGCGTGCTCATGCTGCCCTTGCGGACGAGCTGGTACAGGCGGTTCGCGGTAGGCGTGATGCCGAAACGGAAGAACAGCAGCGCGCAGACCTCGCGGTATAGCTCGCGGGTTTTCGGGAAGTCGGCCTTGAGGCGCTCGATTTCGGCGGTCAGGCGGGGTTCGTCGGCGGAGAGATCGGACACGGTGTGGTTTCGTCGGGAATTTCGTAAATAATATAACGTAAACCGTTAAATATCCAATTCTTGCAGTCTATTTATTTGACATTATTTCTATAATGTCGAGATGGCCGAAGATCAGTGTGGCGTGTGGAATCGAAGCGCGCTGGCCCCTCCTTGCCTCCATCGCGCGCCCGGTTGGCGATGAATAGGCCGAGCCTGGGTTGCCAACCAGCCCGTCGACGATCGAATCAATACGGCCGGCTGCGGGATCGCGGTGCCGGCAGGAGGGTTGGTCCGGTTTTCGCGTAACAGGCTATCGCTTGTTTTCACGAAATACAGCCTCAGGTTTGTATTTTTACAATACATGCCATAGACTGTATTTTCAGATTACAAACGATCGCCTGTCATCCTGCGGAGCGCCCGATGGCCTTTCCTGTCCAGACCCTGACCCAGTTGCGCCCGATACTCGTCGGTTTCCGGAAATCCGCGGGGCTCACGCAGGCGCAATTGGCCGCCCGCCTGGGCGTCACGCAGCAATCCTATGCGCAGCTCGAAGCCAATCCGTCGGCGGTGAGCATCGAACGGCTTTTCAAGGTGCTGAACACGCTTGGCGTTCGTATGACGCTCGACCTGGGCGCGCAGGACGAATCGGAGGGACCAGCCAGTACCGATGCACGGCCGGCGGCTCCCAAGCCGGCCGCGAAAAAGCGCATGCCGGACCCGGCGCGCGGCGCAACGGCAGCAAAAGCTCAAACCAAAACCACGACCGGCGCCGCGCGCAAGCGGCCGGCGACAGCAGCGCCGGGCAAGCCACGGGTCTCGAAACGGGAGGACTGGTGACGATGGCGTCACGCGCCCGCCACGACCGGCTCGACCTGTGGATGAACGGCATTCCGGTCGGCTATTGGGAAATCCGGCGCGGCGTCGAGCGCCTCGTCTACCTGCCGGGCTGGCTCGACGATCCCCAGGGGCGGCCGCTATCGCTGTCGCTGCCCTTTACGCCCGGCAACCAGCCGCACCAGGGCGCGATCGTCGCCGACTACTTCGACAACCTGCTGCCGGACAGCGAGCCGATCCGCCGCCGCATCGCGCAGCGTTACCGGCTCGGATCGACGGCACCGTTCGAACTGCTCGCGTCGATCGGCCGGGATTGCGTCGGCGCGATCCAGATGCTGCCGCCCGGCGAAATGCCCGTTGACCTCGAGACGATCGACGGCGTGGCGCTCGACGACGCAGCCGTCGCCGACGTGCTGCGCCACGCGACCGCCGCTCCGCTGCCCGGCCGCGCGGAGCCGGACGGCGACCTGCGCCTGTCGATCGCCGGCGCGCAGGAAAAGACCGCATTGCTGCGTCAACGCAACCGCTGGTTGCGGCCGTCGGGCAGCACGCCGACGACACACATTTTCAAGCTGCCGCTCGGGCGCGTCGGGAACATGCAGGCCGACATGCGGACGTCCGTCGAGAACGAATGGCTGTGCTCGAAGCTCGTCGCCGCATACGGCCTGCCGGTCGCGCCGTGCGAGATCGGCCGGTTCGACGACCAGAAGGCACTGATCGTCGAGCGCTTCGACCGGCGTCCTTCGCGTGACGGCACGTGGATCCTGCGACTGCCGCAGGAGGACATGTGCCAGGCGACCGGCACGCCGTCCGGCGCGAAATACGAATCCGACGGCGGCCCCGGCATCGATACGATCATGGGCATCCTCGCGAATTCGACCGACGCCGCGCACGACAGGATGAATTTCTTCGTCGCACAGCTCGTGTTCTGGGTGCTGGCGGCGATCGACGGCCATGCGAAGAACTTCAGCATCGCGCACCTGCCCGGCAATACGTACCGCAGCACGCCGCTGTACGACGTGCTGTCCGCGCATCCGATCATCGGTACACGCCGCAACCAGTTGCCGCCGCGCCGCGCGCGGCTCGCGATGGCCGTGTGCGGGAAGAACCGGCACTACGTGATCGGCGAGATCCAGCCGCGTCACTGGATCGCGCAGGGGCGGCGCGTCGGCCTGACCGAAGACGACGTGCGCGTGGCGATGGCGGCTGTCGCCGCGCGCACGGAACCCGCGATTGCCGAAGTCGCGGCGCAGATCCCGGCGAATTTTCCGGCGGACGTGGCGGACGCGATCTTCGACGGCATGCGTCGCCAGAGCCGCAAGCTCGGGGCGGGAAGTGCCGCGTGAGGTTTGACGGCCGCCGCGAGCCGCTCAGCCCGCGTCGCGCGCGCGGGCGAGTGCCGCGAGGTTCCCTTCGCCAAACCCGTGGTGCCCCTTGCGCTGCACGATCTCGAAGAAGATCTCGCCGGGCCGGCGCTTGACGAAGGTCTGGAAGAACAGGCGCGGCACGCCGTCGCTGCCGATCTCGCCGTCGACCAGCACCGCGCGGCTGCGCAGCGCGTCGAGATCGACGCCGTGCCCGGGCAGCCGCGCATCGACGTCGTCGTAATAGCGTGCGGGCGGCTCGATGAATTCGACGCCGTTCGCGCGCAGCGCATCGACGCATGACAGGATGTCGTCAGTCGACAATGCGACGTGCTGGACGCCCTCGCCCGGATGGTCGGGCAGATACGCGTGCATCAGCTCGGTACGTCGCGTGCCTTCCTCGTAGACCGGAATCCGCACCGCGCCGCACGGCGACACCATCACGCGCGATTCCTCCGACACATGCCAGTGCGCGTCGATCTGGTGGATCTCGCGAAAATGCAGCAGGTCGTGGTAGAAATCCAGCCACTCCTGCATGCGGCCTGCGCCGACGGTTTGCGTGAAGTGGTCGACCTGCTGCAGGCCGACGCCCGCGCAGTCGAGATCGGTGTGTGCGGTCGCGATGTCGATCGGCCGGAAATCGATGTCGAAGATCGAGATGTCGCCGACCCCGCCGCGCTGGCCGTCCCGCCCGCGCCAGCGGTCGACGAAATACAGGTGCGAATCGCCGATGCCCTGGATCGCCGGGATCTTCAACTCGCCGACACCGACCTTTTCGCCTTCGAACGCCCACGCGCCGAGCTGGATCGCGCGCTCGAACGCGCGCCGGGCATTCGCCACGCGCAAGCCGATCGCGCAGACGCCCATCCCGTATTCCTCCGCATAGCGTGCGGCGAACGAATCGGGCTCGGCGTTGATCAGGAAATGCATCTGCCCTTGCCGGTACAGCGTGACGTTCTTGCTGACATGCCGCGCGATCGCCTTGAACCCGAGCTGCTCGAAGCGTTGCGCGAGCGCTTCCGGCACGGGCGCCGCGAATTCGACGAATTCGAGGCCGGCCATCCCGAGCGGATTGGCGACCGGATCGACGACGGACGGCGTATCGCTGGACAGGGGGTGGGAATTGCCGGGCATTCCAGTCTCCGGGGGCATGCGGTCGAGGGGGATGGCGCCCCGCGCGGGCGGCATGCGCGGCCGATGTGGCGACCGGGCATCCGCCCCGAGCGGGCGAGTTTTCATGCTGCAGATTTTAACCAGATCGTTCACGACGGCACACCCTGGCCGAACGGGATATCGTCGCGCCGCCTAGTGCAAACCCGAAAAGCGTTCGATAATCGCACGATATTGAACGATAATCGCGCACTTTGCCCGATTGGCCGATTGCCGCCGTGCGGCGCGCACCCTATTCTCCGTTCACTCATCGACTTCAATGCAGCATCGGACGCGGCGCCGCCACGATTCCACGATGCGCCGTACCAGGAGACACCGCCATGCCCCCAACCTTCGACACCCTCGACGTCGCCGCCGGCACCCGCGCGCGCAGCCAGGCCCGCAAGGCCGCGCTCGGCAGCTTCGTCGGCGCCGTCGTCGACTGGTACGACTTCCTGCTGTACGGGATCGTCGCCGCGCTGGTATTCAATTCCGAGTTCTTCCCGAAAGTCAGCCCGACGATGGGCACGCTCGCGGCGTTCGCGACGTTCGGCGTCGGCTTCCTGTTCCGGCCGCTCGGCGGCGTCGTGTTCGGCCACTACGGCGACCGGCTCGGCCGCAAGCGGATGCTGGTGCTGACGGTGATGCTGATGGGGCTGTCGACGGTCGCGATCGGCCTGCTGCCGACCTTCGCGACCATCGGCTGGTGGGCGCCGGTGCTGCTGGTGCTGATGCGTGCGATCCAGGGTTTCGCGGTCGGCGGCGAATGGGGCGGCGCGGCGCTGATGGCCGTCGAGAGCGCGCCGAAGCAAAAGAAGGCGTTCTACAGCAGCGGCGTGCAGGTCGGCTACGGCGTCGGGCTCGTGCTGGCCACGGGCATCGTGTCGATCCTGAGCCACACGCTCGGCGAAGCCGCGTTCAAGTCGTGGGGCTGGCGCCTGCCGTTCGTGTTCAGCATCGTGCTCGTGCTGGTCGGGCTGTGGGTGCGCAAGAGCATGGACGAATCGCAGGAGTTCGTCGAGAAGGTCGAGCACGGCAACCGCAAGCTGCGCCTGCCGGTGCTGGAAGCGCTGACGCGCCATCCGAAGGCGTTCCTGCTGATCGTCGCGCTGCGTCTCGCCGAACTGTTCACGATGTATATCGTCACCGCGTTCGCGCTCAGCTATTCGACGACGAACCTCGGCATGTCGCGCGACCTGTTCCTGAACGTCGGCCTGCTGGTCGGTGCGGTGAGCTGCGTGACGATCCCGTGCTTCGCGTGGCTGGCCGACCGCTACGGCCTGCGCCGCATCTACCTGATCGGCGCGCTGATCGGTCTCGCGTCCGCGGTGCCGTTCTTCATCGCGCTGGAGGCGCGGTCGATTGCGTGGATCGTGATCTTCTCGATCCTGCTCGCGAACGCCGCGCACGACATGGTCGTGAGCGTCCAGCAGCCGCTGTTCACCGAGCTGTTCGGCGCCGAATACCGCTATAGCGGCGCGGGCGTCGGCTACCAGTTCGCGAGCGTCGTCGGCGGCGGGTTCACGCCGTTCATCGCGGTCGGCTTGGTCAGTCTCGCCGGCGGCTCGTGGCACCTCGTCGCCGGCTATCTCGCGGCGGGCTGCCTGATCTCGCTGGTGGTTGCCGCGCGGATGCGCGCGGCGCAGTGACGAAGTGAGCACGTGGCCGGCCCGATCCGCGGCCGGCCATTTCTCCGCGTCGGCCGCCGGCCGAGCGGCGGTCCCCCGCCCAACGTCAAACACCGTCAATCACGCGCGGCGATTCCCCTTTTCCCCGCTGAACATTCCACGCCGCCCGCCGACCAATGGCATCATATGGGCCTACGTCAGTCACCGATACGCCCCCATATCATGTCGAATCTCATCGTCCACGGCGGCACTCCGCTGCGCGGGGACATCAAGCCGTCCGCGAACAAGAACGCCGTCCTGCCGATCCTGTGCGCCACCCTGTTGACCGATCAGCCGCTGCGCCTCGTCGGCGTGCCGGACATCACCGACGTGCGCAAGATCCTCGACATCTTCCGCACGCTCGGCAGCGACGTGTCGGTCGACTTCACGACCGGCCTGCTCGAACTCCACCATCGCAACACGAAGTTCGATCCGGCCGTCCACCGGCTGCCCGAGGCGATGCGCTCGTCGATCATGCTGATTCCGCCGCTGCTCGCGCGCTTCGGCGTCGCGCGCCTCGAGAACGACGTGAAAGGCTGCACGCTCGGCGTGCGCGAGATCGATCCGCACGTCGAGGTGTTCGAGCGCTTCGGCGCGCACATCGAGCGCACGCCCGATTCGCTGATCGTTCGCACCGACGGCCCGCTGACGGCCAACGATCACTGGTTCGACTACGCGTCGGTGACGACCACCGAGAACTTCGCGCTGTGCGCGACGGCGGCGAACGGCACGTCGACGCTGATGAACGCGGCGTCCGAGCCGCACGTGCAGGAGTTCTGCCAGTTCCTCGCGATGATCGGCGTCACGATCGAAGGCATCGGCACGTCGCGGCTCTGCGTGACGGGCGGCGGCAAGCTCGGCGGCGGCGAATTCCGCTTCGCCGAGGATTTCCACGAGATCGCGACGTTCCTCGCGCTCGGCGCGATCACGGGCGGCGACATCACCGTGCGCAACTCGTCGCCCGAGCATTTCCCGCTGATCGACCGCACGTTCGCGAAGTTCGGCGTCAACGTCACGCACCGCGACGGCTGGTCGCGCGCGGAACGCGATGGCCCGCTGCGCGTGCGCCGGCCGTTCACGCAGAACATCCTGACCAAGGTCGAAGCCGCGCCGTGGCCGTACCTGCCGGTCGACCTGCTGCCGATCTTCATCGCGCTCGGCGTGCGCGCGGAAGGCAGCGCGATGTTCTGGAACAAGGTCTACGACGGTGCGCTCGGCTGGTCCGGCGAACTGTCGAAGTTCGGCGCGCACGTGCTGCTGTCGGATCCGCACCGGCTGATCACGTTCGGCGGGCTGCAACTGACGCCGGCGCGCGTCGAGAGCCCGTACATCATCCGCGTCGCGATCGCGCTGCTGATGGTGGCCGCGAGCATCGAAGGCCGCTCGGAAATCATGAACGCGCTGCCGATCCGCCGCGCACATCCGCATTTCGTCGAGAACCTGCGCTCGGTCGGCGCGAACGTCGAGTGGACGAGCAGCGAATAATGCCGCTCCGGCGGGTGCGGCTCGCGTGAAGTCGGCGCCGCATCCGTCCTCCCTCCTTCCCCGGCCGGCGTCGGCAAACTGCCCGGCAAGCGGCGCGCGTTGAAGGATCGCCGCTTCGCTTCCAGGCGTTACTCTCCCTCCCCGCACTCGACGTCGCCCGCTCCCATATGGTCGAAGCCGTAAAGCATCACGGCTGTCGTCCCGTGCGCGGGATCGCTCGGCCGCCTGCCAAGGCCGTCGTCGGCCGGGCTCGACGGATACTGGATGCTCGTGTCCATCAGGTTGGCCGGCTGCTTGCGCAGTTCCGCCTCGGTCAGCTTGCGCCCTTCCGCGCGCGGCAACCCGAACGCCTTGCGCACGTCCGCTTCGTTCCAGGTTCCCTTCAGCGTCACGGTGACCATCTGCAGGTCGCCATGCTCCCAGTCCAGATCGACTTTCGTCGCGAGCGGATGCACGCGGGCCGCGAGCCGGTCGGGGAATGCGGGGCCTTCGTAATATGCGGTCGTGTTCCTGCACGCGTCGCCGGTATTCCGGTACTTCTTCAGCGTGCAATTGAAGCGCTTGTCGCGATAGTCGAAAGTCTTTTCGAGGGTGCAGCCGAATGCCGGCGACGGCATGCGTGGCCATGCGCGGATGTCGACGGTTGGCTTCGGGAGTGCCGCGCCCGTCGAAGGGTTCGCCGCGGCAAGCAGCGGCATGGCCGCGACGAGCACGGCGAGAGCGGATTCGCGAATTTTCATTTTTTGTTCCAGTCGGACCGGCGATTCTATCCAGACTGCGGATGACCGGGGCCAGTCGGCGCGATCAACCGTGTTCCGATAGTCTCCTTGACGGCCAGCGCCCACGCATCCGGCGTGGCCGGCGCCGCCTGCGCATGCGCGGGCAATGCCGCCAGCGCCAGCGCCACGGCGCAGTATGCGAGATGGCGCGTGATTCGGTTGTTGTCGACGCTCATTTCCCCACGCTCGTGCCGAGAATCCTGCGCCGAATCATACAAGCCCGAACCATGCGACCGGCTGCGTGCCCGCAGCCTGTTCGATCTGCGCGATAATCGCCCACTCCCGCGCGATCACCGCGCATGACGGCACCGCTTCCCGACGATGAAAAAGCCCGAACTCGACCGACGCGACTGGATTGCCGGCCTCGAAAAAGGCCTGATGATCCTGGAAGCATTCGACAGCCAGCACGCGCGCATGACGCCCACGCAGGCCGCCGCGCGGACCGGCCTCACGCGCACGGCCGCGCGGCGCTACCTGCTGACGCTCGAATCGCTCGGCTACGTCTACACCGACGGCAAGCTTTACGGCCTGACGCCGCGTGTGCTGCGGGTCGGCTGGTCGTACTTCGACTCGGCGCGGCTGCCGCGCACGGTCCAGCCGTATCTGCAGCAACTGAGCGCGTCGTTGAACGAATCGGCTTACGTGAGCGTGCTCGACGGTTGGGAACTCGTGTTCATCGCACGCAACGGCGTGTCGCGCGTGATGACGACCGGCTTCGTGCTCGGCGCGCGCGTGCCGGCGCCGCTGACGTCGCCGGGCGTCGTGCTGCTCGCCCATCATCCGGATCGCGAGGCTGTGCGAGCGTGGCTCGACGATACCGAACTGCCGCCGTTCACGCCGCACACGATCACCAACAAGGCGCGCCTGCTCGAACAGGTCGACCACGCGCGCGACGCCGGTTTTGCGGCGATCGAACAGCAATTGCAGGTCGGCGTGCGCGGGATCGCGGTGCCGCTGAAGAATCGTCACGGCGAAGTCGTCGCCGCGCTGAGCACGAACATGCCGATCGGCACGGAGACGACCGATGCTGCCGTGCGGCGCGTACTGCCGCACCTGCAGGAAGCCGCGCTGGCGATGCTGAACGTGCTGTAGCGTCTCGTCCGCGCTGAACGGGCTTGCTGCACCGCTACATTGCTGCGCGACGGATCACACCCCGGCACCGAATCCGGCAGTCCTCCCGCCGGGTTGTTTCCCTTCACCCGATCCGCCACCACCGCGGCAGCAGATCGCGCACTTCCCGCCGCCGGTAACGATCGTCGATCAGATGCACGACGCCTTCGTCGTGCTCGGTGCGGATCACGCGCCCGGCCGCCTGCACGACCTTCTGCAAGCCCGGATACAGGTACATGTAGTCGTAGCCGTTGCCGAAGCGCGCGTCCATCGCGCGCCGCATCTGCTCGTTGACATCGTTGACCTGCGGCAACCCGAGCGTCGCGATGAATGCGCCGATCAGCCGTTCGCCGACCAGGTCCACGCCTTCCGAGAACGCGCCGCCCAGCACCGCGAAGCCGACGCCGCGCCCGCCCGCGTCGAAGCGCGCGAGAAACGCATCGCGCTCGCTTTCGGCCATGCCGGGCGCCTGCGCCCATACCGGCACGTCCGGATGGCGCGTCTGCATCAGCGCGACCACGCGCCCCAGGTAGTCGAAGCTGCTCAGGAAACCAAGGTAGTTGCCTGGCCGCGTCGCGTATTGCGCGGCGATCAGGTCGGCGATCGGTTCGAGCGAACGGTCGCGGTCGCGCCAGCGTGTCGACACGTGGCTCGCGACGCGCACCGTCAGTTGCTCGGCGCGGAACGGCCCGTCGACGTCGAGCCAGCCCGTATCGCCGGGAAGCCCGAGCGTGTCGCGGTAGAAATGGAACGGGCTCAGCGTGCCCGAGAACAGCACGGTCGCGCGCGCGGCTTCGTAGCGCGGCGCGAGAAATCCGGCCGGGATCACGTTGCGCACGCACAGCGTCGACTGGACGCGGCGCCGCCGGCTGGCCGACGCGACGCCGTCGAGCGCCGGCTGGCGCGGCATCGGCTCGCCGTGCAGCGTCGCGTCGAAGATCGACGCGCTGTCGAAGGCTTCGGCGAGCACGCCGAACTGGATCGCCTCGAAATGAAAGCGCAGCAGCGCGTCGCCGTTCGCGCGCGGCGCGTCGGTCAGGTGTTCGCCGATCGCCGCGACGAGGTTCTGCACGGCCGATACGATAGGGCCCGGAATGTCCGGATAGGCCGCATAGCGTTCGGCCTGCGCGCGATTGACCGCGCCCCACGCGCGGCCGAGCCGGTCGAACGCCTTGCGCAGCGCCGCGGGCGCGGCTTCGCGCGCGGCCGCGAACGCGAACGGATCGAGCGACGCGCTGTACATCTTGCGCGCGCGGTCGAGCAGGTTGTGCGCTTCGTCGACGAGCACGCCGACGCGCCACTGGTTCTGCTGCGCGAGCGTGTGCAGCATCGCGCTGCCGTCGTAGTAGTAGTTGTAGTCGCCGATCATCATGTCCGACCAGCGTGCGAGCTCCTGCGCGAGGTAGTACGGGCAGACGTCGTGCGCGAGCGCGGCCGCGCGCACGGTATCGCGATCGAGCAGCCCGGCGCCGATCGCCGCGTCGCGCGCGGCCGGCAGCCGGTCGTAGAAACCTTGCGCGAGCGGGCACGATTCGCCGTGGCACGCTTTGTCCGGATGCTCGCACGCCTTGTCGCGGGCAACCAGCTCCAGCACGCGCAGCGGCAGCGCAGGCGTGCCGGCGCCGAGCGTCGTCGCCGCTTCGAGCGCGAGCGCGCGTCCGGGCGTTTTTGCGGTGAGGAAGAACACATGGTCGAGCTCGCCCTCGCCGCACGCCTTCAGCAGCGGGAACACGGTGCCGAGCGTCTTGCCGATGCCGGTCGGCGCCTGCGCCATCAGGCAGCGCTCGTCGCGCGCAGCGCGATAGACGGCGACCGCCAGCTCGCGCTGGCCGCTGCGGAACTGCCCATGCGGAAACGCGAGCGCGCGCAGCGCCGCATCGCGCGCCGCGCGATGGGCCGTCTCGCGCTCGGCCCAGCCGACGAAGCATGCGCACTGCTCGGCAAAGAACGCTGCGAGCGTGTGCGCGTCCAGCGTTTCAGTCAGCACGGTCTCGCGCTCGGACACGATGTCGAAATACACGAGCGCGACGTCGATTTCCGCGAGGCCGCGCGCGTCGCACATCAGGTGCGCATAGACCTTCGCCTGCGCCCAGTGCAGTGCGCGGTGGTTCGCCGGCATCGCGTCGAGGCTGCCGCGATAGGTCTTGATTTCCTCGATGCGGTTCGCCACGGGATCGTAGCCGTCCGCGCGGCCGCGCACGGTGAGCGTGCCCCACGTGCCCGTCAGCGCGATCTCGGTTTCGTAGCGCGCACCGCGGTTCGACGTGACCGCGCCGTGGCCGGCGATGCCTTCGAGCGCGGTCGGCGCAGGCGTGAAGCGCAGGTCGAGATCGCCGCGCCGCGCGGTGAACTCGCACATTGCCCGCACCGCGACGACGTAGCTCACGCGGACAGCCTCGCCGCGTCGGCTTGCGCGCCGCCCGCGCCGGCCCACTCGACATCGACGACGCGCACCGGCATGCCGTGCGCGACGCAGTACGCGAGCCAGCGCGTCTGGTTGTCCTGCAGCCGGTCTCCCGGGCCCTTCACCTCGATCAGTTCATAGCGGCGCTCGCCGGGCCAGAAGCGGACGAGATCGGGCAGCCCCGAGCGGTTGCCGCGGATATCCGCGAGCAGGCGTGCGAACCACAGCCGCAGGTGCTCGGGCGGCAGGCACGCGAGCGCCTCGTCGAGCAGTTCGTCCGTCAGCACGCCCCAGAACACGAACGGCGACTGCAGCCCCGCCTTCGTCGAGTAATGCCGGCGGATCGTGTCGCGATACGCGCCCGAATCGAGCTGCGCGAAACAGGCGGCGAACGCGTCCGCGCGGCGTGCGGCGAAATCGGGCGCGTGCAGGTCGGCCGGGCCGCGCTGGAACGGGTGGAAGAACGCGCCGGGCACCGCCGCGAACACGGGCTCCCAGCACAGCAGCCCGAACAGCGAATTGATCAGCGTGTTTTCGACGTAATGGACCGTCGACGCCGGCTGCGCGAGATGGTCGCGCACCGCGAATTCGACGCTGACGAACGCGTCGGGGCGCGCCAGCACGAGCGTCTCGCGCGGCACGTCCGGCGCGGCGGCCGCGCGTTCGACGCGCTGGCCGACGCGGCGCTGCAGGCGCGGCAGCATGCGCTCGACGCGCTGGCGCTCCTCGTCGCTCTCGAAACCGCCGCGCGCATCGAGCGCCAGTGCGAGCGCGTCGTCGTCGCGCCCGCAGCGCTCGAGCACGCGGATGCGCCGATGGCGGCTGCCGGGCCATGCGCTGCGCGTGTAAGCATCGAGCGCGGCGGCCCAGTCGGCGCGGCGCTCGCAGGTCTGCCCGAGCGCGAACAGCAGCTTCGCGCGACGCGTCGCGAGCCACGGCTGCGCACAGCCCACCGCGTCGATCGCGCGCAGCAGGTCGTCGAACGGCAGATCGTCGGGCCACGCGTCGAGCGCGTCGCGGCACATCTGCAGCGCGAGATACGCGTCGACGTCGTCGCGCTGCTGGAACGCACGCGACGATGGCGCGATCGGCACGCTTTCGTACTGGAACACGCCGAGATCGGCGAGCACGAATTCGCTCCAGTCCTGATGCAGATTGCCGAAGAACATCAGGCGCAGCCGGTCGCACAGCGCGCCGACCGTCACGCGCAGCACGCGGTCGCCGGCCTGCGCACACCACGCGTCGAGCGGCTGCGCGGCATCGTGCGCGGGCCGCAGCCGTTCGAGCCATTCGGGCTTGCGCTCGCCCGCATGCGCGGCCAGCGACGGGAAGATGCGCAGCAGGTCGGCCTTGGTCGACAGCGCGAACAGCTCGTCGAGCGTCAGCGCGGGCGCCGGATCGACCCAGCCGAGCGCGACGAGCGGCGCGGCCGCATCGAGCGTGCAGCCGATTTCGTCGTACGCGAGCTTGCTTGCGCGGAAGTCGGACCCGCTGCGCATCAGCATCCGTACCAGCAGCGCGCGCGACGCCTGCGGCAGCGACGCAAAATCGCGAACGAACGCCTGCTCCCGATGGTCGAGCAGATCGTCGTAACGCTCGCCGAGCCAGGCCAGCGCGCGTTCGAAATTGGTCAGGTAGTAAAACGCCGGGGGCGTCGGCGAAGCAGGCGTCACGGGAATCGATCACTGTACGTTTGTACAGGTCGGAATCATATCAAATGTGACGGGAATTGCCGCACGCCGCCGCCCGGCCAGACACCTGGATCAGAACTGGTAATTCACCGACATGTCGAACACGCCGTTGGTCGACTGCTGCGTGATCGGGCTGCGCGCCGCGCGGCCGACGAGCTGCTCGATCGCGCCGTCCATCGTCACGAACCAGTGCTTGTTCACGAACCAGACCATCGTCACGCCCAGGCCAGCCGACTTGATCCCCGCGCCCGACGAATAAGCCGGCAGCCCCGAGCGAGCGGCGGCACCCTGGCTCACGCCGAACCAGCTGTTCATGTAGCGCGAGTCGGCGAACGAGACGGTCGGCCCCGCGAACCAGAAGAAGTTTTCGTTACTGCCGGGCATCGGCATGTACGCGGAGAAATCGCCGGTCCAGCCGTTCGAGCCGCCGATGCTGCGGCGGACATCCGCGCGCAGCACGAGCGGGAATTCCTTCGAGATCACGTAATCGGCCGCCAGCTTCATCACGGGCGCCGCGTTGATGTTGTCGAGGCCGTTCAGGTGGCCGAGATCGTCGGCCGAGCGGCGCCCGAGGTCATAACCGACCGACAGGCTCACGCGCCAGTTCGGCCCGCGCAGCACGTTCGCGCCCAGCCCTTCGCCCGTCGACAGGAAGAACAGGTCGCGATAGCGAATGTCGAGATTCGGGCCGCCCATCACGCGATAGCGGTCGGAGCCCGCATAGCGCGGCTGCAGCGTCATCGCGGCGCCGACGCTGACCTGCCAGGTGGAGACGGTCGGATCGAACAGTTTCTCGAGCGGCACGCCTGCCGAGTATTGCCACTCGCCGAGCGGCGAAGGTGTCTGGGCCGACGCGTCGCGGGCGCCGGCCGCGGCAAGCGCCGCGCATGCCGACAAGCCGGATACGAACCGGCGTGCGCCGGGTGACAGTAACGGGCGGGCAACGGTCATCAAGGCGGTCTCCGTCGGTTGCGCGAAACGAACCTGAGGAAAAGCGCATCGCAGCCTCTTCCGCTGCAGCGGCTGGCAGGGCGGCCTGCGGCGCGAACGTAGCGTGCGCTGAATTAACGGACATCCTACGCGACGCGCGCGCAGACGCAAAGCGCCCGCTGCGCGCGGGCACTTTGCCGCTTTCCGGAATGGATGGGTGAAGCGTTGCCGGATCAGAAACGCTCGACGTGATAGTCGCCGGCCAGCGCGGCCGGGCTGCGCGTCGACATCATCCGCGAGAAGCCGTCCGCGAGCCGCCCGAGCGCGAGCTGTTTCTGGCTGGTATCCCAGTGCGTATAGGTGTCGTATGCGGCATCGTCGAACGATACGGTGACGGCGACCGGGCGGCCGCTGGCGCGAAAGCCGATATGCAGCACGCCGCCCGGCAACTCCTCGATGTGATAACGCAACGAGCGCGATTCGAAATAGCGGCCCAGCACCTGAGCGATCGCGCGCTTGTCTGGCGATTGCACGTGAATGTCCATGATGGTCCTCCTTTCAGTGGTCGTGCGGCCGGTTGCGGCGCACCGCGCCCGCCCGGCATCCGTATCGGCGGCGGGTGCGACGGCGGATCGCCGTGCGGCAACCCCTCGGGCACGGGCGGATCGACGGGATCGTCGTGCCCGGGCTGCGTCGGATCGGGGTCGACGTCAGGTGTCGGTTCGGGGCGGTGCAACGTGAATGGCGTCTTCATGTCACTCCTGCGCGACGGCGCACATCTCGATGGCGCTGCGGCCGTGCGCAAGCGGCGTGCCCGTTGCCCGATCCGGCCTGACGCTGCCGTGTGGTCAGTCGTCGTAGGCCGCCATCACCAGCCACATCGTGCGCCCTTCCGCGATCAGCCGCACCGCGAGCGCGAACGGATCGGGCGGCGAGCATTGCGCGACGAGCGCCCGCTGCGCGCGTTCGGGACCGTCGTAGACGACGTCGTTCAGCTCGCGCACCTCGTCCTTGCCGTCGAACATGTGCCGTTCGGGCCGATAGACCAGCGATTCGCGCTTCCACGCGTCGAACCGTTCGCGTACGTGGCCGAAATCGCCGCCGCATACGTTTGCGTCGTAACGTATCCTTTCCTTGGTTGCATTCATCACGATGTCCTCTCGTCCACGCCGGCGGCGCGCGGGTCATGCCCGTCGCACCGGCCGGCGTCCCCCCGGCGTGCAAGCGTCGTGCCGCCAATGCCGCGCAGGCACGGCGCTTGCGCCCGCATCAACGAACAAGGAGGTTCGACCATGAACGTTCACGCCCCCGGCCGCCGCGACGCCGTGTCACCGGCTGCCGGCCTGCTCAGGCTCGCCACGTCCCGCCCGCCGCCCGAAGACAAGACGGA
This sequence comes from Burkholderia sp. LFS061, assembly GCF_047978125.1. NCBI lineage: Bacteria > Pseudomonadati > Pseudomonadota > Betaproteobacteria > Burkholderiales > Burkholderiaceae > Burkholderia > Burkholderia sp. LFS061. The sequence goes on along the minus strand of NZ_JBFPFS010000002.1, from coordinate 264,190 downwards.
GGAGCGCATCGACGAAGGGCTCGAGGAGACGTTCCCGGCCAGCGATCCGCCCGCCGTCGGCGGTGCGACGCGTATCGACCCCGCCAAGCCGTCCGGCAAGCACGAACGTCGTGCGCCGCACGTCCCTTCCCCGCCCCGCGATCACGGCTGACGGCGGCACCCGGCTCGCGATGCGCTGCGGCGCATCGGCGGGCCGGCGAAATCCGGAGCGATCTGATGAAGATCCTTGAACGCCGATGGCATGAAATCAGCGGCGCCGCCGGCGTCGCGACGCTGGCGGCGATCGAAAGCGCCGTGGTGCTCGCGATCGTCGCGATGACCGGCATCGGCCACTGACATCGCTTGCCGCCCGTTCGCGACTGCCGCCGTGGAAGATGTACAAGCGGGCTGGCAAATTTCTCCGTCGTCCGGCCGACAAGGGCCGGCGTGCGCGGAGCGCGTGCGGCACGGTATCTGCTCCCGAATCGATTCGCTCACGAAGGAGGCTTCATGTATCGCGTCAACGAGATCATGTCGCGCGACGTGGTGTGCGTCGCGCCGACCGATACGATTCGCCATGCGGCCGAACTGATGCAGCGCTTCGATATCGGCGTGCTGCCCGTTTGCGACGGCACCGAACTCGTCGCGATCGTGACCGATCGCGACCTCGCGGTGCGGGCGCTGTCGCGCGGCCATTCGTCCGATACGCCCGTGCTTGCGGTCGCATCCGCACCCGTGCAGTGGTGCGTCGAGGACGACGGCGTCGGTGATGTCCAGCAGCGGATGGCCGACGTGCAGTTGCATCGGCTGCCCGTGCTCGACCGCAGCCTGCGGCTCGTCGGCATCGTGTCGCTCGGCGACATCGCAACGCGCGCGGGCGGCCCTGAGCGCGACGAGCTCGCCAATACGCTCGAGGACGTGTCGCTGCCGCGTCGGCGCTGACACGCGCGTCCCTCGTTCCGCACGACGGCCCGCTGCCCGGGTGCGACGCGCACACGCACACGCACGCGTTTCGCGCGTGCGCCGGGTTGCCGTTTCGACCAGGAGGTTCTCGATGACAACGGACAAACCGTCGCGCGACGCCGCGCGCATTGTCGGCGCCGGCCGCCGCCCGCCCGCGGGCGGGCCAGGGCCCGACGTGATGGCCGCCCGCACGCTCGAAGGCGATCGCGTGCTGACGGTGGACGGCGACGACATCGGCAAGGTCACCGACATCATGCTCGACGTGCGTTCCGGCCGGATCGCATATGCGGTCGTCGCGTCGCGCGGCGGGAGCGGGAGCGGGAGCGGCGACAAGCTGCTCGCGGTGCCGTGGAACGCGCTGATACTCGACGTCGAGCGCAAATGCTTCGTGCTGCCCGTTGCCGCCGAGCAGGTGCGCGAAGCACCCGGCTTCGACAGGAACCGCTGGCCGGCCATGGCCGATCCGGCCTGGGCCGAGGCGCTGCATGCGTACTATGGCAGTGCGCCGTACTGGCTGATCGAGGAAGGCGAAACGGCGCTCGACTCGCCGCCTTACGAGGCGTCGCCGGGCGGCCCCGAGGACGACGGCCGGCGCAGGCGTTGAAATCGGCCGGCTGCAACGCCATTCAGTGCGCGGCCGCCACCGTCTGCGCGAGCCGCCGCGCGGCGGCCAGATGCGCGTTCAGCGTCGGCAGCGCGCGGGCCGCGAATGCGCGAAGCTGCGGATCGCGGCCGTTGCGCGCCTCGGCTTCGTAGAGCCGGATCGCCGCCTCGTGCGCGCGCGGGCCCGCCAGCGCGACATAGGCCGTGTCGAACGCGCGGCCATCCTTCGTTCGCAATGCCGTCACTGCCGGATCGACAAGCATCCGCGTCTGGACCGGTACGCCCTTTTGCGCGCCAAGCTGCCGCAATTCGGCGGCGATGCGCGTGAGATCGTCGATCATCCGGCGCGCGAATGCCTTTACGTCCGGGTTCGACGAGCGGTCGAGCGCGAGCTGGCTGGCCTGTCGTTCGACCTTGCAGAGCATCGCGGCCTTGTCGACGAATTCGGCATCGATGCCGGTCGGCCGCTGCGTCATGGCGGCCTCGTCGGCGGTCGGGCCGGGGCTGACGACGCCCGGCGCGACCTGCACCGACGAAGCAGGCGGCGCCTGCGCGTGCGAGAGCGCGAACGCCAGTGCGCCGGCGGCGGCCAGCGCGCCTGCCGCCGGCCGGCGTTCGTCCCGGTTCATCCGGTTCGTTTTCATCCGGGGACCTCCGTATGCGAGACGGAGCGGGCCGGCCGCGCGTTTTCCGTCACTCGGGACGCTCGGCCGACGTAAGGAAATCGGTCCTGCGCCGTTGCTCCATGCGCCCGCTGTATCCGCTGCTACCGGTCGCGCACTTTCCCGTCGCGTGAATCGTCCGGCGCGACGTCGACGATCACGCTCGCCAGCGTCGGCATGTCGACCGGCTTGCACAGATATGCGTCGAAGCCGGCGGCCAGCACGCGGTGACGGTCGGCCTTGTCGGCGTGCGCGGTGACCGCGACGACCGGCAGGTGTCCGCCGCCGCTCGGCAAATGCCGAATGCGGTCGAGCAGCCAGAAGCCGTCGCCGTCGGGCATCGCGAGATCCGACAACACGACGCTCGGCGGATGCCGTTCCACCACGTCGAGCGCATCGTGCCCCGACTGCGCGGTCGATACCTGCGCGCCCATCGTTTCGAGTGCCGCGGCGAGGCTGGCGCGCGACGTCGCGTCGTCGTCGACGACGAGCACGCGCCGGCCGTCGAGCGCGGCCGCGGCCGGCCGGCCCGTCGTGCGCACCGGTTGTGCGACCGGATCGTCTGCGTCCCAGCCGGCCGGCAGCGTGACCGTCACGGTCGTCCCGCGTCCGGCGCCCGCACTCGTTGCGACGACGTCGCCGCCGTGCAGTTGCGCGATGTTGCGCACGATCGACAGGCCGAGCCCGAGGCCGCGTTTCGGCGAAGCGAACGCGCCTTCGGGCCGGTTGAACGTCTCGAACAGGTGCGGCAGGTATTCCGCCGCAATGCCTTGCCCCGTATCGGCGACCGACAGCCGCACGTGCTCGCCCGCTCGCGTCAGCGACACGGTGATGCGCCCGCCCGGCGGCGTGAACTTGATCGCGTTGGACAGCAAGTTCGACAGGATCTGGCGCACGCGCTCGCCGTCCGCCGAAATCACGCAGGTCGGCATCGAGTACTCCGTCGACAGCACGAGCCCGTTCGCCCGTACCGTCGCGTCGAGTTCGCGCGTGGCGTCGCCCACGACGCGCACGAGATCGACCGGCACGTGTTCGAGGCGCAGCCGGCCCGTCGCGAGCGACGATGCGTCGAGCAGGTCGCCGACCATGTGAGACAGCGATCGCGCGCTGCGATCGATCGCGTCGATCGCCTGTTGCGCGAAACCCTGCCCGTTGACGTTGCGCAGCACCTCGACCCAGCCGTAGATCACGTTCACCGGCGTGCGCAGCTCGTGCGACACCGTGGCCAGCAGTTCGTCCTTCAGCCGGTTCGACGAGTCGGCCTGCGCACGCGCGTCGCGCGCGCCGCGCAGCGAACGCAGATCGCGCCGCTCGTCGCGGCGGCGTTCGCGCGCTTCGCTCAGCGTCATCGACAGGCCCATGCAGTTGCCCTGCGCATCGATGATCGGCGACGCGGCAAAGGTCGCACGAAAGCGGCCGCCGTCGCCGCGCACGCACAGCACGTCGAGCGGCCCGACAGGCGCATGCAGGTTCGCGAACGATGCGGGCACCGGATGCCGCCGCAACCAGCGCGGCGCGATCATCGAAACGATGTCGCGCCCGGTCGCCTGCGCCGCGTCGATCCCGAAGATCCGCCACGCGGCCGGATTCCAGCTGGTGATTCGCCGCGCGGCGTCGACCCCGACGATCGCATCGGGCGACGCGTCGACCACACGGCGCAGCTGGCTGTCGTCAGGCGCCCGAGCGGCGGGCGCGGGCTCGCGGCGCGGCGAGCGGGCATTGCCGTGGCCGTCGTCGTCGATTTCGCGCAGACGCGGACGATCGTTCGTGAGCAATGGCTTCACGGCCGTCACGAGCACGCACTCGACGAAGCCGATCGCGACGAACGTGCCGGCCTGCGCGAGCAATGTGGCCAGCGGCGCATCGCGCCACCACAGCATGCCGATCACGGCCACGCTCGTAACGGTCGCGGCCAGGCCGCCGCCGAACGACGTCAGCCACGCAGCAGCCGCAACGGCCGCATAGAAAGGCAGCGGCGCAATTGGCGCGTGCTCGCCGACGACGCGAATCGCCCACGCCTGCAGCGCGGACGCCAGCCCGATGGCCAGCACGACCCATGCACCCTGCCGTAACAGCTCACGGTTCAGGGTCCTCATTGCATCCTTGCATCGCGCCGGCTCCCGTCGCGCGGCATCGTGCCGCTTGTCGGCCATCCGGCATTGTCGTCGAGCGTGCCGAGCGAGCATGGTGGTATCAGCAAGCAACATGCCCGATGCGGACCTGGGGCGGTGTCCGGACCGAGAATGGTCGGACCGGCGTCATGGCGGCAGTCTGTTCGGCCGCAGCCGGTCCTGCACCGGTCGAAGTCGCGGTCCGCCCGGGAGGAATGCAATCGCAACCGGCTTTTTCATCGGGTTTCTGTAAAAAGGCGCCGGTGGATCGTTCCACGGGTTTGCGGAAAGACCGATGGGCGATTCCTTCCGCTCACGCCGCACACATTGGAAATTCCTATTCAGCGGCACCTTCGCGGCCGTTTCGCTGTCGATGATAAATATTGCAATGAACGGAACACGTGATGCCGATTTTCAAAACGGCCCGCTAACGCCGATGGTCGAACCCGCAAACCGGTCGAAGCAGCGCGCAGACGGCCGCCGGCTATCCGGACGGTCCTCCGCGATGCGCACGCTGCTCGGCCGCATCGAGAAAATCGCTCCGACCCGCGCCAGCGTGATGATTGCCGGCGAAAGCGGGGTCGGCAAGGATATCGTCGCGCGCCGGCTGCACGATCTCAGCGCGCAGCGGGACGGCCCGTTCGTTCCCGTGAACTGCGGCGCGATTCCGCCCGATATTGCCGAGTCGCAACTGTTCGGGCACGAGAAAGGCAGTTTTACCGGCGCGATCGCGCAGCGGGAAGGTTTTTTCGAAGCCGCGCGCGGCGGCACGCTGCTGCTCGACGAGATCGCGGAAATGCCCGCGGCGCTGCAGGTGAAGCTGTTGCGGGCAATCGAGTCGAACGCGATCGTGCGGGTGGGCGGCACCGAGCCGATTCCGCTCGACGTGCGGATCGTGTCGGCCACCCGCCATAATCCGGCCGACGCCGTGCGCGACGGCCGGTTGCGCGAGGATCTGTTCTATCGCCTCGCCGCGTTCGCACTGTACGTGCCGCCGCTGCGCCAGCGCGACGGCGACATCGAGACGATCGCGCTGGAATTCGTCGATACGCTGAACGCGCGGCACCGCTCGCACAAGCGGCTGACCGACGCGGCGATCGCGGCGCTGCGCGCGTATTCGTGGCCCGGCAACGTGCGCGAGCTGCACAACACGCTCGAGCGCGCGTACATCCTGGCGGACGACGGCATCGACGTCGCGCTGCCGAAGCTGGCGATGCCGCCCGACCGCACGTCGGAGAGCGCAATGGCGCTGCCGCTCGGCGCGACGCTGCACCATGCGCAGCAGCGCTTCATCGCGGCGACGCTGCGTCATTTCGACGGCAACAAGCCGCGCGCGGCGAAAGCGCTCGGGATCAGCCTGAAGACGCTCTACAACCGGCTCGCGCTGATGCGCGACCGAGGCCGCTCCTGAGCGGCACGGCCGCGCATCCGGCGTGCCGCGTCATGCGACCTTGAACTGCCCGACCGTCGTCGCCAGCGCGTTCGCCTGCGACTGCAGCGCGGTTGCGGCCGCCGTCGACTGTTCGACGAGCGCCGCGTTCTGCTGCACCATTTCGTCGAGCTGCGTGACCGCGCGATTCACTTCCTGGATGCCGCGCGTCTGCTCGTTCGCCGCGTGCGTGATCTCGGAAATGATCGTCGTCACGTTCGACACGTTGGACACGATCTCGCGCATCGTGTCGCCGGCCTGACGCACCTGCCCGGACCCGGCCGACACGCTCGCGACCGTCGATTCGACCAGCACCTTCACTTCGCGCGCGGCCTGTGCGCTGCGTTGCGCGAGGCTGCGCACTTCCTGCGCGACGACCGCGAAGCCGCGGCCCTGCTCGCCCGCGCGCGCCGCTTCGACGGCCGCGTTCAGCGCGAGGATGTTGGTCTGGAATGCGATCCCGTCGATCACGCCGATGATGTCGCCGATCCGGCCCGACGCTTCCTCGATCTTCCCCATCGTCGCGACGACGTCCGACACGACCACGCCACCGTGCGACGCGATCCGCGACGCGGCTGCCGCGCGTTCGTCGGCCTGGCCGGCGGCTGCCGCCGACTGGCCGACGGTGGCCGTGATTTCTTCCATCGAAGCGGCCGTTTCCTCGAGGCTCGCCGCCGCCGATTCGGTGCGCGACGACAGGTCCTGGTTGCCCGCCGCGATTTCGTTCGCAGCCGTGCGCACCGATTCGCTCGCGTCGCGGATCTGGCGCATCACGTCGTTCAGCTTGTCGATGAAGCTGTTGAACGAGCGCGCGATGTCGGCGACTTCGTCGCGGCCGTCGGCCGGCAGGCGCTGCGTCAGGTCGCCCGCGCCCGAGCCGATCGCGGCCATCGCCTGACGCACCAGCGACAGGCGGCGGAACGCGGTCGCGGTGATCGCGCCGATGATCAGCGACGCGACGCCGACGATCACGATCAGCGTGATCAGCGACGCGGTCAGCAGCGAGCGCATCCCGGCCGTCGCCTCGGTCTTGTCGAGCAGCACCAGCGCGTACCAGTCGGTGCCCGGCACGGGCCGCGCGCGCACCAGCTTCGCGTCGCCGCCGACACTGACCTCGACGGGCGCGGTCGCGGCCGCGATCGACGCGGCGCTCGTCGCGCCGAGCTCGGGCGACACGTCGGCGACCGGCTTCAGCGTGAGCTTCGGGTTCGGGTGCGCGACGACATGGCCGCTGCTGTCGATCAACATCCCGAAGCTCGCGGGCGTCGGGTGGATCGACTTCACGTTCGCGATCACGCTGTCCATTGCGACGTCCGCGGCGACCACGCCCTTCAGCGCGCCGTCGCGGAGGATCGGCACCGCGAACGTGACGACCAGGTTGCCGGTGCCGGCGTCGACGTAAGGCGGCGTGACGACCGGCTTGCCGGCCTGCGCGGCCTGCTTGTACCACGGGCGGCCGGTCGGATCGTAGTCGGGCGGGATGCCGGTCGGGTCGGAGAAGCGGAACGCCTTGTCGGCATAACCCGCGTAGACGTTCGTGAAGCCGCCGGCCGCGGCCATCTGCTTGAACACAGGCAGCGGATCGGACGCCAGCGCGGCATCCTGCAGCGACGCGATCATCCGGCTCCGGGTGGCGACCCAGTCGGCGATCCCGACCACGTGGCCGCTCGCGACGGAGGTCAGGTTGCGATCGATCGCGTCGTCGTTGTACGAGCGTGCGATGAAGTAGTTGATCAGCGTGGTGGCAACGAGCGCGAATACGACGATGGCGACGCACGCGGCAAGGATGCGGGCGCGGATGGAGGAGAACATGGCAACGACTCGGTAAGGGAGCGCGAACGCGCGGTGGACCAGTTCACCGGGTAAACGGCAATCGCGCCGCTTACTTGAGGCCGTTGCGACAATTCAGCGAAATGTATGACGAAACGCCGCCGGCTGTCGGCGGATCGTCAGGAGACTGCGGTGCCTGACCGGTGCCCGCGCGCAGGTCGCCGGGCGCGTCGACGGTGACGACGGCCTCATGCGCGGAAATCGCCGGGCGTTTCGGGTTGGCCGGCTCGCCGTCGACCGCATGCGTGAAGGTCGAGCGGGATTTGACCGCGGCCCGGCGACGGATCGGGTAACGCCCGCCGCGTCAGCCGCGGCGAGCGCCCGTCATAGACGGTGGCTCGGGCGCGGATCGGATTCAGCGGGCGACGTATCGGCCCGCGTGTCGCTGTCGAGATCGTCCTGCTGGCGCATCCGTTCGCGCAGGTGCCGGATCGCGAACACGTGGATGTAGTCGTGCACACGCGCGCCGGACGACAGCGCGCGCACTTCGTCGTCGAGCATCGCGCGCAACTGGTCTGCGCCGATCGCACGCTGTTGGGCGGCTTCCTTGAGTGAATCGAGCAAATTGTCCTTGGACATCGACGAACTCCTGACGGTCGAGGAACGAAAAGAAGACGGTACTGGAAGTTTAGAGACTGGACGGCTGCGCGGCGTGCGATGCGCCGGAGCATATTTGCGCGCGATCAACGGCACGTTGCGTGCCGCCGTGCCGATCCGTCTCCGGACCGGCCGCGCCCGGTTCGCGGCGCAAACCGCCCGCGAACGAAACTGGAAGCCCTGCCACGCCACCCCGGGCGCGGCACCGGTCGACGGGCTGACGATGGAACGCCGCGCGACGCCGATGCAGTTGGGAAACTTAGACCGGCCGAAATCATGCGTCAAGCGACGTCTGCGGCACCCCGCTCATTCGTCGGAACGAACGCGCGGATCACGGCAGATAGCACCGCACCCGCCGATCGGCCGCCACGCGTGTCAGCGGATTCCGATACGCACCGCGCAATGCCTGACAGCGACTTCAGCGCACGCTGCTTGGCAGCGCGTTGTCGCCGCCCGATACTGATGGCATGAACAAGGCGTTCATACCGGGTCATCGCCCAGCCGGCCATCGAGCCGGCATGCGGGGTCCGGCGCAGGAGACCAACCATGACACATCGCAACTTCGCAGGCCGGGACGGCCAGCGGCACGCGTCGGGCAATGCGCGCGCCCTGCCCGCCCGGGCCGGGTCGGCCGGCATCCGTCCGTCCGACGATCTCGACACCTTGCTCGCGCTCGCACGCGAAGCCGGGTTGCTCGTCACGCTCGACGGGCAGATCGGCCGCGAAAAATACCAGAGCGTCGCGGGGTCGGTACTCGCGCTGCAACGGTTCGCCGCGGCACTCTGCGCGCGGGCCGCGGACGACGCGCCGGCCGTTTCGGAGTCGCGCCGCAAGGCGCGCCCCGGCTGGCCGCATGCGAACCGGCTGCGCAATCGCACATGCGGCGTGTGCGCACCGCTGCATGTCGTGCGCCGACGCCCGCATCCGCATGTACGCCGCGGTGCCGGCCGCCGGCACACTCTGCGGTCCATTCTTCGCACCCTCTAGCAGGCACGGCACGGGGCCGTGCGATGGCCTGGCTTCTACAGGGCCTGCAGCGTGCCGCGCATGTACGGCGATGCCATGCATGCCGCGAGCATCCGCCGGCCCGCATCGACCGCGCGCCATGACGTGCCATGACGTGCCGTTCCACACGGCAGCATTCACGACAGTTCCTGCGGGGAAAAGAAATCTGACGGGGCCGGCAATGCGGAAAGCGGACGGGGTGACTCGCACCCCGCCCGTCCTCCAAGGCAGCGGTCCGCTGCCTACCCTCGTGCCAGAGAGTTCCGGGTCGGACGATGCGCCATGCAAGGCGAGGCGCGGCTCCTGAAAAGGATGGGTCGGCGACCAACGCGCCGTCGATCGATGCCCGCGTTCATGCGCGACTGTCATTACATTTGCACGACAGACCGGCCGCGTCGGCGGATGCTCCATAAATATCTCACGCGATGCGCACGACGTTTCTGATGCAGGTCAACCGAAACCCGCTTCGTGCGTGACAGCGCGCCAGTCACTCCGCCCCACGCACGAGCAAGACAGGCACTTGCGCGAGGTGCGCAACGCGGCGCGCGACGCTGCCGATCAGCCAGGCGGCGATGCCGCGCCGGCCGTGCGAGCCGACCACCAGCAGTTCCGCACGCCAGTGCACGGCGTCGCGCATCAGCGCATGGGCCACGTCGTCGCTGGTCGGACGCGTTTCGACGATACCGCGCTTGGTCGGGTTACCGGTCGCATGGAACAGCGGACCGACCTTCGCCAGTGCATCCTCGCCCTCCGCCCGGTACGCATCCTCGAGCGCGCGCACCGGCACGAAATCCGTCAGACGAACCGCGCGATCGATCACGTACGCCGCATACAGCAACGTCGTCGGCGCCGCGAAGCCGAGCCCGACACGCACCGCGTGCAGCGACGGCTCGCTGCCGTCGACCGCGAACATCAGCCGCTGCAGCGTGCCGTCCGACGGACGTGCATAGCCGGCCGGCACGATCAGCAGCGCGCAGCGCGCGCGTGTCGTCAGCGTGTCCGACATCGCGCCTTCGACGAGCCGCAGCAGCCCGTGATGCGGATTCGCGCCGACCACGAGCACGTCTGCACGCCACGCCAGCGTGTCGTTCACCAGCGCATCGGCGACCGTGCCGCCCGTGACCGACGTATCGACGACGACCTGCTCGACCTCGATGCCGCTGTCGTCGAACAGCGCCGCGATCCGCGCGTTGGTGGCTTGCGCCTCGCGGATCATGTCCTCGCGCGCCGACGTCAGCAGCGCGTCGATGCGCGGGATGTCGGGCAATACGAGGCGCGGGTTGTCGATCGTGCAGACGATGCGCAATCGCATGCCGGGGCGCAGAAGCGTGCGCGCGTAGCGCGCGGCGGCCAGCGATTCGGGCGTTGGATCGACGGCCAGCGCGATTCGCGCGAGCGTCGGGATGGAATGAGCAGGCTGCATGGCGAAGGCCTCCGTGCGTGCGCGTCGTCGCGGAACGACGACGGGAGCTTCGCGCGGAAGCGGCGCGCGACGGCCGGGCGGCCGAACGGCTGGCGCGGTCGCGGGGATCGCCGGGTGACCACGCGAAGCGCGGACAAGCAATGCGTTCAGCATAGGGCGTCCGGCCCACGCGCGCATGATCGTGATCAACGATCGCGCAGCCCCTGCCCGTACCGCTTACGACTTCGTCGGCACCGATGCCGCCGGACGGTTCGCGTAGAACAGCGCATACGCGATGCCGAGCAGCACGATCCACACCGGCCCGATCACGAGCGCGACGCGCGTGTCGGGCGTGAACGCCATCAGCACGACGACCAACGCGAGAAACCCGAGCGCGATGTACGAACCCAGCGGATAGAACGGCACGCGGATCGGCAGGCGCGCGATCTTGTCGGCTGAAAGCGTGCGGCGAAAGCGCATCTGCGCGATCAGGATCACGCACCACGTCCAGATCGCGCCGAACGTCGACACCGACGTGAGCCACGTGAACACGTGCTGCGGCGCGAGATAGTTGAGCAGCACGCCGATCAGCAGCAGCGCGACCGACACGATCACGCCGTACACCGGCACGCCGTTGCGGTTCACGCGGCCGAGGCTGGCCGGCGCCTGGCCCTGCTGGGCGAGGTTGTAGAGCATCCGCGCGGTGCTGAACAGGCCGCTGTTGCACGACGACAGCGCCGCGGTCAGCACGACGAAGTTGATAATGCCGGCGGCGGCCGGAATGCCGAGCCGCGAGAACGTCATCACGAACGGGCTGCCCTGCGTGCCGATCTGGTCCCACGGATACAGCGACATGATCACGAACAGCGCGCCGATGTAGAAAATCAGCACGCGCCAGAACACCGAGTTCACGGCCTTCGTCAGCGACTTCTCCGGGTTGCGCGCCTCGCCGGCCGTGAGGCCGAGCATTTCGACGCCGAGATACGCGAACATCACGATCGGCAGCGCGGCGATCACGCCGCCGATGCCGTTCGGCATGAAGCCGCCGTGCTCCCACAGGTTCGAAATGCCGGTCGCGACACCGCCGTTGCCGATGCCGAACGCGATCATCAACCCGCCGCCGACGATCATCAGCACGATCGTGACGATCTTGATCAACGCGAACCAGAACTCGAATTCGCCATACAGCTTGACCGCGATGAAGTTCACCGAACCCATTGCCATGAGCGCCGCGAGCGCCCAGATCCAGTTCGGCACGCCGGGGAACCACATGTGCATGTAGACGCCGACCGCCGTGATTTCCGCCATGCAGGTGACGATCCACACGAACCAGTAGGTCCAGCCGGTCAGGTAGCCCGCGAGCGGGCCGAGGTAGTCGCGCGCGTAGCGGCTGAACGCGCCGGCGACCGGATTGGTGATCGCCATCTCGCCGAGGGCGCGCATGATCAGGAAGATCGCGATGCCGCCCAGCAGGTAGGTCAGCAGGATTGCCGGGCCGGCCGTGCGGATCGCGGTGGCCGAGCCGAGGAACAGGCCGACGCCGATCGTCGCGCCGAGTGCCATCAGATTGATGTGCCGCTCTTCCAGCCCGCGGTGCAACTGGTCTTCTGGTTGTTTCAAGTCCGTCTCCTGGCAGCCGCGCGCGGGCCGCCGTCATTGTGTCGATGTCAATGCGCGACCGTTCATGCCGATCCCGGCAGCCGAAAACGAAATAATCTCCGCCGTCGTTTTCAGAATGAGAAACGACACGAATACTGCGTCAATCCGACTGGAATCGCCGCGGATTATCCGTATTCTCCTGAACAATCCGGAAAACGGATCGGGCCTTTCACGGAATACGCCCGTGCGGCCCGTGCGACGCGGCTGTGCGCGTGACGAGCGGCAACGGGATCAATCGCTTTCGGCGCGAACGAACGCGCGTCGAATGTGCGCGATCATGCGCAGCAATATGCAGGCGGGATTATATGAATGATCGGAGGTTTCACGCCAGCCGATTTTCGCAAAATCGCGATGCGTGTAACTGCTGGCGGAATTCGAATGCGCGCGACGCCGCGCACGCATTTATTTGGACAGCGTCGCGCGCACCGTATATTCGCCTTCGAGCGCGCCGTGTTCGGGGCGCACGAAATAGCGCGACGAATCGAGATCGGCCGGCAGCGGCTCGACCGGATAGCCGTGCTTCTCCCACGCATCGAGGCCGCCCTTCAGCGCGCGGATGTTGTGGATCATCTTCTTGCGCTGCATCTTCGCGATCAGGCGCTTCGCGGTCGCCTCGTTCGGGCACACGCAATAGACGACGATCGGCCGTTTCAGCATTTCCGGGTCGAGCAGATCCGGCGAGTCGAGATCGACCGGCACCGCGCCGGCGATCCGGTACGGCTCGCGTTCGCGGATCGCGCGCGGCCGCGCGTCGAAGATCAGCGGCGGCTCGTCCGACGTCATCATCTCGACGAGCTGCGGCGGCGAGATGCGTACCTGCGCGAGATAGCGGCGGAACTGCACGCGGCGCACCCAGCGGTACAGCAGGAACGTGATGAAGATCGCGAGGAACGCGTCGAGGATCGTGCCGCCGCTAGCGCGCACCCACAGCACGAACTGGACGATCTGGTCGTGAATGGCCGCGCCGCCGACGAGCCAGAACGCGGCCCACAGCGACGCGCCGGCCAGATCCCAGAACAGGAATACGCCCACGCCGATCGCGGTCGTGCCGAGCAGCGGCGCCGACACGAGGCCGAGGCCCGGCAGGAATTTGGACAGCACGAGCAGCGGCGCGCCGTATCTTTCGAATACGTTACGCGCGAAGCGCAGCGTCGTGTCGAGCGACAGCGAGAAGCGCACGAGGCCGTTCAGCAGGCGCCGGCCGCGCGTGCGGCCCATGAAGAACCACAGCGAATCGGCGAGCATCGTCGCGCCGATCGCCGCCGCGAACATGCTGGCCCAGGACGCCTGCCCCATTGCCGCCATCGTGCCGCCGAGAATCAGCATCGGCACGGCCGGCACCGGCACGCCGAGCTGCGTGATCAACACGCTCGCGAACACGGCCCACGGGCCGAGCGACGATGGAATTGCAATGGGAAAGTGCCACACGGCGGCGCTCCTGGAAGACATGCGGGCCGCGCGACGGGGGCCGTCGGACCGGCTGCGCAACGGCCGCCGCGGCACGTCCGCAGCAGACCTTGTGCATCACGGGCATTCTAAACGGGTTTGACCGGGATCGCGCGGAACACACGCGACCGTCACGGGCTTCAGGCCGACGGCTGCACCAAGTTACGCGTCCGGGCGCTGCGCGAGCCTTGCAACATGCTCCGCGTAGTCGGGAAACGCGGCAGCCAGCGCGGCTGCGTCGGCCAGCTCGAATTCCGCGAACTCGAACCCCGGTGCAACCGTGCAGCCGACCAGCGCGACATGCTCCGGCGACGCGCAGCGCGCACCGAACCAGCGCCCGGCCGGCACGACCGTCTGGAACACCGTGCCCGGATGCGTGAGCGGGTTGCCGAGCCGGTGGATCGTCAGCCCGTCGCGCTCGTCGAGCACCCACACTTCGAGCGGATCGCCTGCGTAGAAATGCCAGACCTCGTCGGAACGGATCCGGTGCCACGACGAATAGGCGCCGTCGCAAAGCAGGTAGTAGATCGCGGTCGATGCAGCGCGCGGTGCGCCGTCGGCCGGACGCACGACCGAATCGGCCGCACGGTAGGTTTCGCGGAAATAGCCGCCCTCGGGGTGCGGCTGCAGGTCGAACTGGCGGATCAGGTCGGTGGCGGAAATCGGCATGGCGGATGACGTCGGTAACGTGAGAAACCGGCATCCGGCTACGGCCCGGTTCGTCGCGGATGCGACCGGGTGCCGCCGGATGCCGCTGCGTCGATCGCCGCGGCCATGCGCGCGGCGAGGAAGCGGACACGGTCGATGCTGCCAGAACTGCGGGTCGGGATGCAACCCGCGGGCGTGCAATGGCGCCTATGCGTGCGCATCCGGGGCGCCCTCTCGTCCGGACGACGCATGCGTCGAACGCGACAGACGCACTCACGCGCGCTGCGCCGATCAGCGCGTCGCGCGTTCCATCAGGCAGACATCCGGCACAGGCGGGCGGCAGTCTCCTGCCCGCAACCGCTCATGCGTCAGCAACGCACCGCATGCATCACGCGGTCGCCGGCGCGCCCGGCTCGCTGTGCCGCACCAGCAGCACGGGCCGGTCGGCCGTGCGCAGCAGCGATTCCGCGACGCTGCCGAGCAACAGCCGGCGCAGCCCGTGCCGCCCGCTCGTGCCCATTACGATCAGGTCGGCATCGGTTTCGGCCGCCGTGCGCATCAGCACCGTGGCGACATCCTCGCCGTACGCGTCGAGCGCGCGCACGGTGCCCGGCACGTGCTGCTGAGCGAGCTCCGCTTTCGCAGCGTCGAGCACCGGCGTCGCAGCGGCGGTGGCCGCCGCATCGCCATCGCGCTCGGCTGCGAAGCCCGCGTCGACGTCGACGAGCTGCGGCCGATGCTCGACGACATACGCGCAGGTGACCTCGCCGCCGGACGCCGCCGCGATCCGGATCGCCTCGTTCAGCGCGAGACGCGCGCTCGGGCCGCCGTCGAGCCCGACGAAAATCCGCTTGTACATGGTCCGTTCCTCCGACCGGGCATGCGTCGCGCGTTGTACGACGACGGCCCGTTACCGCAAGCCGGCCCGGTGCCGGCTCGCCTGCCGAACAGTCTGCCCCACGTGCCGACGCGCTCGTTGACGCGCGTCAAGCGCGGCCGGCGCACCCGCTGCTCCGTGCCGTTTGCCGCATTTTCAGCCGACCCTATTACATAAAACGTGTAAAACGCGCACAATTTCATCTTCAAAATAGACGCTGTACGCAGCCGGTGCGAGTTTTGCCCGGTTTTGCCGCGCTGCCCGAGTGCTGCGGGCCGCCCCGACAACAGAATGGCCATCGAATGACCGCCAGTGGAACCCCGACGCGTGATTCCCGAGGGCCCACGCGCCTCCAGAGCATGTTACGCCAGCCGCTTGCGGCTGGCATCGTCGCGCTGTGCGCCGGCGCGGTGCTGTCGCTCGGCGTCGCGCTGCTGGTGCGCGAGCAGTGGCAAGGCGCCGTCCGCACGCGCTTCGAGCGCCGCACGACGCACGTGACCGCGATGCTGCGCCACGAGCTGCAGTCCGGCGTCGCCGTGCTCGAAGGCGCGCGCGGCGCATTCAGCCTCGTCCCGGAAATGACGCCCGAGCAATGGCGCCGGTATGCGGAGACGCTCGATCTCGACAGCGGCCGCTCGCCGGTCCGGCAGATCGGCTATGTGCCGCTGCCGCCCGCGACACGCAGCGCCCTCGCCGGCTCGAAACCGATGCCGGGCGGCGCGCTCGCGGCCGCGGCGCTCAGCGCGCCCCCGTCGAGTTCGCCCGTCGTGCGCTTCGGCACGTCCGACGCGGCGCCGCTGGCGCGCGCGCTGCAAACCGGCGACATCGCGCTCGGCGTTCACCCGGCCGACGACGACACGTCCCGCGACGCGCGCACCCTCACACTGTTCCTGCCCGTGAGCACCTCGCCGCATGCGGCCGCCACGCCGTCCGGCACGCGCGAAGCCGGCGCCGACGGGATGCTGTTCGCGGCGCTGAGCCCGCGGCGCCTGGTCGAGCGCGCACTCGACGCGGAACGCGGAATCGACCTGTGGATGACCGCCGGCGGTGATCCGCGCGCGATCGCCAGCGTCGAAACGACGACCGACGAGGCATTGGCTTCGCCCGACCTGTTACGGCGCACCGACGTGCTGAATTTCGGCGGCACCGTGCTGACGCTCGCCTATTCCGCTGACGGCCGCCCGAGCGCGACCGGCGCGCAGCGCGCGGCCGGCACCGTGCTTGCCGCCGGACTGATCGCGTCGTTCGCGTTCGCGGCGCTCGTCCATGCGCTGATGCGCAGCCGGTCCGGCGCCACGGCCGATTCCGGCGCGAGCAGCCGCGGCATCCTCAACGAAGCGCGGATGATGGGCATTATCCGTTCGTCGATGGAAGCGATCATCACGATCGACGAGAAGCAGACGGTCGTGATCTTCAATCCGATGGCCGAGCAGGTGTTCGGCGTGTCCGCGATGGAGGCGATCGGCGCGCCGCTGTCGCGCTTCATCCCCGAGCGGTTCCGCGCCGCGCACGCGAGGCATGTCGACCAGTTCGGCGTGACGGGCGTTTCCGAGCGGCAGATGGGCCGCCAGCGCGTGCTGTTCGGGCTGCGCGCCAGCGGCGAGGAATTTCCGATCGAGGCGTCGATCTCGCAGATTCGCGACGCGTCGGGCAAGCTCTATACGGTGATGCTGCGTGACATCACCGAGCGGCTGCGCGCCGAGAATGCGCTGAAGCAATCGCGCGAGGAATTGCGCGAACTGTCGGCGAACCTGCAGAACGTGCGTGAAGAAGAAAAGACGCGCATCGCGCGCGAGCTGCACGACGACCTCGGCCAGCAGCTCACCGCGCTGAAGATGGACCTGTCGGTGGTCGAGCAGCAGTTGCGCGTGCCCGGCCGCGCGCAGCCGGACGAAGGCATGCTGTCGCACCTGCAGGGCATGCGGCGGCTGATCGACGCGACGGTCGCGTCGGTGCGGCGCATCGCGGCCGACCTGCGGCCGGTGATGCTCGACGATCTCGGCCTCGTGCCCGCGATCGAATGGCTCGCGAACGATTTCACGAACCGCTACGGGATCGATGTCGAGCGTCACATCGAAACGGGCGGCCTTACGTTCACCAGCGCGGGCGCGACCACGCTGTTCCGGATCGTCCAGGAAGCGCTGACGAACGTCGCGCGCCATGCGGATGCGACGCGCGTCGCGCTGCGGCTCGACATCGAGGACGGCTTCTGCGTGCTGCGCGTCGCGGACAACGGCCGCGGCGCGGCGCCGGGCGGCACGGTCCACGAGGACAAATCGTTCGGCCTGATCGGCATTCGCGAACGCGCGCACATGCTCGGTGGTACCGTGACGATCGACACCGCGCTCGCGCGCGGTTTCTCGATTACCGTCGCGTTACCGCTCAGTACCGTCCAACAGGAAACCCTCATCACATGATCAAGGTGCTCATCGCCGACGACCATACGCTCGTGCGCGACGGTCTGCGGCACATCCTCCAGAACGCCAGCGGATTCGAGGTGGCCGGCGAAGCCTGCGACGGCCCGTCGACGATCGCGCTCGTGCGCTCGACGCCCGCGCAGGTGCTCGTGCTCGACCTGTCGATGCCGGGCCGCAACGGCGTCGAACTGATCAAGCAGATCAAGGACGAGAAGCCCGCGCTGCGCGTGCTCGTGCTGACGATGCACGCGGAACAGCAATATGCGGTACGCGCGTTCCGCGCGGGTGCGTCAGGCTATCTGACGAAGGAAAGCGCGAGCGCCGAATTGGTCGGCGCGGTCACGAAGGTGGCGTCGGGCGGCGTCTACGTGAGCCTCGCGATGGCCGAGCAGTTCGCGCAGAGCCTGAACGAGCCGGCCGAGACGCTGCCGCACCAGCGGCTGTCCGATCGCGAATTCGACGTGTTCCGACGGATCGCCGCCGGCCAGACGCTGACCGAGATCGCGCACGCGCTGTGCGTGAGCGCGAAGACGGTCAGCACCTACAAGACGCGGATTCTGGAAAAGATGCAGATGCCGCACGAAGCGGCGCTGGTGCGTTACGCGATGCGGCACAAGCTGCTCGACGAAACGGACGACGTGTAACGGACGACGTGTAGCAGCGGATGGCGGCTTGACCGGCCGCGCGGCATGCGGCCGGTAACGGTTCGTGACTTTTCCTACCTGGCTGGCACCGGGCATGCGAGATCGCCTTCCTCGCAGGACAGATAGGCCTTCAGCGTTTCCGTACGCGCTTTCGTCAGATCGTCGAGGCAGGTCGATACGACCATCGGATACACGCTGCCGCCCTCGGCGTTCGCGCTGGAGAAACTGCACTCGGCATCGCGGTACGCGATCCACGCGCGCTGCGCATTCACGAGTTTGTCGGCAAGCGGCCGTGCATCGCGCAGGCGCGCGGTGACGGCCTGGTAGGTCCGGTTCAAATCCCCGTCGGATTTCTTGTACGCGCGATCGGCACACGCCGTCATCGTCGCCTGATCCGTTGCGTCCGCACAATTCGCCTGTGCATGGGCGACGTTCGCCGCGAGTGCCAGCGAGCACAGCAGACCGGTCAAGACACGCATGGATGCTCCTTGTTGTTCGTTGAAGTCGTGGAAGCCGGTGCGGAGCATGACGCCCCTGCCGCGCCTCGGCGCGCGGCGACACCGTCCGCGATGCTAGCGCACGCGCGTCCGCTTGTCAGCCGGCATCATGCTCGCGCGTCGGCTTGCATATCATCCACGCGCACCTACACTGGAAAAATTGATACGCCGCTTCAGGCCAGCGCTATCGCGTCCATCCCGTCCCGCTTCCGCGCATTTCTCAGCGCATTTCGCGTTCGTGCCGCCGAGCGGGCGTGACGTTTCGTCAGCCGGTTTCCTCTGCCTTGCGCAACGCGCGATCGCCGTCGCTCTCTGGAGGAAATCATGAGCTATCACCTGGAAGGCCGTCTGCTCGAGGTCTGCAACTGTCGCGTACTGTGCCCGTGCTGGATCGGCGAGGATCCGGATTTCGGCGTGTGCGACACCATCGTCGCATGGCATGTCGACAAGGGCACGGTCGACGGCGTCGACGTCGGCGGCAACACGATCGCCGCGGTGTGCCGCGTGCCGGGCAATATCCTGGAAGGCAACTGGACGGCTGCGATCTACGTCAGCGACACGGCGTCCGACGAGCAGGAGCAGGCGCTCCTCAAGGTCTATACGGGACAGGCCGGCGGCCCGATCGCCGAACTCGCGAAACTGATCGGCAAGGTCGTGTCGATCGAGCGCGCACCGATCCGGTTCGACGTCGAAGGCGCGCGCGGCACGCTGTCGATCGGCACCGACTATCACGCGGAACTCGAGCCGTACCTGGGCCCGAGCGGCGCGCAGACGACGCTGACCGACACCGTGTTCTCGACCGTGCCCGGCGCCCCCGTGTTCGTCGGCAAGGCGCCCGTCTACCGGTCGAAGAATGCGGCGATCGGCATCGACGTCGATCTGAAGAATCACAACGCGTTGCAGAGCACGTTCCTGTTCGACGCGTGAATCGCGATCGCACGGAAACGGCCATGGCAGCGTCGCTGCATCGGCGCCTGTTTCCGCTCGTGCTCACGAGCCTGGTTGGATTCGCGTGGATCACGCTGTGGGCGTGGACGCGCAGTCCGTACGGGCGTTATCTCGAGCACGGCGACGGTGCCGCCTCCGAACCGTTCAGCGCGCTTTGTCGCGCGCTGCCGGGCGGCGCGCTATGGCTGCCGGCCGTGCTCGACGCGGCCGCCTGGACGCTGATGATCCTTGCGATGATGCTGCCGACGACGCTGGCGCTGTTCAATGCGTTCGCGCGCGTCGTCGCGAACCGCCCCGACCAGGCGCGCCTGCTCGCGCTCGTCGGCGTAGGCTACGTCGTCGTGTGGAGCGGATTCGGCCTCGTCGCGCACGGCCTGCATGCACTGGTGCTGACGGGCGTCGCGCATGTGCCGGCGCTCGCGTGGCGCGGCTGGCTGATCGGCGCGGCCGTGTTTGCGCTCGCCGGCGCATTTCAGTTCAGTTGGCTGAAGGAACACTGCCTGGACCGGTGCCGCACCCCTTTCAGTTTCGTGATCAGCCGCTGGCGCGGCCGCACGCCGTTGCGCAACGCATTTGCGCTGGGCGCAAGCCACGGGCTCTTCTGCGTCGGGTGCTGCTGGGCGCTGATGCTGCTGATGTTCGTCGTCGGCGCCGGCAGTCTCGGCTGGATGCTGTCGCTCGCCGCGCTGATGGCCATCGAAAAGAATGCGGCGTGGGGGCGGCAGCTCACGGCGCCGCTCGGCGCCGCGCTGTTCGGCGTGGCCATGCTGATCGTCGCGAACCACGCGTGAGGCCCGCGATGCGCCCGCCCGCCTCCGCATTCGCGCTGCACGTACGGCCGGGCGTGCGGGTCGCCGCGCTGACGTCCGTCGCGATGCTCGCCTTCGCGTCGAATTCGCTGCTGTGCCGGCTCGCGCTGCAGGCCGGGCGGATCGACGCGGCCAGCTTCGGCAGCCTGCGCCTCGTGTCGGGCGCGCTGATGCTCGCGATCGTTGCGCGCGCGGGTGCGCGACGGCCCGCCCCGCCCGCGGACTGGCCCGCGGCGGCGATGCTGTTCGCCTATGTCGCGTGCTTCTCGTTCGCGTACCTGACCGTCAGTGCCGCAACCGGCGCGCTGATCCTGTTCGGCGCCGTGCAACTGACGATGTTCGCGGCGGGATGGCGCGCCGGCGAACGGTTCGCCCCGGCGGGCTGGGCCGGGTTCGGTGTCGCGCTCGGCGGGCTGCTGTATCTCGTGTCGCCTGGGCTCGCGGCGCCGACGCCGCAAGGCGCCGCGCTGATGACCGTCGCCGGCATTGCATGGGGCATCTATTCGATACGCGGCCGCAAGCCTGCCGATCCGGTCGCGGCGACCGCCGGCAACTTCCTGCGTGCCGCACCGCTGGCGCTCGCATTGAGCGTCGCGCTCGCCGCCCGCATGCGCGTGACGCCGGCCGGCGTCGCGCTTGCCGTGCTTTCCGGTGCGCTCACCTCGGGCCTCGGCTACGTCGTCTGGTATGCCGCGCTGCGGCACCTCACGGCCATGCGCGCCGCGGCAATCCAGTTGTCCGTGCCGCCGATCGCCGCGTGCGGCGCCGTGCTGTTCCTGTCCGAACAGCCGACCTGGCGGCTCGCGCTCGCATCGGCCGCCATCCTCGGTGGCGTCGCGGTCGTGCTCGCGACTCGTGCCCGCCGCGCGGGCACCGCGTCGTAATGCCAGGCAGGCGCACCGCGCTCGCCCCGGCTCATTCGGTCATGCGGAAACGAAAAACCCGTACACGGATACCGTGCACGGGTTTTGGGGAAACCGCAAACCGGGCACCGTTGCGGGCGCCGGCCCGCTTAGTGGCCGAAGTACACCGACGAACGATCGGCGGCGGCCGGCACGACCACGCGCTGGCCCGACTGCGACGTCGCGGCGGCATTCGCGCCGTAGCCCGTTGCGTCAGCCTGCGCGCCGGTGTTCTGCGCTGCGGCGATCTTTGCCTGCGCGGCCTGGATGTTTTCCGGATAGTTCACCCAGTCGTTCGGGTTGTAGCCGGCCTTTTCGAGCTGGACCAGCTCGGCGCGCACTTGCGCGCGCGTCAGCGGCTGCTGGTTCGATTGGGCAAACGAGACGACCGGTGCGGCCACCAGGGCGGCCAGTGCAACTGCCTTGATCAGCGATTTCATGATGCGTTACCTCCAGGATTGTTTTGTCAGGCGCTTCGGACTCGGGGTCGTTGCGCATGAGTAGAAGTCTAGGAGGGGTGACTATCAGGGTAAATACTTAAATCGCAAATTCACTGTTGACGGAAACCGTACAATTTCGCCGGAATAGCCTCAATCATCAGACGATTGTCGACATTCATACGCCGAATGCTGCGATACAGCATCTGGCGCGCGCGGCCCACGCGTCAGCGCGATTGATCGATGTCCGCCGACGCCATCAGCCTGTCGAACAGCAGGGCCTTGAGGCGGACCAGATCGTCGGCGCCGGTCTCGCCGAACGCCGCGTGATGCAGCGTCAGTGCCGGCGCCGCCGGATCGGCATGCACGGCCCGCACCGTGCCGTCGAGCGCCAGTTGCTCGACGCGGTCGCCCGCCGCGTACGGCAGCAGCACGCGCAACGGCTCTCCGCTTGCGGCGATCGTCCGGTCGACCGCGATCGACAGCCCGCTCAGGCTGATGTCGTGCACCATTCCGATGCCTTCCACCCCGTCGGCTCCCCCCGTGCAGCAGGCCGCGATCCGCGCCGGCACGCGCGGCTCCGCGCGCGTACGCAGCCGGTCGACGAAGCCGGGCGGCGACAGGATCATGAACCGCGCGGCGCCCGACTCCTGCACCGACTCGACCGTCGCGCCGAAACGGGACACCGCGGCCCGGCCGATCGCTACCGCTTCAATGTCGTCGCCGCGCGCGAAGTCGAACACGGCCGCCGGCTGCGGCTCGACGAACAGCGCGCCCGACGCGGCGACGCCGATTAGCCGGAAGCGCTGCAGTCCGCGTGTCGTGCCGACCCGGCGGCGGATGCCGATCGCGGCACCGGCCGACAGCCCCATGCGCGGGGCGGGCGGCACCGCGCCATGCGCGCGCGGCTCGGCATCGGCGTCATCGCGCATGCGCACGGGCCGGAAATGGTCGAACAGGAAAGCATGCTGCGCGGCATCGCTCAGCGTCGTGCCGGCCGGCAGCAGCGCGGCGCCGTCGGCATCGTAGAGATCGAAGCCGAGCGGAACGCCAACGCAGAGGTCGTCGCGCGCTAGCGCGACGTAGTCGGTGGGAGGTCGCATCGGAGAGGCGCGGAACGACCGCGCGAACTGTCGTGACAACATGATTACGGCAGCATCGCGCGAAATCTGAACGGCTTCGTTACTGCGAGGCGCCCGTCGCGTCGGGAGCGACCGGCGCGGGTGGCTGGGCCGGCGTGGCGGCCGGCGCAGCACCGATGCCCGCACTGCCGTCGCTCGTCGTACTTGCGCCCACTGCCGGGGGCTGCGCTGTCTGCGGTTGCGATGCGCCTGGCGACAATGCGGCGGCCGATGCGGCCACTTCGGACGCCGGTATCCATTCCTCGACGATGCCGCCGGACGCCGCTTCGGGCGCCGATGCCGCCGACGCGGCCGATGCGGCGCCTTCGTCGGCCTCCGATGAAGGCTCCATGCGCTGCGTCCTGACCGGCGCGGGCGCCTTCGTCGGCTCGGGCCTGAACCACGTGTCGAACAGATCCGTCGCACGCTCGCGCAGCGACGCGAACCAGCCGGGCGACGGCTCGGTATCGAATTTCGCCTTCGTGTCGACGATCCGGGCGCGCTGCGCGCGCTGGAAGAAATCGCCGACGATCGGCAGCGCACTGTGCGCGCCCTGCCCCCAGTAATCGCTGCGCAGCGTCACGCGGCCGTCGTCGAAACCGACCCACGCACCGGCGACGAGGCCGGGCTGCATCAGGATGAACCAGCCGTCCGCGTTGTCCTGCGTCGTGCCCGTCTTGCCGGCTACATCGCCGCGAATGCCGAAGCGCGTGCGGATGCTGCCGCCCGTGCCGCGCGTCACGACATCGCGCATCACGTCGAGCAGCGTCTTGTCGGTTTCGGCGTCGAGCGCGCGCTCGGGCGGCGCCGGCGCATACTCGGCGAGCACGTCGCCCTGGCGGTTCTCGATGCGCGTCACCATTTGCGGCTCGACGTAGAGGCCGCCGTTCGCGATCGTCGCGTACGACGCGACCATCTCCTTCAACGTGACCGGGCTCGTGCCGAGCGCCAGCGACGGCACGCGTTCGAGCGGGCTTTCGCGCACGCCCATATCGCGCGCGAGCCGTGCGACAGCCGTGGGCCCGACCTTCTCCATCACCTGCGCGGTAATCCGGTTGCGCGACAGCGCGACCGCGTCGCGCAGCGTCATCGGCTTGCCCGTCGGCGGCACGTCGTCGTTCGGCCGCCAGATCTCGCCGCCCTTCAGCGGGATCTCGACCGGCTGGTCGATGAACGTGTCCTCCGGCTTCATCCCGCCCGCGAACGCGGCGCCATAGACGAACGGCTTGAACGTCGAGCCCGGCTGGCGCCGTGCCTGCGCGACGTGGTCGAACGGCTCGTTGGTAAAGTCGCGGCTGCCGACCCATGCGCGGATCTGCCCGTCGCGCGGATCGATCGCGAGGAAGCCGGCCTGTACGTCGGTCTTCGTCTTGCACAGCGCGCGCATGAAGCCGCGGTCGGCCGCGAGCAGCTTCATCGCGGCCGCGTCGTCCTTGCCGGCGTCCTGCGCGGCCTTGTACTCGGGCGACTCGCGCATGAAGGTGCGGAACACCTCGTTGTCGGTGCCGCAGCCGTCGCGGCCGCTCCACGCGTTGTTCGCGATGCCCTGCAACTGATTGCCCTGCAGCGTGAGCGCCTGCGTCGCCATCTGCTGCAGCCGCGAATCGATCGTCGTGCGCACGATCAATCCGTCCGAGTAGATGTTGTAGTCGTTGCGGTCGGCCCACGCGATCAGCCATTTGCGCAACTGCTGCGCGAAATGCGGCGCCGGCCCCGGCGGCTCCTTCTGCCGCTCGAAATCGATGCGCAGCGGCCTGCGCTGCAACTGCGCGAACTGCGCCGTCGACAGCTTGCCGTACTTCACCATCTGGCCGAGCACCGTGTTGCGCCGCTGCAGCGCACGCTCGGGGTTCAGCACCGGGTTGTAGTAGCTGTTGCCCTTCAGCATTCCGACGAGCGTCGCGCTGTCGAGCACGTCGAGTTCGTCGGCCGACTTGTCGAAATAGGTGCGCGCGGCCATCTCGACGCCGTACGCGTTGTACAGGAACGGCACCGTGTTCAGGTAGGTCTCGAGAATCTGGTCCTTGCTGTAGACGGCCTCGATCTTCAGCGCGGTGATCGCCTCCTTCACTTTGCGCGTGAGCGTCGGTGCGCGGCCGATCTCGTCCGGATACAGGTTGCGAGCGAGCTGCTGCGTGATCGTCGAGCCGCCCTGGCGACTGCCCGAGAACGTATGGAGCGCGGCCGACGCGGTGCGTTTCCAGTCGAGGCCGTGATGCTCGTAGAAGCGATGATCCTCGGTGGCGATCAGCGCGTCGACCATGTGCGGCGAGATCTGCTTGAGCGGCACCCACTCGCGGTTCGACGGCTTGAATTCGGCCAGTAGCTTGCCGTCGGCGGACAGCACCTGCGCGGGCTGGTCGACGCGCGCCTTGCGGATGTCGCCGATGCCCGGCGTGAACGGGATCAGCGCGATCACGTACAGCACGAACAGCACCGGCACGCCGGCCGCCGTGAGCAGTACGCCGCGGCGCGTGGGACGACGGAGATGCTGCCACGCGGCGGCGGCGAGAGGCTTGACCCTCGCGACGGCGGCAGCCGCGACGGGTTGGGCGCGCGCAACCCAGCTGGCACAGAAGTCACGCACTGACGACACGTTTCGGCGATTCACGCGGGTGGAGCTCGGCTGAAAAGGGTGCATCGTACCAAAACTCGCGCGGCCCGCCGGCCGTGGCGGCCTTGCGCCGGCGCACACCGCACGGCTTCGCGACCGGCCGCACGCAAAAAAGGCGCGTGCCCCCGCAACGGGAACGACGCGCCAGGCCTGGTACGACAACCGGGTGGCCGCGCGACGGCGGCCGATCGGCGCTGCTACTCAGCGCACGAGAAAACCGTAGGTCAGCGGATCGCGCTCGTCGACGATCCAGTTCGCGAAACCGCAGATATGCGCGCTGCCTTCCACTTCCGGGATCACGGCCGGGATGTCGCCGACCGTCGTCTCGCGCAGCACGCGCCCCTTGAAGATCGTGCCGACGATCGATTCGTTGACGAGCGTGTCGCCGGCCGCGAGCAGCCCGCGCTGGTACAGCTGCGCGACGCGCCCGCCGGTGCCGGAGCCGGTCGGCGAGCGGTCGACCTCGCGATCCGCGAACACGCAGCAGTTCGCCTGCGTCGAGCCCGGATGGCGCGGCGCGTTCGCGATGATCGTGCCGTAGATATGGTTGATTTCCGGAATCTCCGGATGCATGACCGGGTACTTCGCGTTCGCGGCGGCCTTCACTTCCGCACCGAAGCGGATCAGCTTTTCCACCGCCGCTTCGCGCACCGGCAGGTCGAACGGCGCGCCGTCGACGTAGAAATAGAACGCGCCGCCATACGCGATGTCGCCGGTCACGGTGCCGAACGACGGCGTATCGACCGACACGTCGCGCCGCCAGATGAACGACGGCACGTTGACGAAGCGCACGGGCCCCGCATGCTCGCCGTCCCACCTGACGAAGGCCTCGATGAAACCGCACGGCGCGTCGATGCCGACCCGCGTTTCCGGCATCGTGCGCTGCACCCAGCCGAGTTCGACCGCGGCGGTCGACAGCGCGATCACGCCGTGCCCGCAATGGTCGCTGTAGCCTTCGTTGTGCACGAAGATCACCCCGAAATCGGCGTTCGGCGACACGGGCTCGGTCAGGTAGCCGCCGTACATGTCGGCGTGGCCGCGCGGTTCGAACATCAGCGCGCGGCGGATCTCGTCGGCGTTCTCCTTGAGCCATGCGCGGCGCTGGACGATCGTGTCGCCAGGCAGGCGCGGCAGCCCGCTCGTGACGATGCGGAACGCTTCGCCGCCCGTATGGACTTCGACGGTGGAAAGGGATCGGGAAATTTTCATGTTCGGTCGAATGCGTTGAAACGAAGGACGGCGGCCGGGCCGCCGTCCGATGGCGGGCTTGGCCGTTACTTCGCGTACGGCTCGGGCAGGCCGTTGCGGATCACGTAGACGGACGTCGGCGCGCCCTTCAGGTCGCCGTTCGCGTCGAACGAATAGGTGCCCGCGACGCCCGCATAGTTTGACTTCGCGAGCTGCGCGATCAGCTTCGCCTTGTCGGTGGTCGTGCCGGCCTTGACCATCGCGTCGGCGAGCAGCTTCACGCCGTCGTAGTAGTTGACGCCGTAGACCTGCGTGTCCGTGTGATAGGCGTCGTGGTACTTCTTCAGGAATTCGCGCCCGGCCGGCGTCTTCTCGAGCGCGACGCCGCCCTGCGCGCAGTAGACGATCGATGCCGCATCGCCCGCCACCTTGCCCATGTCGGCCGAGCAGATGCCGTCGCCGCCGAGCAGCTTCGCGCGCAGCCCGCGCTGCTTCATCTGCTTGGCCATCGGCGCGCCCTGCGCCGCATAACCGCCGAAGAAGATCACGTCCGGGTTGCCCGCCTTGATCTTGGTGAGAATGCCGAGGAAATCGGTGGCCGACGAACTCGTGTATTCCTGGTCGACGATCTTGATCCCGTTCGCCTTCGCGATGTTCATGAACTGCTCGGCGACGCCCTGCCCGTACGCGGTGCGATCGTCGACGACGGCCGCGGTTTTCGCGTTCAGCGTCTTCGCGGCGAACGTGGCCATCGTGCCGCCGAGCTGCTCGTCGCTCGCGCCGATCCGGAAGATGTTCTTGAAGCCCTGCTTCGTGAGCGCCGGATTCGACGCAACCGGCAGGATCGGCACGCCTGCATTCGAATACACGCGCGATGCCGGGATCGCGACGCCCGAGTTGTACGGCCCGAGCACCGCGACGACACCCTTGTCGACGAGGTTCTGCGCGACCTGCACGCCGGCCTTCGGGTCGGCCTGGTCGTCGTCTGAAATCAGCTTGAACGTGACGGTCTTGCCGGCCACCTTCACGCCGGCCTTGTTGAGTTCGTCGACGGCAAGGCGCGCGCCGTTTTCATTGTCCTTGCCGTTCGCGGCCTGCGGACCCGTCAGCGGCGCCGAATGGCCGATCATCACGACTTCCTGCGCGTGCGCGGAAGTCAGCGCGCCGGCGGCAACGGCCACCGAGAGCGCGGTAACGAGGTATCGCATGATGTCTCCTGATTGGTTTTGTGTGAAACCAATGTAGGACACGCGTGGTCACATCGCAAGCAATTTCAAAATAATTTTCGCTATTCTGGTCATATTTCAGACCAGAACGAAGCCGTGCACGTCACTTCGGCGCGATGTCGCGCCGCACGCGGCGGATATGCTGCTCGACATAGAACGCAGCCGCATCGGCATCGCCGGACACGATCGCCTCGTAGATCAGCCGGTGTTCGGACACGTAGAGCCGGATCCGGCCCGCGTCGTAGATGCCGTCGTCCTTCAGCCGCTTCCATAGCGGCTGGTCCATCGTCTTCGCGACCTCGTCCGCGATCTTCACGATCAGCGGGTCGCCGGTCATCAGCGCGAGTTGCCGGTGGAACAGCCGGTCGCTCTCGTTCCACAGCGCGCGCTGATGCGGATCGTCGACGTCGGTGATGGTTTCCATCTGCGCGAGATAGCGCTCGGCGCCCGGGTCGGCGCGGCCGTGCGAGGCAGCGAGGCGCGCGATCGCGGGTTCCAGGATCAGCCGCACGTCGAGCGTCGACGTCGGGCTGAAGTCGGCCTCGGACGCCGCACGCGTGTCGCCGCGTTCCGCGAGCACGTCGAGCGGCGCCGCGACGACGTAGGTGCCCGAATTGCGCTTCGTGAACACCAGCCCTTCGTTCTGCAGCGCGCCGAGCGCCTCGCGCACGGCCGGCCGGCCGACCTGGAACAGCACCGCGAGCTCGCGCTCGGACGGCAGCCGCGAATCGGCCGCGTAGCGCCCCGCGCGAATCTCGTCGCGGATCTTCTCGGCGACCTGCTCGTAGATCTGCAGCGGCCTGAAACCGCCTTCGAGTGATTCGGGACGCGCGGACATCATCGTATGGCTCCTGCCCGGTCGCGGGCGTGGACTTGGAATGGGTTCGCACTATACCGGAGCGGCGCCGGCATCGAGACCACGGCGACCCTTTTGGACAGATATTAGAACCAAAACCGGCGCTTCGGTTTATTTTCCGGGTTGCCGGTGCGATGGAAAGTGGTATAGATTCGATCCACACTGCCACCGTGTCACGGTATCCGGCAGCCCCCTTGGCGGGCGCGTCATGCGCCCGTCGTCCACGTTCACCGACGCCTGCGACGTACACGATGACCGCCCTTTCCCGGATTCCCGTTTTCGATGCGGCCGATACGGCCGCGCTACTCGACTACCCGGCGCTGCTCGCCACGCTCAGGCAGGCCGTCGCCGAGTACGCGGCGGGCGAGATCGTCAGCCCCGAACGCCTGGTCGTGCCGCTGCAGGCCGGCGGCGTGATGCTGTCGATGCCGTCGAGCGCGCGCGACCTTGCCACCCACAAGCTCGTGAACGTATGCCCCGGCAACGGCGCGCGCGGGCTGCCGACGATCCTCGGCCAGGTGACCGCGTACGACGCGACCACCGGCGAGATGCGCTTCGCGCTCGACGGCCCGACGGTCACCGGCCGCCGCACGGCGGCCGTCACCGCGCTCGGCATCGACGCGCTGCATGGCGCCGCGCCGCGCGACATCCTGCTGATCGGCACCGGCAAGCAGGCGGCCAATCACGCGGAAGCGCTCGCGGCGATCTTTCCCGATGCGCGCCTTCACGTGCGCGGCACCAGCGCCGACAGCGCGGCCGCCTTCTGCGCCGCGCACCGCGCGCAGGCGCCGCGGCTCGCACCGCTCGACGGCGACGCGATTCCCGATGCGATCGACGTCGTCGTCACGCTGACGACGAGCCGCACGCCCGTCTACCGTGAAGCCGCGCGCGAAGGCCGGCTCGTGGTCGGCGTCGGCGCGTTCACCGCGGATGCGGCCGAGATCGATGCGAACACGGTGCGCGGCAGCCGGCTCGTCGTCGACGATCCGGCCGGCGCGCGCCACGAGGCCGGCGACCTGATCGTCGCGCAGGTCGACTGGCAGCAGGTCGCGTCGCTCGCCGACGTGCTGGGCGGCGCATTCGCCGTCGGCGGACCGCTGCTGTTCAAGAGCGTCGGCTGCGCCGCGTGGGATCTCGCCGCGTGCCGCACCGCACGCGATGCGCTGGACGCGCGCCGGGCCGGCTGACCCGGCAGCGAAGCCCACCGGCCGCGCGCGCGGCGCCGGTGCGGCGTTGCAACATCCGGAGCGCTCCGACACTTTCCCGTACGCGTTGTAGGAAACGCCCTACAACGCGTCGAAGCGGCCTACACCAACTTCCAATTCGGCCGATTTCATTTTTGGCGGCGCAACACGATACTGCCGGCATGAATGCCAGCTTGTCGCCCGCCACGCTCAGGGTGTTTCTCGTCGATCACGCCGTCGCCGTCCGGCAGCGGATCGCGCTGCTCGTCGGCGCGATTCGCGGCGTCGCCGTCGTGGGCGAAGCGGAAGACGGCCAGCACGCGTGGACGCAGATCCGCGGCAGCCGGGCGGATGTCGTGATCGTCGACCTGCGGCTCGCGGACGGCAGCGGCCTCGACCTGATCGGGATGCTGTCGAAGGCCGCGCCGCGCATCGTCACGATCGTGCTGACGAATCATTCGGCGCCGGCATTCAGAGAGGCATGCGCGACGGCCGGAGCCGACTACTTCTTCGACAAGACCGTCGAATTCGACGCCGCGTGCCGTGTCATCGAATCCCTGGTGCACGCTCGCGTGCACCGCCCCTGACGTGCCGGAGCGACTCATGTCCACAGCCACCGCCTGCCCCGCCGACGTCCCCGTCGCGCCCCGGCCGACGACTCCGCTTCGTGCGGTCACGCGCGCCGACGCCGCCAAACATCCCGCCGCACGCTGCTCGGCCTGCGCGATGCGCTCGGTGTGCCTGCCGCCGCAACTGACGGCCGCCGAATACGGCCGGCTCGACGCGATCATCTGCACGACCCGGCAGGTTCGCCAGGGCGACGCGCTGTTCCGCACCGACGATCCGTTCCAGAGCATCTATGCAGTGCGCGCGGGTTCGGTCAAGACGGTGATGATGCATCGCGACGGCCGCGAACACGTGACCGGCTTCCAGATCGCCGGCGACACGCTCGGGATGGACGGCATCGGCAGCGGCCAGCACTGCTGCGACGCGATCGCGCTCGAAGACAGCGTCGTGTGCGTCATTCCGTTCGGTGCGCTCGAAGCGGCGTGCCGCGAGATCAAGCCGATGCAGCACTTCCTCTATCAGATGCTGAGCAGCGAGATCGTGCGGAAATCGAGCCAGATGCTGCTGCTCGGCACGATGTCGGCCGAACAGCGCGTCGCGCATTTCCTGCTGAACCTGTCGTCGCGCTTCGAGGCGCGCGGCTATTCGGCGACCGAATTCAACCTGCGGATGACGCGCGAGGAAATCGGTTGTTATCTCGGGATGAAGCTGGAAACGGTCAGCCGGATGTTCTCGCGCTTCCATCGCGAAGCACTGGTCGAAACACGCGGCAAGCGCGTGCGCATCATCGACGCGCAAGCGCTCGCGCGGGTCTGACTCGGGTCGGACGTACGCGCCGGCATCGTCCGCGCGGCATCGCGCGCCGTGCGTCACCGAGCCGTGCCATCGGTGGTCGCCGCGTCGCGCAGCATCACCCTGCCGCCGCCCGCCTGCCACGCGATCAGCGCCTGTTCGGCCTGGGCGAACGCGCGGTGCAGCGCATCGTCCACGTCATCGCCGCTGCACGGCGGCAGCGGCCTGAGCGCCTCGTCATGAAACACCAGGTCGAGCCGCACGTCGTATGTGCGCGCGCCGTCGGCCGCCACGCGCGATTCGATTGCGAGATGACAGCCGTCGATCAGCGCGCGAAACCGTTCGAGCCGCACCAGTTGCGCGCCGGCTTCGGCTTCGATCGCGGCCGAACCCGTGAATCCGAGGCAGGCGATCTGCATGCCCACGCCCATGTCGTTTCTCCTGACGGGGCCGCCCGCTCGTCGACCGCCTTGCATGCACCGCCCGCGCCGAAAGGCGGCGGTGCGTATTTCCCGTGGCGTGGCGCGGATTCTTCGATCGCTGGCCTGCCGATAAGTCTGTCCGCACCTCTGTCGGCGCGGCACCGTTCATACGTTGAATACCTGCGACGTCTTCATCTCGATCCACGTCATTCCGGCCCGCAGCCCTTCGATCATCGCCTCGCGCTCGGTCGGATACGCATGGCTGTGCTCGAACGTATGATGAAAGCGCCCGGCGCCGCTGCCGTGCTCGACCGACACGCGGCAGCGGAATTCCCCCGATTCGCACGGGCGCGTCTCGACTTCGACCGACCAGTCGCGTTCGTGAATGTTGCCCTGCAGAGTCATATCCCCTCCTGCGGTGTCAATCGCCGAGCCGGAAGTGGCCGCTGTGCAGCAGCACCGGCCGGCCGCCGATTTCCTCGAGCATCCGTCGTGCCATCGCTTCGATCGCCGGCCGGTGCGCGTCGAACGCGGCCAGCAGGTCGCGTTCGAGCAGCGACGGCGCGCCGAAATGATCTTCCAGTGCCTCGGCCGTGACCGCGCACTGCACGCAACGTCCGTCGACCAGCGCCGAAAACGCGACGACCAGGTCGCGCGCGCAATATTCGGCCGGCTCGGGCGGGAAGGTAATCTGCATCTGTCCGCCTGTCATTGTCGTGATGACTCCATGACGAGAGCATAGTGGCGCGCGCGGCCGCCCGCTTGACCCACGTCAACCGGTTCGCTGCACCGCACGATCGCAGTGCGGTATCGTGCCGCCGCGTCAGTCCGATTCAGCCCGCTTCAGCCCGCATCGGGCTCGATCGCCGCGCCGCGCTCCGCGAGCAGCTCGCGCAGCACGCTGCGGTGGCAATGGCGCTCGTCGTCGCAGTAACAGCCAATCGAGAACGCGGTGGTCGCCGATAGCGCCGCCAGCAGGTCCAGCACCTTTGCCGGATCGCCATGCGCCATCTCCGCGCGGAAGTGGCGCTTGAACGCGTTCCATTCGGCGTCCGTTTCGGCCGCCTGCGCCTGCGCGACGAGCTCGGGGCTCGGCGACAGCGTCGGCAACCATACATCATAGTAGTTGCGCGACGCGAATTCCGCCTTCGGAACGCCGCGCGGCGGCCGCCGCACCGTCCCGATCCGCAGGCCCTCGCCGGCCGCGCGCGGCGTGCCGAGCTGGATGATCCGGATGCCCATGTCGCTCCTCTGCCCTGTGTCCGATTCCGTGATCGTACCGCCGCGCCTGGCCACGCGTCAGCCTGGCAGCACGCATCGCGGCCGCGCAACAAAAAACCGGCTGCCTCCGCGACGGGAGACAGCCGGTTCGGCCGACAGCGTTGCGCGCCCGGCGCGCAACGATCAGACGCCGCTCTTCAGCACCTTGCCGATTGCGTCGGCAACGATCCCGACGTTC
This sequence comes from Burkholderia sp. LFS061, assembly GCF_047978125.1. NCBI lineage: Bacteria > Pseudomonadati > Pseudomonadota > Betaproteobacteria > Burkholderiales > Burkholderiaceae > Burkholderia > Burkholderia sp. LFS061. The sequence continues at coordinate 230,896 of NZ_JBFPFS010000002.1, read as the reverse complement.
GAGTCGTTCAGGCCCGCCACGCACATCCGGCCGGAACGCAGGATGTACACGCCGTGCACTTCGCGCAGCGCGTCGACCTGCGATTCGGTCAGGCCCGTGTACGTGAACATCCCGCGCTGCTTCACGTAGCGCGTGAGCGCTTCGCCGCTGACGTGGTCGCGCAGGCCGTCGTGGATCGACTGGCGCATCCGCGCGATGCGGCGGCACATCGCGGACAACTCTTCTTCCCACTGCTTGCGCAGCGCCGGCGTGCCGAGCACGGCCGCGACGACCTTCGCGCCGTAGGTTTGCGGGTTGCTGTAGTTCGAGCGCACGGCGCCGGCCAACTGGCCGAGCACGCGCTCGGCCGCGGCCGCATCCTCGCAGACGACGCTCAGGCCGCCCACGCGCTCGCCGTACAGCGAGAAGTTCTTCGAGAACGAGTTCGCGACCAGCGCCGGCACGCCGCGGCGGGCCAGCTCGCGCACCGCGAACGCATCCGCATCGAGGCCCGCGCCGAAGCCCTGGTATGCCATGTCGACGAACGGCAGCAGGCCGCGCGCCTCGATCACGTCGATCAGCTTTTCCCACTGGCCTTCGTCGAGGTCGACGCCGGTCGGGTTATGGCAGCACGCGTGCAGCAGCACGATGCTGCGCGCCGGCAGCGCGTCGATCGCCGCGAGCATCGCGTCGAACTTCAGGCCGCCCGTCGCCTCGTCGTAGTACGGATACGTGTTCACCGTGAAGCCGGCGCGCTCGAAGATGAAGCGGTGGTTTTCCCAGCTCGGATCGCTGAGCCATACCTGCGCGTCCGGGAAGTAGCGCTTCAGGAAATCGGCACCCACCTTCAGCGCGCCCGAGCCGCCGAGCGTCTGCAGGGTCGCGATGCGGCCGGCGGCGCGGGCCGGGTGATCGGCACCGAACACGAGCGCCTGCACGGCGTCGCGATACGCGGCCAGGCCGACCATCGGCAGGTACGGCTTAGGGCCGCTCTCGCGCTGCAGCGCGGTTTCGGCTTCGCGCACGGCGCCCATCACCGGAATCCGGCCCTCGGCATCGAAGTAGATGCCGATGCTCAGGTTGACCTTCCGGTCGCGCGGATCTTTCTGGAAGTTCTCGTTGAGCGTCAGGATCGGGTCGCCCGGGTACGCGTCGATGTGTTCGAACATGGCTTGAATCGGTCTCGTTTGGAAGAATGGTCGGTGGTGGCCTGCGTCAGCCTGCGGACGCGCCGTCGCGCACCGCATAGCCTGCATCCTTCTGACGGAATCGATACCCGATCGCGAGCACCGCGAGCCATACCGGGATCAGGTACACCGACAGGCGGAGATCCGGCGTCAGGTACATCACGACGAGAATGCCGGCCATGAATGCCAGGCACAGGTAATTCGTGAAAGGATAGCCCAGACTGCGGAAGGAAGTCTTCTCCCCGGCTGCGCGCTTGGCCTGGCGGAACTTCAGGTGGATCAGGCTGATCATCGCCCAGTTGATGATCAGCGCCGACACGACGAGGCCCATCAGCACCTCGAACGCCTTGCCCGGCATGAAGTAGTTGACCAGCACGCACGCGCCGGTGGCGAGCGCCGACGCGCCGAGCGCAGCGAGCGGAATGCCGCGCTTGTTCACCGAGCACAGCACCTTCGGCGCATTGCCCTGCTGCGCGAGGCCGAACAGCATCCGGCTGTTGCAGTACACGCCGCTGTTGTAGACCGACAGCGCGGCGGTCAGCACGACGACGTTCAGCACGTTCGCGACCAGGTTGCTGCTCAGCGCGTGGAAGATCAGCACGAACGGGCTGCCGCCGCTGACGACCTTCTCCCACGGATACAGCGACAGCAGCACGGCGAGCGCGCCGATGTAGAAAATCAGGATGCGGTAGATGACCTGGTTGGTCGCGCGCGGGATGCTGTGCTTCGGATCGTCGGCCTCGGCCGCCGTGATGCCGACGAGTTCGAGCCCGCCGAACGAGAACATGATCGCGGCCATCGACATCACGAGGCCCGACACGCCGTTCGGGAAGAAGCCACCGTGCTGCCACAGGTTCCTGACGCTGGCCTCCGGCCCGGCACTGCCGCTGGCGAGCAGCCAGCCGCCGAAGCCGATCATCCCGACGATCGCCGCGACCTTGATGATCGAGAACCAGAATTCCGTCTCGCCGTACGACTTCACGCTGGTCAGGTTGATCAGGTTGATGACGACGAAGAACACGAGCGCCGACACCCAGGTCGGCACGCCCGGCCACCAGTACTGCACGTAGATCCCGACGGCCGACAGTTCGGCCATGCTGACGAGGATGTACAGCACCCAGTAGTTCCAGCCCGACAGGAAGCCCGTGAAGTGGCCGAAATACTTGTTGGCGAAGTAGCTGAACGAACCTGCGACGGGCTCGTCGACGACCATCTCGCCGAGCTGGCGCATGATGAAGAACGCAACGATGCCGGCCACCGCATAGCCGAGCAGCACGGACGGGCCGGCCATCTTGATCGTCTGCGCGATGCCGAGGAACAGCCCCGTGCCCAGCGCGCCGCCGAGCGCAATCAGCTGGATGTGCCGGTTCTTCAGCCCGCGCTTCAGGCCGTCGCTCTCGTTTCCAGAAACCATGTCTTCTCCACTCTGTCCGCCTCCGCCTGAAGCGGTGCGGCGCGCCTCGGTGTGCCGGGCGCTGTTTTCGCTGTGCCGGCGGCGTTCGTGGAGCCGCCGGGTTGGGGACTGCAATCTTCGCGTGGCGGCGCCCGATTCGCGTCGGCGTGCCCGCCAGACCGGCCGCCGACTTGTCGCCCACGCCGCATTGCTGCGGCCACACACGAAAATCCGGCGTCAGTTTAGCGTCGCGACGGCGAAATCGGGTTTCGTAACCCGTTCATGCAAACCCTACATTATGAGATAAGATTGCATCCAGGAGACAAATGAGGAAATAAAAATGCCTGAACCGGTTCTCGACCGCATCGATCGCCACTTGCTTTCGATCCTGCAGGAGAACGGCCGTGCGTCGAACCTCGATCTGGCGAAGGCCGTCGGCCTGTCACCCGCGCAGACGTTGCGGCGCCACCGGCGGCTGGAAGAGATCGGCGCGATCCGCCGCTACGAAACCCGGCTCTGCCCCGACACGCTCGGCTTCGGCGTCACCGCGTTCGTGCATGTGACGATGGAGCGCGGGCATATCCGCGACCTGTCGAAGTTCCAGAAACTGGTGTCCGATCTCGCGCAGATCCAGGAGTGTTTCTCGGTCACGGGCGACATCGACTATGTGCTGAAGGTCGTCGCGCACGACCTGAAGGGGCTGTCGCAGTTCCTGCTCGAAACGCTGATGCGGATTCCCGGCGTGAGCGGCGTGCATTCGAGCGTGTGCCTCGACGAGATCAAGTGCACGAGCGCGATGCCGGTGGAAAGCTGATTCGGGCGCGCCAGGCACCCGACGAGCCCGGCAGCCGCCTTCACCGCACCGCCTCGAACGCACTGATCAGCAGCGCCCCCGCCGCAATCACCGCACATCCCGCAGCACGGCGCGGCGTCAGCCGCTCGCCGAGATACACGCGTGCGATCAGCGCCGCGAACACCACGCTCGTTTCACGCAGCGCCGACACCGGCCCCATCGGCGCGCGTTCCATCGCCCAGATCACGATGCCGTACGCGAGCGCCGCGAATACGCCGCCGCACGCAGCCTTCGCCGTTTCGCCGACATCCTGCGTCAGCCGCAGCGGCCCCGCGCGCAGCCGGTAGTACGCGGCCATCATCATGCCCGTCAACACGAACATCCACGCGGTATAGCCGACCGTGCTGCCGCTTTCCCGCACGCCGATCCCGTCGACCACGCTATAGGCCGCGATCGACACGCCGGTCGCGAACGCGGTCGGCAGCACCTGCGTCATCCGGTGCTTCGCGCCACGCCCGCCCTCCAGCCCGATCGCCATGATGCCCGCGCAGATCAGCACGAGCCCGCCCTGCGCGCCGGCGTTCAGGTGCTCGCCCGCGAACGCCGCCGCGCCGAGCGTGACGAGCAGTGGCGCGGTGCCGCGCGCAACCGGGTATGCGACGGTCAGGTCGCCGTGCTCGTAGGCGCGCACCAGCAGCAACGTATAGACCACATGGATCACGGCCGATGCGACGACACAGAGCCAGCCCATGGGCGTGATCGGCGCGGCGGCAGGCAGGAACAGCAGCGCGAACAGCCCGATCGCGATTTGCAGCACCGTGGCCGACCGCAGCCGGTCGCCGCTGCTGCGCACGAGTGCATTCCATGACGCATGCAGGAACGCCGCACACAGGACAGCAAACAGAACGGGGATCGGCATGCTGAATTCTCGGTAACGGTCGGCAACATGAAATCGTCGCCTCAGGGCGTTCATCGTATGAATACGTCACACGATTGTCAAAAACGCGGTAACCACGGCATTACGCGCGAACCGGCCGGCGGCACCCTCTCGCCCGCCTCGCGCGGCATTCACGGCAACGGCCCCGCGCGCCGCGAAATGTGTCTTCGTGGTTGCGCGCGGTCTGCCCCTTTCCGTTCTCTTTCGCACCGCGTTGCGCCGTAATGGAATCGATACCGCAGCGCAACCGTCGCGAAACCGCTCCGTCCCCATATCTTCATACGCGACTGTTCCAATGCGCGTGCTCTCTCGCGAGCTCCGCGCCGAACCGACACGGCGACGGGGCCGCTCTCCACCATCGAAGGCCTTACCTGGAGTTTCCCGATGTTCCGTCAAGCCTTGCTCGTCACCGCCTGCGCAGCCGCAGCGCTTGCGCTGTTCGCCTGCGGCGGCAGCGACGATCCGACGTCGACGCCCGCGGTGTCGTCGCAGGATGCGCTGCAGACCGCCACGCCGATCAAGCACGTCGTCGTGATCTACGGCGAAAACATCTCGTTCGACCACTACTTCGGCACCTACCCGAACGCGACGAACCCGTCGGGCGAACCGGCGTTCACCGCGAAGCCCGGCACGCCGACGCCCAACGGCCTGACGGGCACGCTGCTCACCGCGAACCCGAACTTCACGAACACGGCCAACGGCACCGATGCAGCGAACCCGTTCCGCCTCGACCGCACGCAGGCCGCGACCGCCGACCAGAACCACGCGTACACGGCCGAGCAGCAGGCCGAGGACAACGGCCTCGCCGACCTGTTCCCGAAATACACCGGCAAGGGCTCGTCCGGCGGCGCCGGCGCGTTCGGCACGAAGGGCCAGGTGATGGGCTACTTCGACGGCAACACCGTGACCGCGCTGTGGAACTACGCGCAGCGCTTCGCGATGAGCGACAACGCATACACGACGGTCTACGGCCCGTCGACACCGGGCGCGCTGAACGTCGTGTCGGGGCAGACCAACGGGATGCAGATCGTCAAGACGTCGAAGCAGCCCTCGACGCTCGCAGCCACCTCGTACTACATCAACGACGGCCAGGGCGGCTTCACGATGATCAACGACGTCGACCCCGGCTTCGACGTGTGCTCGAGCACGACCGACCAGGCGATGATGACGGGCAAGAACATCGGCGATCTGCTGAACGGCGCGAAGATCACGTGGGGCGGCTTCATGGGCGGCTTCAACCTGTCGACGACCAACGGCAACGGCACGACGGGCTGCAGCCGCAGCACGGTCGCCACCGCCGTGAACGCGGCGACGGCCGACTACATCCCGCACCACAACTGGTTCCAGTACTACGCGTCGACGTCGAACCCGCAGCACACGCGCCCGAGCTCGATCGCGGCGATCGGTTCGAGCGTCCAGACCGACGGCAAGACGGCGGAACCCGCGAACCACCAGTACGACAGCGACGATTTCTTCGCCGCGGTGAAGGCCGGCAACTTCCCGTCGGTCAGCTTCCTGAAGGCGCCGGCCGCGCAGGATGCGCACGCGGGCTATTCGGATCCGCTCGACGAGCAGGCGTTCGTGACGAAGGTCGTCAACTTCCTGCAGCAGCAGCCGGACTGGCAGAACACGGCCGTGATCGTCACCTATGACGACTCGGACGGCTGGTACGACCACGTGTACGCGGCGCCGACCCATTCGTCGTCCGACGCCGTCGACCAGGTCAACGGCAACGGCAAGTGCGGCACGGGCGGCACCACCGGCGTGAATGGCGGCACCGTGAACGGCCGCTGCGGCCCGGGCGTGCGCATTCCGCTGATCGTGATCTCGCCGTACGCGAAGCAGAACTACGTCGACCACACGATGATCGACCAGGCATCGGTCGTACGCTTCATCGAGGACAACTGGCTCGGCGGCCAGCGCATCGGCGGCGGCTCGTTCGATGCGACGGCGGGCGACCTGCGCGGGTTGTTCGACTTCACGTCGAAGCCGAACACGACGCCGCTGTACCTCGACCCGACGCTCGGTACTGCATTGAGCGCGGCACCGTCGATCTGATCGGCTTCCGTTGACCGCAGGCCGGCGCATCACGCGCCGGCCGTTTCCATTTAACGCGCCGCTTCGCGCGGCGCCCGATTTCCGACTGACAGCATGACAGCTCGCCCCGCGTTCCCGTCTCCCGACGCCTCCGGCACCCCCGCGCCACGCTCCCCTTCCCGCCTGCTGCGCCGCGCGGCGTTCGTGCTCGGCGCGGCCGTGCTCGGCTATGGCGCATTCGCGGTCGCGTTCCCCGCGCGGGTGCCCGCGGCGATCGGCACCGTCGTCGCCGACTGGACGGGCGCGAATCCGCATCCGGTCGTGCTGCAGCGGCCCGCCGCGCAGCCGCTGTCGGCGGTCGCGCAGCTCGGGCGGGCGCTGTTCGTCGATCCGTCGCTGTCCGCGTCGGGCAAGCAGTCGTGCGCGTCGTGCCACAGCCCCGATCATGCGTACGGCCCGCCGAACGCGCTCGACGTGCAGCCGGGCGGCCTCGCGATGACGCAGCACGGGTATCGCCCGCCGCCGTCGCTGATGTATCTGTACCGCCAGCCGAACTTCAGCATCGGCCCCGATGCCGGTGAAAACGACGCCGCGCCGAGTGTCGCGCAGCAGGCCGCGGCGGCGGCCGGCGTCGTCAAGGCGCAGAAGGTGGCCGGTACGTCGGCCGCGCCGCAGCTCGTGCCGCAGGGCGGGATGTTCTGGGACGGCCGCGCCGATACGCTGCAGCAGCAGGCGTTCGGCCCGCTGCTGAATCCGGTCGAGATGGCGAACGCGAGCATCGACGACGTCGCGCACAAGCTCGCGCAGTCGTCGCACCGCGCGCAGTTCGAGCAGCTGTTCGGGGTGCGCGTGTTCGACAGCCCGCAGCTCGCGGTGTCGGAGGCGATGTTCGCGATCGCGCGGTATCAGGTCGAGGATCCGTCGTTCCATCCGTACAACAGCAAGTACGACCGCTGGCTCGAAGGCCGTGCGCGCCTGTCGCAGGCCGAGCTGCGCGGGCTGCGCCTGTTCAACGATCCGGACAAGGCGAATTGCGCAGGCTGCCACCTGTCGAAGCCCGGCAAGGACGGGCTGCCGCCGATGTTTACCGACTACCAGTACGAGGCGCTCGGCGCGCCGCGCAACAAGCAGCTTGCGCAGAACCGCAACGCGGCGTTCTACGATCTCGGCGTGTGCGGGCCGTTCCGTGACGACCTGAAGGACCAGACGCAGTATTGCGGGATGTTCCTCACGCCGACGCTGCGCAACTCGACGACGCGCCATGTGTTCTTCCACAACGGCGTGTTCCACACGCTCGACCAGGTGATGGCGTTCTACAACGAGCGCAGCATCTCGCCGCAGAAGTTCTATTCGCGCGGCGCGGACGGCAAGATCGACCAGTACGACGACATCCCGCCGAAGTATCGCGCGAACGTCGATGTGACCGATGCACCGTTCGATCGCAAGCCGGGCGACACGCCCGCGATGACGGCGCAGGATATCAAGGATATCGAAGCGTTTCTCGGCACGCTGAACGACGAGCCGGTGAAACATTGAGCGCCGGTTGACCGCCGCGCGGCGTCAGCGGCGCGCGCGGATGCAAAGGAGAAGGCCGGTGCCAGCGACAGCTCCGCATGGAGTCGTTCGGACACAGCCTTCATCTCCGGCAGCGGCTTGGGTTCGACGAACCGGTCGAGCCGCCAGCCGCTGTCGGCTACCGCGTTCAGAATGTCGGCGAGCGGCCGCCGCCAGGCTTCGACATACGGCTTCGGTTCGCCGAAGCCCGACCAGTGAAAGCCGAACCGGGACGTGTCGAAATACGTGCCCTCGCCGCGCGTGCGTTCGTCCATCCAGTCGCGCATCGGATGCGCCATCGAGAACACGAGCGTCGCACCCGGCCGTGCGACGCGCCGGAATTCGCGTAGTGGCGCTTCGAGGTCGCGCACGTAATCGAACGCCAGCGAACACAGCACCTTGTCGAAACGGCGGTCGGGCAGCCAGTCGAGCGCCGCCTCCAGATCGCCTTCCACCACATCGACCGCGAGGCCCGCGCAGCGCGTTCTCGCGAGCGCGACCATCTCCGGCGTGACGTCGAATGCATGCACGGTCGCGCCGTGGCGCGCGAGGTGCTCGCTGCAGATGCCGGGCCCGCAGCCGGCGTCGAGCACCGTCAGGCCGTCGACGTCGCCGAGCAGCGCCATCGTCGCCGGACGCTCGTAGAGCGCGTTGTGCGCCTTGGTCGGCGCGATGTCCGCATAGCGTTGCGCAAAGCTCGCGTATGCGCGGCGGCCGGGGGAATCGATCGAGTCGGTCATGCGGCATCCGTCGTCGGAAACTGGGAGTGTCGATTCTGCCCGATCGGACGACCGATGGCGACCCGCGCCCGCGCCCGTCAGGAAAGGCTGTCGAGCAGCCGATACCAGGCCACCCCGGCCGCGATGTAGAAGCGCTGCAGCCCGTGAAACGGAATCGGCCGGATCGGCGTGACCCGGAACGGCAGCGGCAGTTGCGCATCGCCGGACAGGTGCGCGGCCAGATGCTTGCCGAGCGTCGTCGCCATCGCGATGCCGCGGCCGTTGTAGCCGAGCGCGATCGTCACGCCCGGCGCGGGCTCGTGCACGTGCGGCATGAAATCCGCGGTGATCGCGACGCGCCCCGCCCAGCGGTATTCGAACCGGACACCCTTCAGTTGCGGATACAGCAGCGTCGTCGCGCGCTCGAGATGGCGCCAGTCGCTCGTCGCGCGCGGCTCCGCGAACGGGCCGCGGCCGCCCATCAGCAGGCGGCCGGCCGAGTCGCGGCGGAAATACAGCAGCAGGCGCCGCGCATCCGATGCGACCTCGCCGCCAGCGAGAATGTCGCGACCGAGATCCGGCGCGAGCGGCTGCGTCGCGACGATGAAACTGTTCGCGGCGATCACCGACTGGCGCAAGCCGGGCCACAGCCCGTCTGTGTAGCCGTTGGTCGCGATCACGACGCGATCCGCCGACAGCGTCGCACCGCCGGCCGTCGCGATCCGCCAACGGCCGTCGGCACGCGTCAGCCCGACGGCGCGCGTCAGCCCGTGCACGACCGCCCCGCTCGCCTGCGCAGCACGCACGAGGCCGCGCGTATAGCTGAGCGGCTGCACGCTGCCTGCGCGGCGATCGATCCAGCCGCCCGCGTACGCGTGCGTGCCGAGCCGCCGCGCGACGTCGTCGCGGCCGAGCACTTCGACCGGTGCGCCGCGCGCGGCCCACTGCTGCGCGCGGCGCGCGACCGTATCGAGCATCGCGACAGTCGGCGCCGGCTGGATCCAGCCGTGGCGACGCGCATCGCAATCGATCGCGTGCCGCGCGATCAGGTCGAACACCGTGTCGGCCGCGCCGCCGACAACGCCGGCAAGCTGCTCGCCGGCCTCGTCGCCGAACCGGCGGATCAGTTCGTCGGGGTCGTATTTCAGCCCGGGGATCACTTGCCCGCCGTTGCGGCCCGACGCACCCCAGCCCGGCTGCGCGCCGTCGATCACGCGCACGTTGGCGCCGCGTTCGGCCAGGTGGAGCGCGGTCGACAGACCCGTGAAGCCGGCGCCGACGATCGCCACGTCGCACGACGCGGACGCATCGAGCGCTGGGGTGTCAGGCGCCGGCGCGGCGGTCGCCGCCCACAGCGAATCCGGCCACTGTGAGTCGGGCCATGCGGGTGCCGATTTCCTTTCGCTCATGGTCGATCCGGGTTGGCGGCGCCGTCCGACGCCAGCAGGCGACGCAGGAATTCCTGCGTGCGGGGATGCGTCGGCTGCGTGAGCACGTCGCGCGCGGGCCCGCTTTCGCAGATGGTGCCGTCGTGCAGGAAGCACACGCGATCGGCCACCTCTCGCGCGAACCCCATCTCGTGCGTGACGACCACCATGGTCATTCCGTCGCGCGCGAGCCCGCGCATCACGCCGAGCACTTCGCCGACGAGTTCGGGGTCGAGCGCCGACGTCGGCTCGTCGAACAGGATCGCCTGCGGCTCCATCGCCAGCGCGCGTGCGATCGCGACGCGCTGCTGCTGGCCGCCCGACAGCTCGGACGGGTATGCATTCATCCGATGCGCGAGCCCAACCTTGTCGAGCAGCGCGCGGGCCCGCTCGCGCGCCTGCGCGGCCGGCACCCGCCGTACATGCACGGGGCCTTCCATCACGTTCTCGAGCGCCGTGCGGTGCGAGAACAGATTGAAGCGCTGGAACACCATGCCAACCCGCATCCGCAGTTCGTGGATACGCTTCGAATGCGCATCGACCTTCACGCCGTCGATCGTGATCGAGCCTTCGTCGTAGGTCTCGAAGCCGTTGATACAGCGCAGCACGGTCGATTTGCCCGAGCCGGACGGCCCGATCAGGCACACGACTTCGCCCTGCCGCACGTCGAGACTCACGCCCTTCAGCACGGCGTGCTGCTGGAAGCGCTTGTGTATCGAATCGATCCGGATCATGCGCCTCTCCTCAGCGCGAGCCGCTTGCCGAGCCGGTTCACGCCGAACATCAGCGGCAAGCCGAGCGCGAGATAAAGCAGCGCGACGAGCGTATAGACGCTCATGTTCTGGAACGTCGACGACGCGATCAACTGGCCGGCCCGCGTGATCTCCGCGACCGTGATCGTCGACGCGACCGACGAATCCTTCAGCAACATCACGAGCGTGTTGCCGTACGGCGGCAGCGCGATGCGGAACGCCTGCGGCAGCACCACGCGCCGCATGATCATCGGCCCGCGCATGCCGATCGCGTGCGCGGCCTCGATCTGGCCGCGGTCGATCGCCTCGATGCCGGCGCGGAAGTTTTCCGCCTGGTAGGCCGAGTACGCGATGCCCAGGCCGAGCACGCCGGCCTGGAACGCCGACAGCTGCACGCCGAGATCGGGCAGCACGAAGTACATGTAGAACAGCTGCACGATGATCGGCAGCCCGCGGATCACGTTGACGATCGTGCTGCCGGCCGTCGACACGGCGCGGTTGCGCGACACCTTCAGCAGCGCGAGGATCAGCCCCAGTACCGAGCTGAGCACGAACGCGCATGCCGTGATCTCGATCGTGACCACCGCCCCCTTCAACAGGATCGGCAGGAAATCGATCGCATTCTGAAAAAACATGAGGTCTCCTATGCGACAGCCGAACGGGCCGCCGCGGCGGGTGCCCGCGAGACGCGGGCGATACCGGCGTGGAACCGGGGGCCGGCGCTCAGCTCATGTGCCACTTCTGCAGGATCTGCTGCAGCGTGCCGTCGCCCTTCATCTTGCGGATCGCGCCGTTGAGCTGCTCGAGCGTCGCGGTATCGCCCTTGCGCACGATGAAGCAGACCTGCCCCTTCACGACGCTCTGGTATTCGGGCACGAGCCGCACCTGACGGTTGACGCCGTGCTCGATCTGGTACGCGACGATCGGCTGGTCGGCGAAGCCGGCCTTGATGCGCCCGAGCGCGACGTCGCGCATGATGTCGGCGATCGAATCGTAGGTCCGGACTTCCTTGAAGATGCCCTTCTTGTTGAGCGCATCGACGAACGCCGTGCCGACCTGTGCGCCGACCACCTGCCCCTTGAAATCGTCCATCGACGTATAGCGGCCCGGGTCGTCCGCCTTCACGATCAGGCCTTCGCCGAACGAATAGACCGTGTCGGAGAAATCGACGACCTGCTGGCGCGCCGGCGTCTTCAGCATCGCGGCCGAGATGATGTCGATCTTCTGCGTGGTGAGCGACGGAATGAGCGCCGAGAACACGGTCTGCTGCACGTCGACGCGAAAACCGGCCGATTTCCCGGCCGCGGTGATCGCGTCGACCATCATTCCCTGGATCGAATTGCTCTTGACGTCGAGAAACGTGAACGGCACGCCGGTGGCCGTCGCGCCGACCTTCAGCGTCGGCTCGGCCGCGACGGCGCCCGCCGATGCCGCGGAGATTGCGATACAGGTGGCGAAACCGGCGGCCAGTGCGCCGAACTGCTTGATGAACGAAACCATGGTGTCCCCTTCTCGAATAATCCGGTGCGCCGCCAGTCGCCGATCGACGTTGCGACGATGACCCGATCTTAAAACGAATCAAAAATATCGCAAATAGATTTTTGCGTATCGATATTCGATACGATATGATTCGATATCGAATCGATCAAGCCCCTGCTCATGGAAACTTTGCCCGATCAGTCGAACGACCTGCTGTTCAACCAGTCGCTGGAGAAAGGGCTGAACGTGCTGCGCGCGTTCAGCGCGAAGCGGCGAACGATGACGCTTGCGGAAGTGGCCGACGCGGCGGGGATGACGAAGAGTTCGGCGCAGCGGATGGTCTATACGCTCGAGAAGCTCGGCTATATCCGCAAGCATCCGGTCACGCGGCGTTACCAGCTCACGCCGCACGTGATGCGGATCGGCTTCAACTACCTCGCGGCCGATACGCTGATCGACGTCGCGAATCCGTTCCTGTCCGAGCTCACGAACCTGACCGGCGAAACCACCAACCTCACCGAACCGGACGAGGACGAGATGGTGTACGTCGCGCGTTTCGTGTCGACGAAGTTCGTGCCGATCCACATGCCGATCGGCAGCCGCATCCCGATGTACTGCACCGGCAGCGGCCGCGCGTTCCTGAGCGCGCTGCCGCCCGACGATGCGCGCGCGCGGCTCGACGGCATGGCACGCACGCCGCATACGCCGCGCACGGTCACGGCGCTCGACGCACTCGTCGCGCTGCTCGACAGCGCGCGGCACGAAGGCTACGCCACCAATCAGGAAGAACTGTTCATCGGCGACATGTCGATCGCGGCGCCCGTGCTCGGCAGCCAGGGGCAGCCCGTCGCGGCCGTGCATGTGGTCGCGCCGACGAGCCGCTGGACGTTCGACGACGCGCGCCGCAAGCTTGCGCCGGCCGTGATCGACTGTGCGCGCGGCATCAGCAATTCGATCAGGACGCTTGAATAGCGAGCGCGATATGGAAACGGCACGCCGCTGCATTGCGCAGCGGCGCTCGATCACTGCTGCGGCTTCCGCGGGTTCTCGGTGCGATAGGTGCTGTTCGGGCGCAAGACGAGTTGCTTCGCCGCGGCGTCGAGCTCCTTGCCGTGATACAGGTCAACGCACTTCAGGAAGTCGAACTTCACATCCTTGACTTCCGATTCGACCACGGGATTCCGGTAATCGCGCGCGAGATACTTCGCCACCAGCGCGTCGAGCGTCAGCGACCGGCCGCCCAACGTCTCGCGCGCCTCGTTGCTAAGTTAGCGCGTCGCCGCCGAGTGTTCGCCCACCATCGCAATCGCCTTCGCCCGCCGCTCGGCCTGCCTTTGCGCAAACCGGTACGCAACAAGCGCCCCGGCCACCGCAAGCAGCATCGGCACGAGGCTGTCGTGATTCGCGCGCGTGAATTCGAGCAGCAGCACGACCGCCGTGATCGGCATCTGTATCGACGCGGCGAGAAACGCGGTCGCGCCGATCAGCGCATACCCGCCGATCGATGCGCCCGGCCAGACGAGACTCCACAGCCCGCCGAGCACGACGCCGAGCAGCGCGCCGTTCGCGAGGCCCGGCGTCAGCAGGCCACCCTCGGCGCCGGCCCGCAGGCTGCCCGCCTCGATCAGCACCTTCAGCACGAGCAGCGTCGCCGCGAGTCCGATCGTCAGCGTGCCGTCGAAGCCGAGCGACGCCGGCCCCTTGCCGTTGCCGAGCAGTTGCGGAAACCGCATCGCAAGCACGCCGATCACCGCGAAGTTGACCAGCGCGAGCACTGGCAGCCGCCCGTCTTTCGGCGCGTTCGCCCGCGCGCGGGTCGTGAGCCGCACGAAGCCGTACGCGGCGAAGCCGAACAGCGGCCCACAGACGATCGACCATGCGACGAGCGGCGCGCTCAGTACGAACGGCGGCACCGTGTACTGGTGTTCGTTGCCGAGGCCGATCCACGCGACGGCCGCCGCGATCGCCGACGTCACGACCGCGACGATCAGCGCACGCAGTTCGAACGTGCCGAGCAGCACTTCGAGCACGAAGATCGCGCCGCCGAGCGGCACGTTGTAGACGGCCGCGAGGCCCGCGCCCGCGCCGCACGCGACCATCAGCCGGCAGTCGCCGGGCGTGAGCCCCGCGCGATGCGCGAGCTGCCCGGCGAGCAGCGAACCGATCTCGCGCGGCGCGACTTCGCGGCCGAGCGGCGAACCGAGCGCGACGGTGACGATCTGCAGCAGCGCGTGGATCGTCGTGCTGACGAACGGCATCCGCGGATCGGCCGCACGCACCGCGCGGCGAATGCTGACGAGCGGCCGGCCGTACCGGTAAAGCGCCCACCAGCCGCCGCCGGCGACGATCCCACCGACGATCAGCACCGCAAGCCGGCGCAGCGGATCGGCACCGGTCACGCCGGTGAGGAAGCTCTCGGTGCCGATCACGTGCGCGATGCTGTAACCGTACGCAACGTGCTGGATCGCATGCAGCAGCAACGCGATCAGCATGCCGCCGAAGCCCGCGCCGACGCCGGTCAGGATCGTGACGACGGCCACGCGCGCGAACGGGCTGGCGGGCGGGGAAGCGGATGCGGGAGCGGACGGGAGATCGAGGCGCATGAGGTCGGCGAACGGGGATCGAAAGGACGGCGCGCAACACGCGCGCCGTCATCAGGACCGCATCGTAGGCTCGCGCGTCTCATGCGACAAACGTATTTTTCGAATCGACTCATGCATTTCATGAATATATAGCGCGAGCAACTTGCAACCGCGTTCCGCATCAACCCGGTCGATCCGGATAAGCGATGCGCTCCGGTTCACGCCGAATCTATGGATGAAAAGCATCGATGCGCGCACGCGCCGCGCATCAGGACCAGCCTTCGAACGTCAGGCCGGTTTCGGCGGCCGCCTGCTCGGGCGTCACGTCGCGCACGTGCTGGCCGAACGTCCATACGTGCTGTTCCGGATCGCGCGCGCGATAGGTGCGGTCGCCATAGAACTGGTCGGCCGGTTCCTGCAGGATTTCCGCTCCGGCCTGCCGCGCATGTTCGCAATGCGCGTCGAGGCCGTCGGCAAGCTGCACGTGCACGCTTTGCGTGTTCCTGCCGCCGATCTCTTGAGGGCTCGCAACGAAATCGGCCCAGTGTCCGCCGATCATCACGACGCCGCCGCGATGCGTGAGCTCCGCATGCGTGACCTCGCCTTCGGGCGTACGGACGACGATGCCGCATGCGAAGCCGAACGCGTGCTGCAGCCATTCGAGCGCGACGCCCGGATCGCGGTAGTACACGGCGGCGCTGATCGGCGGATGGCGGTCGGGCTGGGGCATCGTGTGTCTCCGGTCGTGGGCACGAGCGGCTCATTCTCCGCGCGTCGGCCGTGCGGATCAACCGCCGTGCCGCGTCCCGCGCATGTTGCAACGGCGCGACAGCCGGGTCGCGCCGGGCGAATGCCGCGTGCAGGCCATCGCGCAAAAACGGCCGGCCTCGGGTGCGCTCGGCGCGTCGTGTCAGTTTTGTGAAGGACTTTTGCCGGATCCGGAAAGGTGCGCTCGCCGCGCCGGCGGCCTTGCGCGCGCCGTGCATTCCTATACTTGCGCCGAACTTTCGTTCCCAGTCCCACACGCAGGAGCTTCACCATGAAAAAAACCCTCATCGCCGGCGCTTGCGCGGCCGCGCTGTTCGCCCCGCTCGCCCACGCGCAAAGCTCGGTCACGCTGTACGGCCTGATCGACGCCGGCATCGCCTATACCAACAACGCCGGCGGCGCATCGCTGTGGCGCCTGACCACCGGCACGATCAACGGCAGCCGCTTCGGCCTGCGCGGCACCGAGGATCTCGGCGGCGGCGTGAAGGCGCTGTTCGTGCTGGAGAACGGCTTCAACGCGAACAACGGCGCGCTCGGCCAGGACGGCAAGCTGTTCGGCCGCCACGCGTATGTCGGCCTGAGCGGTAACGGCTACGGCACGCTGACGCTCGGCCGCCAGTACGACACGATGGTCGACTTCGTCGCGCCGCTGTCCGCGACGGCCGGCGACTTCGGCGATGCGGGCTTCGCGCATCCGTTCGACAACGACAACCTGAACCACTCGCTGCGTATCAACAACGCGGTCAAGTACACGAGCGATACGGTCGCGGGCTTCAAGGTCGGCGCGATGTACGCGTTCTCCAACTCGACGAACTTCAGCGCGAACCGCGCGTACAGCGTCGCGGCGAGCTACACGAACGGCCCGTTGAAGCTGGCCGGCGCGTACCTGCAGATGAACGGCACGAAGGGCTCGACGAGCGCCAGCCCCGGCGCGACCGATTCTGCCGAGGCGAAGAGCGTGAACCAGGGCGGCTGGTCGATCGGCTCGGACCGCATGCGCTCGTACGGCGGCGGCGTCAGCTACGTGTTCGGCCCGGCGACCGTCGGCTTCGTCTATACGCGCTCGCAGTACGACAACACGGGCTCGTTCGGCTCCAGCGGCCAGGTCGCGTTCAACAACTACGACGTGAACGTGCGTTATGCGGTGACGCCGGCGGTCAGCCTCGGTGCGGCTTACGTGTACACGGACGCCAGCGTGTCGAACCCGGACAGCAAGCACGGTACCGATCCGAAGTGGCATCAGGTCGACCTGCAGGCCGTGTACAAGCTGTCGCGCCGCACCGACCTGTATGCGGAAGCGATGTACCAGCATGCGTCGGGACGCGGCTACCAAGCGTTCATCAACGGTTCGGGCGGCGCGTCGAGCACGCCGAACCAGATCGTCGGCGCGATCGGCATGCGCACGCGGTTCTGACCGATGTGACGCAACGTCGCCCGCCGGCAACGAACCCGCGTTCGCACGCGGGTTCGGTCGCTGCGAGCGGCGCGCGTCAATGTTGTTCCATCTGGAAGGCAGCCTGCCTGGAATCGGGGTTTTTGCGCGCACAAGCGCTGCGTAGACTCGTATCGAAGGTCCGGGGCGCGCATCGCGCGTCGAACCGAACGTCTACCCCTCACCCAGGAGAACCTCGTGAAATCGCTCGTCGTTACCGCCGCCGCTGCCGTCCTGCTTGTCGCACCGGCCCTGTCGTTCGCCCAGTCGGCGAAGTCGCCCGTCACGCGCGCGCAGGTGCTGCAGGAACTGGTCGATCTCGAGTCGGTCGGCTACAACCCGGCGCGCGGTGAAGCCGGCAACTATCCGGAAGACATCATGGCGGCACAGGAACGACTGCAGGCGAAGCGTCTCGCGCAACGGAAGGCTGCGCAGGCCGCATACGGCCCGGCCGGCGAGCCGGCAACCGAATCGGGCACGGCGGCGAAACCCGCGCTGTGACGATGTGATGAAGCGCGCCGCCCGCATGAATCGTGTGCTGCGGGCGGCGCGCATGTCGCGTTTGCATGAAGAAGCCTGATCACCGGCCCACGCAACGCATCGACCTCCCGCTGCGCGCCCGGCGCTCAGGCCGCCTGCGGTTCGCGGTCGATCGCGTTCAGCATCTCGACGTCGCGCGCGATCATCCCCGGCACCTGCGCGCGCAGCATCTCGACCCAAGTCCGCACCTTCGCGTCGACGAAGCGGCGCGACGGATACAGCGCATACACGTTCATCTTCTGCAGGATATGCGCGGGCAGCACGCGCACGAGCGTGCCGTCGCGCAGTGCGTCGATCGCCGAGTACAGCGGCAGCATGCCGACCCCGATGCCGTCGCGGATCGCGAGTGCGAGCGATTCGGCCGTATTGGTCTGCACCGGCCCGGCAACGTGGATCTGCTCGACGCCTTCGGGCCCTTCGAGCACCCATTCGTGCGTCGGGAACGCGGGCGTACACAGCGTCAGGCACGCATGTGCGGCGAGATCCTGCGGACGGGCCGGCACGCCGTGCCGTTTCACATAGTCGGGCGACGCGCACAGGATGCTAAACGTCGAACCGAGCAGATGCGACACGAGTTCCGAATCGGGCAGCGACGACGCGGTCACGACGGCCATGTCGCTCGTGCCGTCGAACAGGTCGGGCATGCGCTGCGACAGCGACAGTTCGATCGACACGCCCGGGAACTGCGCGTGATAGCGCGTCAGCGCGGGCAATACATAGTGATGGCCGACACTCGCGAAGCTGTGCATGCGCAGCACGCCGGCCGGCCGTTCGTGCGCGCAGCTCGCCTCTTCTTCCGCGCGGTCGACGTCGGCGAGGATCTGGCGGCAGCGCCGCAGATAGCTTTCGCCGGCCGACGTCAGCGCGAGGCGGCGCGTCGAGCGATTCATCAGACGGGTGCGCAGGCGCGCCTCGAGCTCCGACACCGCGCGCGACATCGCGCCCGTCGTCGAATTCAGCGATTGTGCGGCGGCCGTGAAGCTGCCGGTCTCGACGACGCGCGAAAACACCCGCATGTTTTGTAGGGTATCCATTCCTGTGAGCAACCTGTAGCGGAGGCGCTATTTTCCTCCACTGAATGCGACAGATTGTTACTCCGGCTGCAACTATCGTTTCCCCATAGCTGCGTTAATGCGCGGGCGCCGCACTCCTACAATCGGCGCCTCATCAGTCGAATGGACCCGTTTCGACGGGCCGCGGCACTTCGCCGGGCCCCGCACGGGCCCCCTCTTTTCATGAAGCCACAACCTGCGATCGAGCGACCTTCCATCGAACCGGCACGATGGCGATCATGGCTCGATCCGCTCGGCGACGCGGCACGCGACTGGGCCGTCAGCGACGGGCTGATCTGGCTGCACCTCGCGAAGACCGTGTTCGCGGCCCTCCTTGCGATGGGTATCGCGATGCGTCTCGAGATGTCGCAGCCGCGCACGGCAATGACGACCGTGTTCGTGCTGATGCAGCCGCTGTCGGGGATGGTGTTCGCGAAGAGTTTCTACCGCATGCTCGGCACGGCGGCCGGCCTCGTCGCCGCGCTCGCGCTCGGCGGGCTGTTCGCGCAGCAGCCCGAACTGTACATGGCCGGCATCACGCTGTGGATCGGCGGCTGCATCGCGCTGGCGGTGCGCAACCGCCACTTCCGCTGGTACGGCTTCGTGCTCGCCGGCTACACGGCCGCGCTGATCGGCCTGCCGGCGGTGATGACGCCGCAGACGCTGTTCCAGTCCGCGCTCACGCGCGCCGCGGAAGTCGCGCTCGGCATCGCATGCTCGGGCGCGGTCAGCGCGTTGATCCTGCCGCTCAGTTCCGCGAAGGCGCTGATGCGCTCGCTGAACACGCGCCACACGACGTTCGCGGCGTTCACGGCCGGCGCGCTCGCGGGCGACGTCGCACGCGGCGATTTCGAACGGCGCTTCGCCGATTTCGTCGACGACATCGTCGGCTTCGAAGCGAACCGCGCATTCGCGTCGTTCGAGGATCCGCACATTCGCGCACGCAGCCGGCGGCTCGCACGGCTGAACAGCGAGTTCATGAACGCATGCACGCGGCTGCATGCGCTGCACCAGCTCGTCAAGCGCCTGCGCGCGAACGGCTCCGACGCGGTGCTCGACGCGCTGGCGCCGCACGTCGACGCGCTCGCGCAGCGGTTCGCCGCATTGCGCGACGAGCGGCAGCACGGCATCGCACCGGCCACCGGTGCGCTGCTCGAACTGCGCCGCTTCCATGGCGCGTTGCCGAAGGCCGCGCGCGCGTCGCGGCGGACCATCGAGGAACACGCGGCCGGCGGCCTGCTCGATTTCGATACCGCGATCGAGCTGCTGTACCGCTTCATCGGCGAGTATCTCGGCTACGCCGATACCTACGCATCCCTCGACCAGGACGATCACGCATTCGAGCGCTCCGTCACGCATTACGCGGTGAAGACCAATTCGTTCTTCGTCGGCTTCGCGTTCCTGCGCACGGTCATCGCCGTCGGTGCGATGAGCGCGTTCTGGATCGCGTCGGAGTGGCCGAGCGGCTCGCTCGCGGTAATCGCCACCGCGATCGCGTGCGCGCTCAGCTCGACGTCGCCGCGCGCACCGAAGTTCGTCGCGCAGATGGGCGTCGGCGCGGCGTTCGCGACTGCCGTCGGCTACCTGTTCCTGTGCTACGTGTATCCGAACATCGACGGCTTCCCGCTGCTGTGCGCAACGCTCGCGCCGGTGCTCGGCCTCGGCGCGTTTCTCGCGATGCGGCCGGGCCTGTCCGGTTACGGGATCGGCTTCGCGGTGTTCTTCTGCCTGCTCGCGGGCCCCGACAACGCAATCGCGTATACGCCCGAGGTGCTCATCAACAACGGGCTGGCCGTCGTCGTCGCGATGCTCGCGTGCTCGCTCGTGTTCGCGGTCGTGTTCCCCACCCACATGCCCTGGCTCACGGGCCGCATCGCGCACGATCTGCGCCGCCAGGTCACGCTTGCGTGCGAAGGCGCGCCGGACGGCCTCGCGCAGCGCTTCCAGTCGAGCACGCACGACCTGATGGCGCAGTTGCGCACGATGCTCGTGCGACGCACGCGGCAGCATCGCGACGCGCTGCGCTGGATGCTGTCGACGCTCGAGGTCGGCCATGCGGTGATCGACCTGCGCGACGAACTGCACGCGTTCTGTGAAGCGAAACCGCCGCAGATGCTGCGCTGGACCGGTTCGATCGACGCGGTGCTGCACGAGTTGCCGCGCTTCTTCGACGATCCGACGCCCGGCCACCATGCGCGCACGCTGAAATCGGTGAATCTCGCGATCCGCGCCGCTCAGCACACGCTGCAGGCGTGGTACGCCGTGCCCGACGAGCGACGCCGCATGCAGCGGATCGTCGGCTGCCTGCACTTCATGCGCAGCGCGCTGCTCGACAAGGACGCGCCGTTCAACCGGCGCCGCCATTGAACATCGATGCGCGTGCAACGGGATCCTTGTTCCGAATGGAAATAAGCTCTACAGGCGCGGTGATTAATCTTTAAGCAGTGCGAGCCTATAGTTTCCTCACTGCCAGCGAGACTGGCACTCACCCAGGAGAAACAAAATGAAGCCGCTGCACCTCGCCCTCGTTGCCCTGTCGCTGACCGCCGCTGTCGCCCACGCACAGCCGGCGCCGGCCGACGCCGCACCGCAACAGGCGAATCGCACCGAAGCCGTCAAGGCCGCAGGCCGCGTCGATCGTTCGCAGTCGAAGCAGGAAGACCCGAACGCCTGTGTCGGCCCCGTCAGCTTCTGCAACATCTACTTCGGCAGCTGAGCATGACGCCGCGTCGTCACGGCCTGGCCCGCATCGCCCGCATCCAGTCCGCGGGCGGGCGGCGGACCGGCCGATCGCTGCACCGCCCCGCTCCACGCCGCTTCGATTGAAGCGGCGCATGCCGTTTCAGGCGCCGCGCCCCGGCCGCCACCCCACTTCGCGCAACGCATCCAGCAGGCGCGCCTGCCCGAGCCCTTCGACCCGCGCACCGCGCGATTCGACGTCGCCGCCCGCGACGAGCGCATTCACGATCGCTTCCTCCACCGCCTCGGCCGCCGCGACGAACAGCGCGGAAATATGGTCGTTGTTGACCATCTTCACGCCGGTGGTCGGCGCGCCCTTGCTGCCGTAGTTCGCCGCCGGCAGCCCGTCGTTGCCCGTTGCGAACGCAAGGAAGATGTCGCCGCTCGAATCCTCGGTGCCGCCGCCGACGCGCGCGAGCCCGACGCTCGCGCGCTGCGCGACGCGCGTGCATTGATGCGGTAGCAGCGGCGCGTCGGTCGCGATCGTGACGACGATCGAGCCCATGCCGGCCTCGCCTGTCGCGTCGGGCACGCGGAACGGCGAATGCACGTGGCGCAGCACTTCGCCGACCGGATAACCGGCCACGCGCAGCATCTCGCGCACGCCGTAGTTCGCCTGCACCAGCACGCCGACGGTCCAGCCGCCCGCATCGGCCGCGAGCACGCGCGACGCGGTGCCGATGCCGCCCTTGAACTCGTGGCAGATCATGCCCGTACCGCCGCCCACGCCGCCTTCGGCGACCGGCCCCGACTGCACGGCGGCCAGCGCGCGCAGCACGTGCGCGGCGCTCACGTGCTGCCCCCAGATGTCGTTCAGCAGCCCGTCGTAGGTTTCCATCACGACCGGCATGCACCAGTACACGCGGCCGGCCGCCGCTTCCCGCTCGTTCGCGACGAGCGCGTCGCGCACCGCGCCGACGCTGTGCGTGTTCGTATAGGCGATCGGCGTCGTCAGCAGGCCGGCCTCGCGGATCCATTCGAGCCCTGTCGCATCGCCGTTGCCGTTCAGCACGTGCACGCCCGCGAAACACGGCGAATCGTGCGCGGCGCCCGCGCGCGGCTCGATGACGGTGACGCCGGTCCGGATCGATGCGTCGCCGTTCTCGACGTTCAGCGTGCAATGTCCGACCCGTACGCCCGGAACGTCCGTGATCGCGTTGAAGCGGCCCGGCGTGCCGAGTCCGATGCGGATGCCGAGATCCCTCGTGCGCATGATGCAATTCCTCCAGTCTTTCAATGGTTCGGTGTTTCGGTCTGCAACGTGACGATCCGGCGTTCAGAGCGCGCGGAATGCTTCGCTGTGACGTGCCCAGACGACATACATCACGAGTGCGGCAACCAGCAGCCCCGCGATGATGATCAGGTCGGTCGGCTTCGTCGCCGTCGCCAGCGTCGTGTAGAGCGTGTACGCGGCACCCGCCACCGCGACGAGCGGCGTCGCGGGCCACAGCGGCATCCGGTAGTGATGTTCGACGTCGCGGCGCACGAACCGGCTCGCGAGCGCGGCCAGCCCGACGACCAGGTAAATCAGCAGCAGCAGGTCGACCGTGAACGCGGTCAGCTCGTCGAGGCTCGACACGAACACGAGCCCCGCCGACGGCACCGCGAGCGCGATCGTCGCGAGCCACGGCGATTCCAGGCGCGGATGGATCGTCGAGAACGCACGGTTGCAGGTGCGCGACCAGAGCGCGTGCCGGCCGCTGCTGTACAACAGGCGGCCCATCGTGATCACGATCGCGATGATCGCGTTGAACACCGACAGGAAGATCCCGGCGCTGACCACGCGCGACACGGCCGGGTTGCTCAGCGAACGCACGACATAGCCGATCGGGTCGGCGCTTTTGGTGAGTTCCGTCAGCGACGGCGCACCGAGCACGATCGCGGTGAGCGGAACCAGTTCGACGACGAGGATCACGAGCAGCGAATAGATCACCGCCTTCGCGACGTTGCGGTTGCCGCCGCGCAGGTCCTCGGCGAGGTATGCAGCGGAGCCGAAACCGTTGTAGCAGAAGATCGCCGTGCCGATCGCGGGCACGATGGCGGCGAGCGTGGCCGGCACGAGCGCGTTGCCGCTCGCGACGACCGGCGCGACCAGCACGTCGGCGCCGCGATGCATCGAGCCGAAACCGAGCCCCGCGATCAGCATCAGCACGCCGATCTCGACGACGAGAAACGCGCCGGTGATCCACGCATTCGTCTTGATGTTCAGCATGCCGAGCAGGTAGCTGAGCAGCACGATCGTCAGCGCGACCGACTGGTTGCCGAAGTGCGTGCCGAGCGCGTTGTTCAGGTACGGCGCGGCACCGCTCGCGAGCACGGCCGGGATGAACACGCTGACGGACAGCACCGTGATGAAGGTCAGGTAGCCGGGCAGCGTGCCGAACACGCGCTTGGCCATCACGTATTCGCCGCCCGCGCTGCGGTGCGCGGCGCTGAGTTCCGCATAGCAGAGCGCGAATGCGAGCGCGAGCACGCCGCCGAGCAGGAACGACAGCACGGCGCCGCTGCCGGCCTGCTGGATCGCGAACGGCGCGATCACGAAGATCGAGCTTGCGGGGGTCACGCCCGATACGGTGATCATCACCGCGTCGCGCACGCCGAGCGTCTGCGACAGCGCGCGCGGCGCGTCTTCCGTTGCAGGCGCCGCTTGCAGCGTGCCCGTCGATTCCGACATCATCGCCATCTCGTTCTCCTGTGCTGCACTTTTTTGAACACCCATACTCGGGCCCGATTGATTGCGTGGCAGTCTAGGAAGCCAATTTCAGGACCGCTATTCCCCCTTCGTGTTACGCCCTTCCGGTGGTGGTATGGATCGTCTCTTTTCCGAAATCGCGATGCACCAGGCGCTTGGCCGCGCAATCGATCACCTCGGCCAGCCGCGTTTCTGGCGGTTCCTGGTGCTGCTGCTCAATGAAATGGCGCCGTTCGACAACGCGCTCGCGACCGCGATCGGCCGCGACGGCGTGCCGCTCGTGCTCGACGAATACGACACCGGCGGCACCGATACGGCGTCGCCGGTGCCGCTTTACCTGAACGGGTTATATCTGCTCGACCCGTTCCTGCAGGCCGCGCACGACGGGCTCGCCGACGGCTGCTACCGGCTCGAGGAAGTCGCGCCCGACCTGTTCCGGCAAAGCGAGTATTTCCTGAGCTACTTCCGCGATGCGGTCGGCGACGACGAGATTCAGATCCTCGTGCGGCCGAACGCCGACACGCTGCTGTCGCTGTCGCTCGGCGCGGCCGCGCGCTTCGAAGTCGAGCCGCTCGGCAAGCTGACGGCCGCGATGCCGTGGGTGCTCGCGACGATCCGGCAGCACTGGCGGCTGGTGGGCGACGCCGCGCGCTCGACGCCCGACGCCGATCTCGGCGCGCGCGTCGAGCAGGCGCTCGCGCGCTTCGGCGCGGGCGTGCTGACCGATCGCGAGATGTCGATCGCGAGAATGGTGCTGCGCGGCAATTCGTCGAAGGCGATTGCCGAGCGGCTGGCGATCTCGCCGGAAACGGTGAAGGTGCATCGGCGGCATCTATACGCGAAGCTCGGGATCTCGTCGCAGCCCGAGCTGTTTTCGCGGTTCATCCAGGCGCTGGGAGAAGATGCGGCGGGATGAGCGCATCGTGCAGCACGGATGGCAACGGGCGCGGAATCGTGCAATATCCGTGAAGCGCCGCAATCCGTGGTCATCCGGTGAAGCACACGCGGATGTTCCATCGACAACGAAGTTGCCCGGAAACAGGAATCCCGATCCATGTCGCTCATTCCGCTCGTCGGACTCGGCTGGTTGCTTCTGTGTGCCATCAGCGCCACATCGATCGTGCTCGTGCCGCCGCTGCTGCTGGTCGCCTGCCTGATGGGGAAGGATGTCTGGTCGATCCTGACGCGCGGCCGGCTGCAGTTCGCGTTCCTGGCCTACCTCGGTTCCGCGCCGGTGCCGGCGGTCTTCACGTTCCTGCTGGAAGCCGGTGCCGCGGCCGGGAGTGCCGGAGGCGTTGCTCCCGACAGTCTGACCGTGTGGAACGAACGGTGTTTTTTCATGTTCCTGGGCGCGGCTGCGCTGAGCGGCCTGCTGTTGCTGCTGCGGCCGAAAGACAGGCAAGCAGCAAACGTCGAGCCGTCACAGTCTGCGCAATAGCCGGCACGCGAACGCCGCGCCATGCCGCCCGCCCGGTTTTCGGGCAGGGGCACGGTCATGCGCAGCGTCCTGCTACTTCCACTTCGCGCCGAGTTGCGCGAGCCCGGCGTTCTGGAGATCGTCCGGCAGCATCACCACGCGGAACTCGCAGTCCGCATTCAACATCAGGAACCACGGCTCCGCGAGCGCCGGGATCTGCGACGGGTCATCCAGATTGACGATCACGACCGCCCCGCGCCCGCCGCTCTGCTCCGTGAAATACACGGCCTCCGGCCTGACCGCGTCGAGTATTCGCGAGATCACGTCGCCGACGCTGCCGTCGCGCACCAGCGTGTTGAACGGCTCGTGAGGGATTCGTATGTTGAGAAGCATGCGCATGACCATCCTCCTTGGGCTCCGCCCGGCCTGGGCCCTTCAAGCATAGGTGCTACGCGACGCCGCGCCAGTGGCGCCGCAAGCAGTTGCCGGCACGCATTCACATTCCGACGATTCGATGACCCCGCGTCGCACAAACGGCAATCGCCCGCGCGATGCAGGCCAGGTCGAATCGACCGCTTATGCCCACATCATGCGGAGACCGTATGGGCCGTCAGCCCCGTCGGTTCGATCGCTAGATGCAGCGCCCGCTCCGGCCGCAGCGTCACGTTCAACACCGCGCGCGGCGGTGTCATGCCGGGCGGCACCGACAACACATGACACTGCAGGATCATTGCGGCCACAACCGTCATCTCCGTCATCGCCAGATGCTGCCCGAGGCATACGCGCGGGCCCGAGCCGAACGGCATGTACGCGCCGCGCGGCGGTGCCGGCGCATCTTCGGCGAAGCGCTCCGGACGGAACGCATGCGGCTCCGGAAACCATCGTTCGTCGAGATGCATGAGCTGCAGCGGCAGCATGAACAGCGTGCGCGCGGGAAACTGCCATGCGCCCAGCGCGACCGGCCGCGATGCACGGCGGCTGATCAGGATCGGCGCGGATGGATACAGGCGCAGCGTTTCGTCCAGCGTCTGCGCCAGATAGCGCAACGAAGATCGCGTCTCGGCGGACGGCGCTCGACCGCCCAGCACGCGGGACACCTCGTCGCGCGCGGCGGCTTGCACGGCCGGATTCGTGGCCATGCACCATGCCCACCAGGTCAGCGCCCCGGCCGTCGTCTCGTGGCCGGCCAGGAACGCCGTCATGCATTCGTCGTGCACGGCCTGCAGCGGCCATTTCCGACCATCCGCCCGATGCAGCCGCAACAGGCGCGACAGCAGATCGTCGGGCCACGTACGCTCCGGCATGTCGACGCGCGCACGCAGTTGCCGGTCGATCAGCCCGTTCAGCACCGCCTTTGCCCGCGCCTTGCCGCGCTTCCACGGCATCCAGTCCGGCGTGCTCGCCGGCTGATAGAACTCTGCGTCGGCCGCAGCGCTCACCGCCCGCACTGCCTCCTCGGCCGCACGCGCATCGTCGCCGATCGTATCGGAGAACATCGTGCGCATGATCACGTCCATCGCCAACGACGTCAGCGCGCTTTCGATCGGCCAGTCCGGATCGCGCGCGGGCCACTGCGCGAGTGCATGACCAGCCGTCGCCGCGATCGCCGGAACGAACGCCTGAACCGGCTTCGGCATGAAGTTCGGTTGCAACGCATGCCGCTTGTCGCGCCACGCATCGCCCTCGGCAACCAGCACGCTATGGCCGTGGACCTGCGCGAAGACGCGGATCGCGCGCTCCCAGCGCCCGAACGCATCGTGATGCGTGACCAGCAGCTCGCGCGCGAGCGCCGGATCGGTCACGACCACCGCGTGCTCGGGCCACACGCGCAAGTGCACGACGTCGCCGTAATCGCGCTGCCAGCCGGCCAGCGTGCCGATCAGGTCGCGTGACATCGCGCGCAGCAGCGCCCACCCCGTCAGGCCGGCACGCGGCCCCGGCGGCCATACGCCGGGCGGGTGAAGCACGGGCGCCGGCGCAGCGGTGCCCGCATGGAATGGACATTGGGAAGAGGATCGTGTGTTCATGCGCCGGATTGTCCGCATCGGCGAGCCGGCGGTCTTGAACGCAAACGACATCGACACGTGTGCGGCCGGTCCCTATACTCCGGCGTCATGTTCTCAGGACCGCCATCGATCCCGCCGTCATGCCCCGATCCGCTTGCGCGCGCGCCCCGTGTGCAAAGCGGCGGACAGTCGCCGCATGCGCGGCTGCATCCCGCGCCGGCCGCGCTGCAGGGCGCGGTGGTCGCGATCGTCCTGTACGACACGCGCGGCCTCGCGTTGAGCGACGCGCAGCGACTCTCGCACTTTCCGGCCACGCCGCTCGTCTGCGTGTCGTGGTATCGGGATCTCGACGTCGGCTTCATCGAACCCACGGCCGACGGCCCGCAATGGCGCCCCTTTGGCGCGGCCGCGACGCTGTCGGGCAGCCATTCGGCCCCCACCGTCGCGTGGGCGCCGACGGGCGGGCTGATCGGCATGATCTGTTTCACCGCCGATGCGGCGCGGACGCTGTTCGGCATCGCGCTGCCGGGCATTCACGACCGCGTGCTCGACGCGCACGCGTGCCTCGGCCGCGATTGGCACCCGCTGCTCGATGCATTGATCGGCGCGGATCGCGACGCCGACGCGCTGGCGGCGATCGATCGCCACCTCGCGCCCCGCTGGCAGGCGCTTCGGCCCTCGACGCCGCTGTCATCGCTGCGCAACGCGGGGCGCAGCTGGGTCGAGCGGCTCGCGCTGCAAGCGCGCGAGTGGCGAGGCACGCGCAGCCCGCGTCAGGTCGAACGGCGCATCAAGACTGCGGATTCAACCCGTTGATGCAACGAATTGATGAAATCGCTCAGCCGGTGTATCGAAGTTTAGTGTCTTTCGCGGACGCTCATTGAGCCGTCTGGCTACGGCGTTGAGCTTGGCCTGCGAATAGGCCGAGAGATCGGTCCCCTTGGGGAAATACTGTCTCAGGAGCCCATTTGTGTTCTCGTTCGAGCCACGTTGCCAAGGGCTCTGCGGATCACAAAAATAGACCCTTATGTCGGTGGCCACGGTGAAGCGTGTGTGATCGGCCATCTCTTTGCCCCGATCCCAGGTCAGTGATTTGTATAGTTCATCAGGAAGCTTGCCGGCGTGTCGGATCAACGCATTGACGACCGTTTCCGTGTCCTTGCTGGCGACCTTCACCAGCATCACGAAGCGGCTCTGACGCTCGACGAGCGTGGCGATCTGGCTGTTCGCGTTGCCGAACAGCAGATCGCCTTCCCAGTGGCCCGGTATCGCACGATCATCAACGTTCGCGGGGCGTTCACTAATCGGGACGGTGTCGCAGATTCGGCCATGATCGTCGGTCTTCATCGTGTGATGACGCGAACGGCGCATGGCTCGCGAGCGCCGCAAATGCTCGAGCAATTCCTTTTTGAGCGCGCCGCGCGCTTGTATGTAGAGGCTGCGGTATATGGTTTCGTGCGACACCTGATAGTCTCTGTTGACCGCGTACACGTGCTTAAGCCAACCGGCGATCTGCTCGGGCGACCACTGCAACCGGAGCTTGCTTGCCACGACCTGGGCGAGTTCTCGGTTCCTGACGAGCTTGCAGACTTGGGGGCGACGGGTTCGTTCCCAAGCAAGTTCGTCAGCATTGTGCGCCCGATAACTCTGCATACCTCCGTTCCGCTTGAGCTCACGACTAACAGTGGATGGGGCACGTCCGAGCCGGTTTGCAATCGCGCGCATCGAATCACCAGCAACCACTGAGCGCGAGATCTCCTCCCGCTCAGCAAAGGTCAGTGCCAATCTCGAACGGTGCCGTTGCTTCGGTTGTATGCCGCCTGTTTCGGCCAGGATCCCTTGTACCGAAGAATGGTTTCGATCAAACAACTGGGCGATCTGCTGCAGCGATTCGCCCTTGCGCCAGCGCTCCCACATTAACGCCTTCTGACTGTCTGTATAGTAGATCCGCCGCCTCTGTTTCATTGCAACGCTCCTCGCTGCTATGCAGCCTCAAGTGTGTTGCATCGACGGGTTGAATCCGCAACCTACAGCGGCCGATCGCTGCGCGAATGGCAGGCGCTCGTCAGGACGGAAAGCACATTCTTCGCGGCGCGCGACCGGTTCGAAGCCGGCGCCGCGTTCAACTGGGCCACGCTGGCGCTGGACGAAGGGTTCGCCGACCAGGCGCACCTGAGCCGCGAGGTCAAGCGCATCACGGGATTCTCGCCGAGCGAATTCACGCAACGCTTCATCGACGACGAATCGTTCTGGATGTATCGGCTCTGGGTGTGACGCGGCGGCGGCCGATCCCGCATTGGTGAGCCGTTTCGCAATGCACGGCCCGCTCGCGTCCTCCACTCAACCGCGCGGTTCGACGAAGCCGCCGTCGGGCGCATCGTGCGGCACGTTCCAGCCGAAATACACTTCCGCCTCGACGATCCGCCCGTGGCGGACGCGCAACCGCTCCGCATTCCGGAACCGCTTGCCGCTACTCGTTTCCGCCACGTACACGACGAATACGTGCTCGCCGTGAACGGCGACTTCGACGAAATCGAAGCGCGCCAGTGTCACGCTGTTCGGCCAGCAACGCCGGAAATACGTGTCGCGGTCGAGCCGGTTGTCGAGCGGGCTCGTGAAATGGAAATCCGTTGCGATCAGCGCTTCGATCGCGTCGCGGTTCTTGTCGGCATACGCGCGGTAGCTCGCGCGCGCAACGTCGCCCGGGTTCTGAAGCATCGTCGTGCCCTCCTCGAAGAATCGGCGTGAGCCTCGCTCGCACCGGTGCAGATGTTTCGGCGGAACGCGTCCGTGGCCATCCACGCGAACCCGAATCGGCCGGCAGCCCGCGCTTTCCATCGTAAGCCGGCAATGCCGCGGTTGCCCGATTCGACGGGCACAGGCATGATGTCCGCGAACTCGCCGGCCGCTTGTTCCGCTTGTTCCGCTTGTTCCGCTTGTTCCGCTTGTTCCGCTTGTTCCGCTTGTTCCGCTTGTTCCGCTTGTTCCGCTGGTTCTCGCCGACCTCGCCGCACCTGTGCAGCGTGTCACGCAAACGCTGCCGCCGTCGCGCGAGCAATCCGCATGCCGGCCCCGCCGCCCACCACACTTCGTCCATGTCACTACGCGCATTCAGAACGCTGGTCGCCATCGCACGATACCGGACCTTCGCACGCGCCGGCGAAGCCATCGGGCTCACGCAGTCGGCGGTGAGCCTGCAGATCAAGGCACTGGAAAGCGAATACAACGTGCAGTTGTTCGACCGTTCGCGCCGGCAACCGGTGCTCACCGAAGCGGGCAACATCCTGCTCGCGCAGGCCGAGCAGGTGCTCGCGATGGTCGACCGGATTCCCGATGCGCTCAGCGACGAGAAGAAGCTCGTCGGCCGCCTGCGGATCGGCGCGATCCAGACCGCGCTGTCCGGCCCGCTGCCCGACGCGCTGCTCGCGCTGCGCAACTCACATCCGTCGCTGCGCGTGCACGTGTCGGCCGGTATGTCGGCCGAGCTGGCGAACCGCGTCGCGGCCGGCGAACTCGATGCGGCGATCACGACGCGCCCCGTGCGCCCGCATCCGGCGGAGCTGACGTGGACGACGCTGTACGAGGATCGCTTCTGGCTGCTCGCGCCGCCGGACCATGCGGAACGCGACGCGGGCACGCTGCTCGAAGCTCTGCCGTTCATCCGCTTCGACGCACAGGCCTGGGCCGGCCGCATGATCGCGGCCGAGCTGCGCCGCATCGGCGTGCGCGTGCGTGAAGAGATGGTGCTGGACAGCGCGGAAACGATCGCACGCATGGTGGCACGCGGGCTCGGCGCCGCGATCGTCGCGCTCCCCGATGCGACGCTCGCGCGCCTGCCGCCCGTCACGCGCTTGCCGTTCGGCCAGCCGCAGATGGGGCGCGCGATCGTGCTGCTCGAACACCAGTCGCGTCCGGCCGAGCGTTTCGCACGCGCGCTGGCCGCTGAAGTCACCGCGTCATCGATGAGAATTTCTCATTGAACGCCCGATAATTAACAATTATTCCTGTTGATTTCGCGTGTTAACTTGGCGGCATCGTCACTCTTTCGATTGCGAGTCGCCATGTTGCCCGCCGGATGGATTCCCGCGTCGTTTCGCCGCTCCGCCTGCCAGCCGCTGCACGCAGCCTGCATGAAGGCGCGCCGATGATCGGCCCGATCCTGCTCGCGCTGGCGCCGGTCGCGCTGCTGGTCGCGTTCGGCCACGGCCTGCGTCGCACGGGTTTCATCGCTGAGGTGTTCTGGCCGCAGGCCGAGCGCCTTTGCTACTACGTGCTGCTGCCGGCGCTGTTCGCGGACGGCCTCGCGAACGCGCGACTCCAAGCGCTGCCCATTTTACCGCTCGCGGCCGCGCTGGTCGGTTCGACCGCCGTCGCCGCTGCGCTTCTTCTGCTGGTCCGTCGGTTCGTCCGGGTCGACGGCGCCGGCTTCACGTCCGTGTTCCAGGGTGCGGTGCGCTTCAACAACTATGTCGGCACCGCACTCGCCGCCGGGCTGTTCGGCGCACAAGGCATCGCGCTCGCGGCCGTGTGCGTCGCAGCGATCGTCCCGACCGTCAACCTGATGTGCGTGCTGGTCTTCGCGCGGTATGGCGACACGCGGCTCGGCGCGGGCGCACTCGTGCGGCAGATCCTGTCGAATCCGCTCGTCGTCGCGTGCGCGCTCGGAATCTCGATGCAGGCCGGCGGTGTTGCGTTTCCCGGTGCCGTCGAGCCGGCCGTGCGCGCGCTCGGCGCCGCGTCGATGCCGCTCGGCCTGCTGTGCGTGGGCGCGGCGCTGAAATTCGACGCGGCCCGTGCGTGGCTGCAGCCGGTGTGCGTCGCGTCGGCGTTCAAGTTCATGGCGATGCCACTCATTACGCTCGCGGCCGGCCGCCTGTTCGGGCTCGGCGATGCGGCGCTGACGGTCGCGCTGCTGTTCCAGGCGCTGCCGACGTCGTCGGCGTCGTACATCATGGCGCGCCAGCTCGGCGGCGACGCGCCGCTGATGGCCGGCATCACCGCATTCCAGACGGTCGCCGCGGCGCTCGCGATGCCGGTCGTGCTGACGGCGCTCGCGTCGGCACCGGCGTTTCGCTGACGGCGCCACCCCGCCCGATACCCACTGAATCAGCCTGCTGGCCAGTCATCGCACGGTTCGACATCGTCGGCCGCGCGCGCTCGTGATCGCGGGCGTCGCGCTGATCAATCGCGCACGGCGCTGACGCATCGGCACACGCCGCGCAGGCTCGGGGACGGATCCCGAATACCGGATGCGACGGCACTCGCAGCACCGTTGCGCGCCGCCTACGCGTCGCCGACACGCGCCCCCGACTTTCTCGCAGCCCTGCCAAAAACCGCCTATCGTGAATGAAGCGCCCCGTTCGCTGCCATCCGACCCTGAGTCGCTCGCACCGGCGGCAACGGCACCGCGTTCCGGCACCATTCATCGCGATCGTCGCGCCCGCTCGCCCGTGCGCACGATCGCGGCCGCCCACCGGATTACAGGAGGCATTCATGAAAGCCGCGTTGCTCGTCAGCTCCGCCCTGCTCGCCATTGCATCCGCTTCGGCCTTGGCCCAAGGCTCGATCACGAAAGTCGAAAACGGCGCGCTCGTCGCCGCGAACGGGATGACCGTCTACACCTTCGACAAGGACAAGCCCAACGCCGGCACCAGCGCGTGCACGGGCCAGTGCGAAACCTTCTGGCCGCCGTACAAGGCCAGCGCGACCGACGTTCCGGTCGGCCCCTACACGATCGTGAAACGCGACGACGGCAGCCCGCAATGGGCGTACAAGGGCAAGCCGCTGTACTTCTTCTCGAAAGACATGAAACAGGGCGACCGCAACGGCGACAACTTCAAGGACATGTGGCACGTGGTCGCGCCGTAAGCGTTATTGCGCCGCCGTCCGCGCAACCGGCGCGGACGTAAAAAAGCCCGCCCGGATCGTCGTCGATCGGGGCGGGCCTTCGCATCTTCACGCCGGCCGCCTTGCATCGCCAGCCGACAGGCCGGCGACGCATGCAGTCGAAATGCGCGTCAGCGGTTCGACGGGAAGCTGAACACCGTCCCTTCGCGCACGCCGGCCGACGGCCAGCGCTGCGTGATCGTCTTGCGCTTCGTGTAGAACCGCACGGCGTCCGGGCCGTATGCGTGCAGGTCGCCGAACAGCGAACGCTTCCAGCCGCCGAACGAGTGGTACGCGACGGGCACCGGCAGCGGCACGTTGATGCCGACCATGCCGATCTGGATGTTGTCGCTGAAGTAGCGCGCGGCCTCGCCGTCGCGCGTGAACAGGCACGTGCCGTTACCGTATTCGTGCGCGTCGATCAGCGCCATCGCCTCGTCGAGCGACTTCAGGCGGATCACGCCGAGCACCGGCCCGAAGATCTCGTGCTGGTAGATCGGCATGCCGGGCTTCACGTTGTCGAACAGGCACGGGCCGAGGTAGTAGCCGCCGTCATGGCCGTCGACCTTCACGCCGCGGCCGTCGACGACGAGCGTCGCGCCCGCTGCCACGCCCGCTTCGACGAAGCCCGTCACCTTCTCGAAGTGCTGCTGCGTGACGAGCGGGCCCATGTCGATGCCCGCGCCGTTGCCCGGGCCGACCTTCATCTTGTCGATTTCCGCCTTCAGGCCCGCGACGACCTGGTCGCCCGTCTCGTCGCCGATCGCGACGACCAGCGGAATCGCCATGCAGCGCTCGCCGCACGAGCCGTACGCGGCGCCCATCAGCGCGTTCACCGCGTTGCCGATGTCCGCGTCGGGCATCACGACCGCGAAGTTCTTCGCCCCGCCGAGCGCCTGCACGCGCTTGCCGTTCGCACAGCCGGTCGAGTAGATGTATTCGGCGATCGGCGTCGAGCCGACGAAGCTCACGGCCTTCACGCGCGGGTCGGTCAGGATCGTGTCGACCGCTTCCTTGTCGCCGTTCACGACGTTCAGCACGCCCGGCGGCAGGCCGGCCTCGAGCGCGAGCTCGGCCATGCGCAGCGTCGACGACGGCGTGCGCTCGGACGGCTTCAGCACGAACGTGTTGCCGCACGCGACGGCCATCGGCCACATCCACAGCGGCACCATCACCGGGAAGTTGAACGGCGTGATGCCGGCCACTACGCCGAGCGCCTGGAACTCGCTCCACGAATCGATCGCGGGGCCGACGTTCTTGCTGTGCTCGCCCTTCAGCAGCTCGGGCACGTAGCTGGCGTATTCGACGTTCTCGATCCCGCGCTGCAGTTCGCCCATCGCATCGGCGAGCACCTTGCCGTGCTCGGCCGTGATCAGCGCGCACAGCTCGTCGGCGTGCTCCTCGAGCAGCGTCTTGAAGCGGCTCATCACACGGGCGCGCTTCAGCGGCGGCGTGTTGCGCCACGCCGGGAACGCTGCCTGCGCGGACGCGATCGCGGCTTCGACGGTCAGCTTGTCGGCGAGCACGACGCTCTTGTCCGATTCGCCGGTGGCCGGGTCGAACACCGGCTGGACGCGGCTGCCGCCGTCGACGCGCTTGCCATCGATCAGGTGGCCGAGGGTGGAAGTCACCTTGCTGTCATGTTTCATCTGTCTGGCTCTTTCGTCAATTCGGTTGTCGCTTGGGGGCGGGCCGCGGCTCAGTCCACTTCGTTCAGTGCGTCGGACAGCGCGTTGACCAGGTTGTCGATCTCGCGCTTCTCCGAGATGAACGGCGGCGCGAGCTGGATCGTGTCGCCGCCGTAGCGCACGTAGAAGCCCTTCGCCCAGCAGCGCATCGCGATCTCGTACGGGCGCCGTGCCGGTTCGCCCGGCAGCGCCGCGATCGTCAGGCCGGCCGCGAGGCCGTAGTTGCGGATGTCCGCGATGTGGCGCTGGCCCTTCAGCCCGTGCACGGCCGCCTCGAAATGCGGCGCGAGATCGCGCACGCGGGCCACCGCGTCTTCCTTCACGAGCAGGTCGAGCGCCGCGACGCCGGCCGCGCACGCGACCGGGTGCGCCGAATACGTGTAGCCGTGCGGGAATTCGAGCATGTACTCGGGGCCGCCTGCCGCCATGAACGTGTCGTAGATTTCCTTCGTCGCGATCACGCCGCCGAGCGGCTGCACGCCGTTCGTCACCTGCTTCGCGAAGTTCAGGATGTCCGGCGTCACGCCGAACGCGTCGGCGCCCGTCATCGCGCCGGCACGGCCGAAGCCCGTGATGACCTCGTCGAAAATCAGCAGGATGTCGTGCGCGGTGCAGATGTCGCGCAGCCGCTTCAGATAGCCCTTCGGCGGCACGACCACGCCCGCCGAACCGGAGAACGGCTCGACGATCACGGCCGCGATGTTCGATGCGTCGTGCAGCGCGATCAGGTCGAGCAGGCGGTCGGCCAGCTCCGCGCCGTGCTCGGGCATCCCTCGCGAGAACCTGTTTTCGGCGAGTTG
The DNA here is from genome assembly GCF_047978125.1 of Burkholderia sp. LFS061. Classification (NCBI taxonomy): domain Bacteria; kingdom Pseudomonadati; phylum Pseudomonadota; class Betaproteobacteria; order Burkholderiales; family Burkholderiaceae; genus Burkholderia; species Burkholderia sp. LFS061. Next base: position 195,037 of record NZ_JBFPFS010000002.1, on the reverse strand, counting down.
CGTGTGCGGCAGGAAATCGGCGTCGAGGCCCTGGCCGAACAGCTTGCGGTTCGGCCCGATCCCGCCGACCGAGATGCCGCCGAAGTTCACGCCGTGGTAGCCCTTCTCGCGGCCGATCAGGCGCGTCTTCGTGCCCTTGCCCTTCGCGCGCCAGTACGCGCGGGCCAGCTTCAGCGACGTGTCGGCCGCTTCCGAGCCCGAACCCGTGAAGAACACGTAGTCGAGGCCGGCCGGCGTCAGGTCCTTGATCTTGTTGGCGAGCTCGAACGACTTCGGATGGCCGAACTGGAACGCCGGCGCGTAGTCGAGCTGCGCGACCTGGCGGCTCACGGCTTCGACGATTTCCGTGCGGCCGTGACCGAGGCCCGTGCACCAGAGGCCCGACAGGCCGTCGAAGATCTTGCGGCCTTCGGCGTCCGTGTAATACGCGCCGTTGCCCGACACGATCATGCGCGGATCGGCCTTGAACTGGCGGTTGGCCGTGAACGGCATCCAGTGCGCGTCGAGCCAGGCGGCGTCGGTGCGGATAGTCGTGTCGTCCTGCTGCGCGGTGGTGATGTCGGTCATGTCGGTCGGCGCGGCGCGCCCCTCCTTCTTGTGATGATGTTGCACATTGTCGGGACGACAATTAGTCTCTTCAATATCGCAATATCAATGTTCACTTGCTCAACTATGCAAGCAAAGAAACCGAAGAGCCGCGCGCTGCTCGGGCAGCTCAGCGACATGGATCTGCGCCTGCTGCGGGTCTTCAAGGGCGTCGTGCAGTGCGGCGGGATGGCGGCGGCCGAACTGGAACTGAATATCGGCATCTCGACGATCAGCCGGCACGTGAAGGATCTGGAAACGCGCGTCGGCCTCGTGCTGTGCCGGCGCGGCCGCGCGGGCTTCACGCTGACGCCCGAGGGGCAGACGGTGTACGAGGAGACGCTGCGGCTGCTCGCGTCGATGGAGGCCTTTCGCAGCAGGATAGACGGTATTCACGACAGGATGGGCGGAGAACTGCACATCGCGGTGTTCGACAAGACGGCCACCAACCCGAACGCGCGGCTCGGCGACGCGATCCGCCGATTCGCGGACGAAGCACCCGACGTCGCGCTGAACCTGCATGTCGCGTCGATCAACGAGGTCGAGCGCGGGATCATCGACGACAGCTACCAGGTCGGGATCATTCCCGCGCACCGCAACTCGGGCAGCCTCGTGTATTCGGAGCTGTTCGACGAACGGATGCTGCTGTACTGCGGCCGCCAGCATCCGCTCTACGATGCGCCGCACGGCAAGCTCACGTGGACGACGATCCGCAACCACGCGTTCGCGGGGCTCGGCTTCCATTCGCCGAACATGGAACTGAGCCATCGCGCGAAGCTCACGCGCAGCGCGACCGCGTCGGACCAGGAATCGATCGCGACGCTGATCCTGTCCGGCCGTTATCTCGGCTTCCTGCCGGACCATTACGCGGAAAGCTTCGAAAACAAGGGACTGATGCAGCCGATCGCGCCGCACCGGTTCAACTACCGGTGCCGGTTCGTGAGCCTGCTGCGGCGCTCGCCGCGGCCGTCGCGGGCCGCGCTGCTGTTCCAGTCGTGCCTGGAAGCCGCGCACGACGTGAAAGCGTAGCCGGCGCGACGGTCCGCGCCGCGCGGGAACGGCGGCGCGGGCAGCGTGGGCAGCGCCGTGCGCCGCATGCGAACCACCGCCGTTCGGCCGCGCGATCCGGCTCTGCGATAATGCGGGCTCCCCATTTCCGCTCCGCCGCCCCGCCATGACGCAACCGTCCGCCCCGCTCCCCACCGACCTGCCGCCGATCTCGTGCCTGCCCGGCGATGCGCTGCCGTGGCTGCCGATGAGCGCCGACCTGCCGGGGCTGGCGATCAAGTATCTGCACATCAATGCGGCCGAGGACACGCTGACCGCGCTGCTGAAGATGCCGGCCGGCGGCACGCTGCCGCGCCATCGTCACGATGGCGAGGTGTTCGTCCATACGCTGCAGGGTGCGTGGCGCTACCTGGAGTACGACTGGGTCGCGCACGCCGGCTCGACGGTGCTCGAACCGGCCGGCTCGGTGCATACGCCGGAAACGCTCGGCGCGCCGGGCGAGGACGTGATCACGCTCAACGTGATGCGCGGCGATCTCGTGCTGCTCGACGACGACGGCCGCGAGACCGCGCGCGAGAACTGCCGCGTCGCGCTGCTGCGCCAGCGCAAGCATGCGCGTACGGCGCCGGACGACGCGGCACCGTTCGTCACACGGTAAGACAGGCGGCATCGTCGCGTCACGATCCGCATGGTGCCGGCTCTCGCTAATGCGCGGATGGACGCCTGCGCACTTCGCCAGCTTCCCCGGCCTACCCGCGCATTACCGAAAACGCCGGAAAAATCGCCGAATATCGTTGGCCAGCAGATCCGGCTCTTCCATCGCAGCAAAATGGCCGCCGCTCGGCATGTCGGTCCACTGCACGACGTCGAACACCCGTTCGAGCCAGCTGCGCGGCGGGTGGCTGATTTCCTTCGGAAAACGCGCAAACGCGACGGGCACCGCCACGCGTTGCCCGGCCGCGAAGCGCATTGGCTGCAGCCGGTTTTCCCAATACATCTGCATTGACGAGCCGATGCAGCCGGTGAACCAGTAGAGCGAGATTCCGGTCAGCAGCACGTCGTGCGAAAACCGCCGTGCGACGTCGCCGTCGCAATCGCTCCACGTGCGGAATTTCTCGGTGATCCACGCGGCCAGCCCGGCCGGCGAATCGTTGAGCGCGACGGCCAGCGTCTGCGGCTTCGTCATATGCATATGCGCATATCCGCCTTCCAGCGCGGCCCACTCGCCGCGCTGCGCCACGAAGGCCCGTTCGTCCTCGGTCAGCGGCGAAGCCGCGTCGGTCGGAGGCTCGTAGCTGCCGGGCAGGTAGTTCAGATGGATGCCGTCCACCACGTCGGCGTGTCGCGCGCCGAGCGCAATCGACACGCCTGCGCCGAGATCACCGCCTTGCGCGCCGAAGCGTCGATATCCGAGACCGGACATCAACGCCGCCCAGCGGTCGGCGACCTGAAATGCCGACATGCCGGGTGCCGCGGGCGCCGGCGAGAACAGGAAGCCCGGCAGTGACGGCACGACGACGTCGAACGCATCGTCCGGATCGCCGCCGAACGCCGCCGGGTCGCAGAGGCGATCGATCAGCGCGTCGAATTCAAATACGGAGCCCGGCCAGCCGTGCGTGACGACGAGCGGATAAGGCCTCGGCCCGACGCCGTGTCGATGGATGAAATGCACGCGCTGCCCGCCTGCATCTGCGACGAACTGCGGCAGCCGGTTCAGCGCACGCTCCACCGCACGCCAGTCGAAGCGTTCGGCCCAGTACGCGGTCAGTTCGCGCAGCCACGCGCCTTCGACACCCTGCTGCCACGGCCCGGCGGGTGTCAGCATCGGTGCGCGCATGTCGCGCAGGCGCCGGCGCAGGTCATCAAGCGCGTGATCGGGAATCGCAATGTTGAACGGGGCGGTGTGCATCGTTTCTCCTCGCGAAGAATATCGGCGAGATTCTGCGCCATTTTTCCGGCCCGCGACGAACGGCTCGCGCCCACGCGTCAGCCTGTTTCCCGCTCGTCCGCCCGTGCATCGCGCCGCATGGCCTGCGGCGGCACGCCGAACCCGCGCACGAACGCCTCGCGCATATGGCGGCGATCACGAAAACCGTTCTCCTTCGCGATCACGTCGAGCGGATGGCGGCTCTGTTCGATCATCAGCCGCGCGGCTTCGAGCCGCAGCCGCTCGATCGCCTTCGCGGGCGACTGCCCCGTTTCGAGCGTAAACACGCGGCTGAACTGCCGCGGGCTCAGGTGGACGGCATCGGCCAGATCCTCGACGGTCAGCGCACGGCCGAGGTTCTGCCGCGCGTAGTTCAACGCGTTCTGGATCCGGTCTGATTTCGGCGCGAGATCGAGCATTTCGGAATGCTGCGACTGGCCGCCGGCCCGGCGCTGGTTCATCACGAGCTTGTGCGCGACCGAGCGCGCGGCATCGGCGCCGAGATCCTTTTCCACCATCGCGAGCGCGAGGTCGAGGCCGGCCGTCATCCCGGCCGACGTCCAGATCGGCCCGTCGACGATGTAGATCCGGTCTTCCTCGACGCGAATCTCCGGGTAGTGCCGCTGCATGTCGCGGCCGAACGCCCAGTGCGTCGTCGCGCGGCGCTGCGCAAGCAGCCCCGCCTCGGCCAGCACGAACGCGCCCGTGCAAATGCCGGCGATCCGCCGTGCGCGTGCGTTCGTGCGGCGCAGGAACGCGACCACGCCGGCCGGCGCCGGCGCAGCGAGCGGATCGTTGACGCCCGCGACGATCCACGTATCGACGGCGATCCGCCCGCGCAGCGCGCGCGTGGCGACCGACAGCCCGAGCGACGAGCGCACGTCGCCGCCATCGACCGAATAATTGTCCATCACGTAGAACGGCTCGCCAGCTCCCATGTTCGCGTACTCGAACACCGACTGCGCGGCGAGCGCCATGATCTGGAAACCGTCGCTGATCAGAAAGCCGATTCGGTGCATGCGTGTTCTCCAGTCCCGGGCGTGTCTTCGGCCCGATGTCCTGAATCATACCCATCTACGTCATTTGTGTCGCAGCGATTCGAAGCCAGAATGCATTCACGCCATTCGGCCACTTCATCGAAAACGGAGCGACATCATGACTCAAGCACATCGCGGTACCGCCCTCATTACCGGCGCGTCGTCGGGCATCGGCGCAATCTACGCGGACCGGCTCGCGCGCCGCGGCTACGACCTGATCCTGGTCGCGCGCAACCGCGACCGGCTGGCCGCCCTCGCCGAGCGCATCACGAACGACACGCGGCGCAGCGTCGAGATCGTCGATGCGGACCTCAACGACCGCGCGGCACTCGCCGCCGTCGAAACGAAGCTGAAGCAGGACGCGAGCATCACGCTGCTCGTGAACAACGCGGGTGTCGGCACGCACGCCCCGCTGCTCGACAGCGACGTAGACGCGATGACGCGGATGATCGACCTGAACGTGACCGCGCTCACGCGCCTCACCTATGCAGCCGTGCCCGGCTTCGTCGCCCGTGGCCGCGGCGCGGTAATCAACATTTCGTCGATCGTCGCGATCTCGCCGGAAACGCTGAACGGCGTGTACGGCGGCAGCAAGGCGTTCGTGCTCGCGTTCAGCCAGTCGCTGCACCACGAGCTCGCCGGCAAGGACGTGCAGGTGCAGGCCGTGCTGCCCGGCGCGACGGCCACCGATTTCTGGCAGACGGGCGGCCTGCCGCTCGAGCACCTGCCGAAGGAAATCGTGATGTCGGCGTCCGACATGGTCGACGCGGCGCTGGTCGGCTTCGATCGCGGCGAACTCGTGACGATTCCGTCGCTGCACGCGGCCGACGAATGGAATGCGTACGAGGCCGCGCGCCAGACGATGGCGCCGCACCTGTCGACCGATACGCCGGCGCCGCGCTATGCGGCGGCGCGCTGATCGCGTCTGACATCCTGCGGATCGAAGGCGGCAAGCTTGCCGAACACCTTGGCAATCGTCCGTTGCGGAATTCGACCATGCGGTTCCGTATGTTCATCACCGAGGCCGGCGACGCGCCGGCCGCCGCGCGTGGTTCGGCCGACGGTCAGCCGGCGTTTGCGCCGCCCGAGCTGGAGACCGTCTGCCGCGTCGCGCGTGCGCATTTCGGCACGGCCGGCGCTTTCGTTGCGCACGCCGAAGCCGGCACGCAACACGTGCTGGCGGCCGACGGGACGCCGCCCGCCCCGCTCCCTGTCGGGCAACGCGGCCGCAACCGGATCGAGGTATATCGGGCGTAATCGAAGCGGTACGGGCCACCCGCGTCGAACCGGACGGCGACAACACCAGCCGCGCGATTGCCCGACCTCACGATCAACGTTGAGCTTCCGCTCGTACGAGCGCATCGCCGCCCTTCACGCCGAGCATCAGCGCGACGCCGCTGGCGACCAGCAGCGCGGCCAGCAGGTACACGGCGAGATCCATGCTGCCCGTGCGCGTGCGAATGATCCCGATCACCCACGGGCTGACGATGCCGCTCGTGATCCCGATGCTGCTGATCAGCGCGATCCCGGCCGCGGCCGCGTTGCCCGACAGGTAGCGGGTCGGCACGGCCCAGAAGATCGGCAGTGCGGCGAAGATCAGCGTCGCCGCGATCGACAGGCACGCGAGCATCGCCGCGAAGCTGTGCAGGTGCAGCGTCAGCGCCGCGAGCGCGAGCCCGCCGCCGATCGTGCAGCACGCGAAGTGCCTGCGGCGCTCGCCGGTGCGGTCCGAGCGGCGCGCGATCAGGATCAGCCCGACCGCACCGACCGCATTCGGCACGACCGTGTAGAGGCTCACGGCAACGACGTCGGTCACGCCGAAGTCGCGGATCATCAGCGGCATCCAGAAGTTGAGCGTCAGCGATGCGCAGGTCAGCGAGAAATAGATGAACGCGAACAGGTACACGCGCGGGTTCGCGAGCGCGGCCGCCAGGCTGCGCCCGTCGTGCGCGCCGCCGTGCCCGCGGCCGTCCGCGCACAGCGCGGCGACGCGCGCCTTTTCATCGGACGTGAGCCATGCGGCGTCCTGCGGCCGGTCGACGAGGAACGTGAACGCGGCGAACGAGAGCAGGATCGCCGGCGCGCCTTCGATCGCGAACATCCATTGCCAGCCGTGCAGCCCGAGCACGCCGCTCATGTCGCGCATGATCCAGCCCGACATCAGGCCGCCGAGCACGCCGGCCACCGCGACGCCCGCGAAGAACACCGAGATCGCCGCCGCGCGCCGGTTCGCGGGGAACCACCAGGTCAGGTACAGCACGATGCCGGGGAAGAAGCCGGCTTCGAACACGCCGAGCAGGAAGCGCAGCACGTAGAAATGCGACGGCTGCGACACGAACATCATCCCGGTCGACGCGATGCCCCACAGCAGCATGATCCGCGTGAACGTGCGGCGCGCGCCGAAACGCGCGAGCAGCAGGTTGCTCGGCACTTCGCAGAACACGTAGCCGACGTAGAACACCGCGGCGCCGAGGCCGTACATCGCATCGCTGAAGCCGAGATCGTGCTTCATCTGTAACTGCGCGAAGCCGATGTTGATGCGGTCGAGGAACGACACGACGTAGCAGAGGAACAGGAACGGGACGATCCGCCACGCGATCTTGCGAAACAGCAGCGCGTCGCCGGATTCCGACGTCGATGAGGATACCGAAGCGCTCGTGTGCGCGAGCGTCGCTTCGGCGGGAAGCGATTGGGGCATGTCTCTCTCCAAACGGGCCGCGCGATTCGAGTGCGCAGCAGTCTCCGAGGGCGTGCATGCGCCCTGCTTTCTTGTGAGACCGGATACGGCTGCCGGAACCGCGGCGCAACGCCGCAGCGGAACCCGCAGCCCTCAGGGAAACGGCGACGCGTTCAGACGAACGCCCCGCCGCCGTGTGCCGCTCAGTCCTGCAGCGCGGCCCACATTTCCTTGTCGCGCTGCGCAGTCCAGATGCGCGGATGCTCGATGCCGCTCGCCTCGTCGAACGCGCGCGACACGTCGAACGGCAAACAATGCTCGTAGATGAACACGTGGCCGAACTTCGGATCCATCGCTTCGCGCGTGAGCGCCATCGACGCCTTCAGGTCGAGATTGCGCTCCACGGCCTTGCGGCCCTGCGCGAGCAGCGTCGTGACGAAATCCTTCGTGTAGTCGAGGCCCTTGTTCACGTCGGCCGGATTCAGCAGCGCGGGGCCGCGGCCCGGCACGAGCTTCTCGGCGCCGAGCGCGCGCAGCGCCTCGAGCGTGGCCGGCCACTGTTCGAGCTGCGCGTCGCCGCAGTAGCACGCGGCGTCGTATTCGACGAGGTCGCCCGAGAACAGCACCTTCTGCGACGGCAGCCAGACGATCGTGTCGCCCTTCGTGTGGCCCGAGCCGACATGCATGATCTTCACTTCGAGCTTGCCGAGGAACAGCGTGATCTCGCGCTCGAACACGAGCGTCGGCCAGGTCAGGCCGGGCACCGTCTCGACGCCGGCGAACAGGCGCGGGAAGCGCTCGATCTCCGACTTCATGTCGGCCTCGCCGCGCTCGACGATCATCTCGTAGGTGCCGCGGCTCGCGATCACGTGCTGCGCGCCTTCGTCGAAATACGCGGACGCGCCGAGCACGCGCACCGCGTGGTAATGCGACAGCACCACGTGCTTGATCGGCTTGTCGGTCACGCTGCGGATCTTCGCGATCAGGTCCTGTGCCATCGCGGGCGTCGCGGTCGTGTCGACGATCAGCACGCTGTCGTCGCCGATGATCACGCCCGAGTTCGGGTCGCCCTCGGCGGTGTACGCGTACGCGTTCTCGGACAGCTTCGTCCACGTGACTTTCTTCTCTTCCAGATCGGCTTGGGAGGCGAATGCTTTGGCCATGTTGCGTTCCGTGGCTGCGAGCCATGTGTTGAGGGGTGTGAACGGATCATCGTCCCCGATCGATTATTTGTCAATGACAAATAGACTTGCTATTGTCCAATACGGGTAAACCTGCGGGCTGGCGCGATAAATGGCGTCGGATACCATGCGGGGTTTCGTCAACGGAAGAATCATCGCGTGCAGAACCACGAAGTCAGCGCGGACGACGCGCCGCCCAAGGCGCAGCGCGGGATCCAGAGTGTCGAGGTCGGCGGCCGGCTGCTCGACGCGCTCGCGCGCCGGCGCAAGCCGCTCGGCCTGTCGGAGCTGGCAGCGGCAGCCGACCTGTCGACCGCGCAGGCGCACACCTATCTCGTCAGCCTGACGCGGCTCGCGCTCGTGAAGCGCGACGCGATCACCGGCAACTACGAGCCGGGCCCGTTGTCGCTGCGGCTGGGGCTGATGTCGATCGAGCGCCAGCCGGCCTATCGCGCGGCGCTGCCGCACGCGGCTCGGCTCGCGGAAGCGGTGGGCTTGAGCGTCGCGCTGTCGGTGCCGGGCGTGCTCGGCCCGACGATCGTGCGCATCGAGCACGGCGGCTATCCGCTGCACGTGAACCTGCACGTCGGCTCGGTGATGTCGCTCGACACGACGGCGACCGGCCGCGTGTTCCGCGCGTTCGGCGATCCTGCGCAAACCGATGCGATGGCGGCCAGCCATGCCGGCGCGGGCGATACGCTCGCGGGCGCCGAAAGCACGCAACCCACGCAGGATGCCGGAGCGCAACTGGCCGAACTCGACGCGATCCGCGCGCGCGGCATCGAACGCAGCGTCGACCTGCCGAGCCCCGGTGTCAGCGCGATGTGCGTGCCGGTATTCGACGCGCACGGGCGCCTGCAGCTCGCGTTGACGGTGATCGGTTCGAGCGGGTCGATCGATGTCGGCTGGGATGGCCCGATCGCGACCGCGTTGCGCGATGCGGCGCGGCAGGCCACCGCGTCGCTCGGCGCGGCAGTTTCGGAACCGCCGCCCGCCCCCTCGGCGGGCGCACCGCGCGTGCCGCCCGCGCTGGCCGACGACGCGAAAGCGCAGCGCGGAATCAACGCGCTCGACAGCACCGGCGAGCTGCTGCTCGCGCTGGTATCGGCGGGCCGTGCGCTGCCGCTGCGCGATCTCGCGGCGGCGGCCGGCATGCCGGCGGCGAAGGCGTTTCCGCATCTCGTCAGCCTGCAGAAGATCGGCCTGCTGAGCCGCGACGACGCCGGCTGCTTCGACGGCGGCCCGCTCGGGCAGGCGCTCGGCCTGATCGCGATGCAGCGCGTGTCGCCGACGCGCGACGCGGAAGCCGAGATCGTCGCGCTGGCCGCCGCGACCGACATGAGCGTGGCCGCCGCGACGCTCGGGCCGCTCGGCCCGACCGTGATCCGCCTCGAGGAATCGGCGCGGCCGCAGCACGTGAGCCTGCAGGTCGGCACCGTGATGTCGCTCGTCAATACGGCGATCGGCCGGATCTTCGCGGCCGGCATGTCCGACGACGTACTGGCCGACCTGCTCGCCAACGAGCCCGTACGCCTCGCCGGCAGCGGCCCCGCCCAGGCCGACGATGCATTCCGCGCGCGGCTCGCGGCGATCCGCGCGGACGCGCTCGATTTCGCGTTCGACGCGCCGGTGCCGGGCATCGGGACGGTCGCCGCGCCCGTGTTCGATCACACCGGCAGCATCCGGCTCGTGATCGCGATCATCGGCTCGTCGCGCGGCTTCCCGCGCGGGCCGGACAGCGACCTCGCTCAGACGCTGCTCGCCGCGACGCGGCGACTGTCGTGGCGGTTCGGGTGGATCGGCCGGTAATCGCCGCATCGCCGCCTTCCTCTCCGTCGCTCGATTCCCGCTCCTTTCTCCTTGCAAGGCCGTGCTTGCCACGGCCAGGTCACGCGTGGCCGCGACCTGGCGGACCGCCCCAATTCATGTTGCGCAGCGGCAACACAAATTGTCAGTAATTCTCATATAACGAAATCGCATTTCACAACGCGGAGACGTTTCGCTATGATTAGGGTTATCCCTAACTCGCCACCTATATGGGGCTTCGTCATGCAAACGTCTAATGTCTCCGATCGTTCCACCCAATCCACTGGCTGGCTCGCACGTGTTGGCGAGCTGCTTGCGGAAGCCTGGCAGCTCCACCTCGAGAACTGCGAAGTCATCGCCGAAGCACACGCGCGCCTTCCGCGCTGAACGGAACGATCAGCCGCCAGCCGGCGCGATGACCTGCCGGATCCGCTTGTGCGGACGCACGCCGCGAGGTCGCTGCGTCCGGCACAAGAATATCTGGCAGGCCACGCGGAAACTGGCCGGGCTTGCCCCGGGGTTGAATGCGCTCACCGCCTCGGGAGCGTTGAGGTCGGTTTGAGGTCCGGCACCGATCGGTATCGGCGCGGTTTTGTCCGCAGGCGGCCCGGACGGCTACCGTTATCCGGTCGGCGCGCGATTGCGCCGGATCGTTGCGGACGGAAGATTCATCCGTTTTGTCTACCCGCGTGCGGTTCCACGCCGAACGCCGTCCCTGGCGGCGGATCGCCGGATTTCTCCGCGCCATCGCGCAGTTGCATGCGCCGTCGTTTCAACGACGGCCGCGCCCCTTCTCCGCCCCCTCACACCTGGATCGAAGGCACGTCCTTCATGCAGCGCAGCGCGAACATCGAGCGGCTGTGACGGATGCTCGAGATCTTGTACAGCTTTTCGCGCAGGAACCGCTCGTAGCCGGCCGTGCCGTCCACGGCGACCTTGATCCAGTAGTCGTATTCACCCGACACCAGATACGCCTCGAGCACTTCCGGCAGCGCGGCCAGTTCCGCGCCGAAACGCGCGAGCGCGTCGTCTTCGTGGCGATCGAGCGTGACTTCGAGGATCACGATGTCCGCGTAGCCGAGCATGCGCTGGTTGACCAGCGCGACGTAACCGTCGATGTAGCCGTCGACTTCGAGCTGCCGCGTGCGGTTCCAGCACGCGGTCGTCGACATGCCGATCTGTTCGGCAAGTTCGGCGTTCGACAGCCGCGCATTTTTCTGCAATGCACCAAGGATCTTGCGGTCCTGATTGTCGAGCGTTTTCGGCGTGCGTTCGCGGATAGCCATGATGAAAAGAATCTTCTACTGAAAATCAGCATTCTATCTGAACAAGATTCCGGTTTCGGGCCGTTTTACTGGAAAACAGGAAGCCTTTTAACCGGCTCGCTTGATACATTTTCACCATGCCTGTTGCCCGGCACGCTCCCCGCGACAACCCCTTCGCACCGGGACGCACGGCCGCAATCACGAGTTGCGGTGCCGGACAAGCAGGCATGCGATTCCCCGCCGCCCGCACGCCTATCCGACCGCGTGCGGAGCCGGTGCCTGCATCCCCGTTCTCGCACTTCCCGTCATGTCGTTCAGGCTTTATCTGTCGTTCCTTGCTGCTTCCGTCGTTCTCATCTACGCGCCCGGCCCCGTCAACCTGCTCACGATGAACCAGGCGCTGCGCGCCGGCTGGCGCCGCGCGCTGCCGTGCGTGTGGGGCGGCACGCTCGCCGTGCTGCTGCAACTCGCGTTGACCGCGCTGTGCCTGAATTCGCTGGTCCACATCGACGAACACGCGCTCACCGTGCTGCGCTGGGCCGGCGCCGCGTATCTCGTGTGGCTCGGCGGCAAGCAATGGCTCGGCCGCTCGCCGGTCAACGCGCCCGCCGCATCGGCGGAAGTCGCAGCCAGGGCTGGAGCTGGAGCCACGATCGTCCCGCAGGACGCCGACACCGGACGCGCGCTGTTCTGGCGCGGCGTCGCGACGTCGGGCCTGAATCCGAAGACGCTGCTGTTCTTTCCGTCGTTCTTTCCGCAGTTCATCAGCCCGAACGCCGACTGGAGCCTGAACCTTCAATACCTGCTGCTCGCCGCAACGTTCGCGCTGCTGTTCGCGGGCGGCGTCGCGTCGATGGCGCTGTTCTCGCACCGGCTGAGCCGCGCGTTGCGGCGGCCGGCGCGGATGCGCGCGATGAACCGCGTGACGGGCGGGCTGCTCGTCGGGATGGGCGCGATCATGGTCGGCTGGAACTGAGCAAGCAGCGCAACCTCGAACGGCTGCGGCTGCCGAAACCCGACACGGTGTTTTCGCCGCGGCAACTCGCGGGCGAGCTGCTCGCAAGCACGCTCAACGACGAACCGGGCGACAAGTCGGTGATCTCGAATCTGGTGTTCGGGACCGCCGATGCCGCCTGCCCCAGTGAACCGCCGGCCCAGTGAGCCGTTGAGCCGTTGAGCCGTTGAGCCGTTGAGCCGTTGAGCCGCTAACCGTGTGACCCGGAGCGGTCGGCGCTCGACCGGTACAATCGCGCGATGTCCGAATTGCTCACTTACGGCGGCCTGTTCGCCGTGTCGATGGTCGCCGCGACCCTGTTGCCGCTCCAGTCCGAAGCCGTGCTCGCCGGCCTGCTGCTCGCCGGGCGCGAGCCTGTGTGGGCGCTGGTGCTCGTCGCGAGCCTCGGCAATGTCGCCGGCTCCGCGATCAACTGGGCGCTCGGGCGCGGCATCGAGCACTTCCGCGACCGCCGCTGGTTTCCGGTCAAGCCGTCCGCGCTCGCACGCGCCGAACGCTGGTATGCGCGCTACGGCCGCTGGTCGCTGCTGCTGAGCTGGGCGCCGGTGATCGGCGATCCGCTGACGATGATCGCCGGCGTGCTGCGCGAGCCGCTGCCGACCTTTCTCGCGATCGTCACGCTCGCGAAGGTCGGCCGCTACCTGGCCGTCGCGTGGCTCGTGACGTACTGACGGTACTGACGCGACCTTTCCTCCGTCGATGGCGCCCGCTTGCGCCGCCACCGGCTTCGCAACGCTAAAGAATCCGCCGAAGCTGCCGTATTCCTTACAGTCTGCGGTGACGCGTGCGTTCCGCCCCTCTCCCACCCCACTCAGGATGCCGTATGAGATTGACCCAATTGGGCCGGGTGAGCGTCGGCGCGCGCCTGGCCGCGCTGGCGTGCACGCTCGTCGCACTGCTGTTCACCGTTTTCGCGTGGGCGCTCGCCCATTTCGCCAGCCAGCAACTCGCGGACGAGGCGCACGCGCGAATCGCCGACAAGGAGCAGTCGATCCGTGCGATGGTCGAGATGTTCGACAAGGCGCTGTCGGCCGAAGCCAGTCGCGCGATGTCGCTGTTCGCGAGTTTCCTGCCGGCCGATTTCTCGCTCGACCCGGCGCGCACCGTCGACATCGGCGGCGTCGCCGCGCCCACGCTGTCCGCGGGCGGCCAGCCGCTCGACCTCGATTACTCGATTCCCGACCAGTTCCTGAAGAAAAGCGGCGCGATCGCGACGATCTTCGCGCGCGACGGCGACGATTTCGTGCGCATCACGACGTCGCTGAAGAAACAGGACGGGGCACGCGCGGTCGGCACACGCCTCGATCGCGCGAGCCCCGCGTACGCGCCGCTCGTCGCCGGGCGCAGCTACACGGGCCTTGCCAAACTGTTCGGCCGGCAATACATCACGCAGTACAAGCCGGTCACCGATGCAAGCGGCCGCGTGATCGGCGCACTGTTCGTCGGGCTCGACGTCGGCGCCGAGTTGCAAGTCGTCCAGGACGGCATCCGTGCGTTGAAGGTCGGCGAGAACGGCTACTACTTCGTGCTCGACGCCTCGCCGGGCGCATCGCGCGGCACCTTCGTCGTCCATCCCGATGCAGCCGGCCAACGCGCCGACGACGCGCGCGCGCCGTACACGCAGATGCTCGCGGCCGGCCACGGCCGGCTCGCGTATACGTCGGCCGACCCGGCCGCGCACGACAGCCGGCCAACCGCGAAATTCATGTCGTTCACGACGGTTCCGCAGTGGCAGTGGCTGGTCGGCGGCATCGCGATCGACGACGAACTGCTGGCCGGCATGCGCACCCTCCGCGATCGATTCCTGATGATCGCAGCCGTGCTCGTCGCGGCGTTCGCGGCGCTGTTCGTCGTCGTCGTGAGGCGCGTCGTGAGCCGGCCGCTCGATGCGGCGGCACGCGCGTCCGAACGCTACGCGGCGGGCGACCTCAGCGTGCGGATCCGCGACGGCGAGACGACACGCGGCGCCACGCGCAACGACGAGATCGGCCGGCTCGTGCAGGCGGTCGACGGGATCGGCGACGGCCTGGCGCGGATCGTCGCGCAGGTGCGCAGCGGCTCGGCCGACATCGCGCGCGGCATGGTCGGCATCGCGGCCGGCAGCGGCGACATCGCCGCGCGGATCGCGACACAGGCGAGCAGCGTCGAACAGACGGCGGCCAGCATGGAGCAGATCACGGCCGCCGTGCAGCAGAACGCCGAGCACGCGGCGCAAGCGAACGCGCTGGTCGCGAACGCATCGGCGGCCGCGACCGACGGCGACGAGGCCGTGCAGCGCGTGGTCGCGACGATGGACGAAATCGGCCGCGCAACGCGCCGGATCGCCGAAATCACGGGCGCGATCGAAGGCATCGCGTTCCAGACCAACATCCTGGCGCTGAACGCAGCCGTCGAGGCCGCGCGCGCAGGCGAGCACGGCAAGGGCTTCGCGGTGGTCGCGGCCGAAGTGCGCGCGCTCGCCCAGCGCAGCGCGGCCGCGGTCAAGGAAATCGACGCGCTGAGCGCCGAATCGTCGACGACCGTCGAACAGGGGTACCGAATCGCGGACGCGGCGCGCGGCACGATGCGCGACATCGTCGCGCGCGTCGATCAGGTCAGCACGCTGATCGGCGAGATCAGCGCCGCGTCGCGAGAACAATCGACCGGTATCGAGCAGGTGAACCAGGCCGTCACGCAGATCGGGGAGACCACGCAGCAGAACGCGACGCTGATCTCGGACGCCGAACGCGCGGCCGTCGCACTGCGCGACCAGGCCGCGCAACTGTCGGAAGCCGTCAGCGTGTTCCGGCTCGAACGCGACGCATGAACGTCGACCGGCGGCGGCCGCTCGCCGCCTACTTCTTGTCGCCCGCCAGGTCGATCGCCTTGTCCGAGCCGACCGCATTGCGCAGCTGGAACTTCTGGATCTTGCCGGTCGACGTTTTCGGCAGCTCGCCGAAGCGCACGGCCTTAGGCACCTTGAAGCCCGCGAGCAGTTGCCGGCAGTGCGCGACGATCTCCTCCTCGGTCGCGCGCGCGCCTTCGCGCAGCTCGACGAACGCGCACGGCACCTCGCCCCATTTCGGGTCGGGCATCGCGACCACCGCCGCAACGGCGACGGCCGGATGCCGGTACAGCGCGTCCTCGACCTCGATGCTCGAGATGTTCTCGCCGCCCGAGATGATGATGTCCTTGCGGCGATCCTTGATGCGGATATAGCCGTCCGGCGTCAGCACGCCGAGATCGCCGGTATGGAACCAGCCGCCGTGGAACGCCTCGTCGGTCGCGTGCGGGTTCTTCAGGTAGCCCTTCATGCAGATGTTGCCGCGGAACATGATCTCGCCGAGCGTCTCGCCGTCGGCCGGCACCGGCGCCATCGTGTCGGGATCGAGCACCGTCGCGCCCGCTTCGAGGTGGTAGCGCACGCCCTGGCGCGCATTGAGCCGCGCGCGCTCTTCATCGGGCAGCGCTTCCCAGTGCGCCTGCTTCGCGCACACGGTCGCCGGGCCGTAGACCTCGGTCAGCCCGTACACGTGCAGCAGGTCGAAGCCGATCTCCTTCATCTTCGCGATCACCGCCGGCGCGGGCGCCGCGCCCGCGACCATCGCGTGCACCGTATGGTCGATGCCTTCGCGGAATTCGGCCGGCGCGTTCGCGATCGCGCTCTGCACGATCGGTGCGCCGCAATAGTGCGTGATGCGTTCGCTGCGAATCAGGTCGAACACGGTCTTCGCGTCGAACTTGCGCAGGCAGACGTTCACGCCCGCACGCGCCGCGACGGCCCACGGGAAGCACCAGCCGTTGCAGTGGAACATCGGCAGCGTCCACAGATACACCGCGTGCTTCGGCATGTCCCATTCGAGGATGTTGCTGATCGCCGCCAGATACGCGCCGCGATGGTGGTAGACCACGCCCTTCGGGTCGCCGGTCGTGCCGGACGTGTAGTTCAGCGCGATCGCGTCCCATTCGTCGGCGGGCGGCGTCCATGCGTAGTCGGCGTCACCGCCGGCGACAAACGCTTCATAGTCGATCGCGCCCGCGAAGCGCTCGGGATCGGCCGGCATCGCATCGGCGACGCTGACGATCTTCAGGCCCGGCACCTCGAGCGCCGCGCGATGCGCGAGCTCCGCGTATTCGGTGTCGACGATCAGCACCTTCGCCTCGCCGTGACGCAGCATGAAGATCACCGACGGCACGTCGAGCCGCGTGTTGATCGTGTTCAGCACCGCGCCGGCCATCGGCACGCCGAAGTGCGCCTCGACCATCGCCGGGATGTTCGGCAGCAGCGCCGCGACGGTGTCGCCGCGCCCGACGCCGGCCTGCGCGAGCGCGCTCGCCAACTGCTTCGCGCGCGTGTAGGTCTCGCCCCACGTGCGCCGCACGTCGCCGTGCACGATCGCGAGGCGCTCGCCGTAGACTTCCGCCGTCCGGACCAGGAAGTCGATCGGGGTGAGCGGTACGTAATTGGCATCGCGGCGGCCGAGCCCGGCCTCGAACATCTGCGTCATGATCCTGTCTCCCGTGTTCTGTCGACCGGTGTGCATGCACCCCGGATCGCTTTGATGTGGTTCAATTGCCGACAGCCTAACGGGCGTTATTGTGAGCCGTCTGTCATCGAAACGACAGAGTGCCTTTCGAGCACCGCGCGTTATCCCTAACCTCGCAAACCCGCACCCATGCACGATCACCACGTTGCGCCGCCCGACGCGGCCGCCCACCCGGCCGACGCGCTTCCCGAACCGGGCCCGCTGCCGGCGCTGTCGACGCTGTTCGGCCAGTGCGCGTGGTTCCGCACGCTCGCGCCCGAACACCAGGCGCTGGTGCTCGCGCAGTCGCATGTCGAGCAGTGCGAGGCCGGCGACGTGATCGCGCACCGGCTCGCGCCGTCCGAATACTGGATCGGCGTGCATCGCGGGCTGCTGAAGCTTGCGATCTTCAACGCGTCGGGGCGCGGCTGCACGTTTTCGGGGGTGCCGTCGGGCGGCTGGTTCGGCGAAGGCAGCGTGATCAAGCGCGAACTGCGCAAGTACGAGGTCGTCGCGATCCAGCGCTCGACCGTGCTGTTCGTGCCGGTCGACACGTTCCATGCGCTGCTCGACACGAGCCTGCCGTTCACGCGCTTCGTGATCCACCAGTTGAACAACCGGATGGGCGAATTCATCGCGTCGATCCAGAACAGCCGGCTGCTCGACGTCGATGCGCGCGTCGCGCAGGCGCTCGCGCAACTCTTCAATCCGGACCTGTACCCGGACACCGGCCCGTCGCTGTCGATCTCGCAGGAGGAACTGGGGATGCTCGTCGGCGTGTCGCGGCAGCGGATCAATCAGGCGCTGCAGCAGCTCGAGAAGCTCGGCGCGCTGCGGCTCGCGTACAACCAGATCGAGGTCGTCGATCTGGGCGCGCTCGCGCGTTTCGGGATGGAGCAGATCTGAGCGCGGCGCGATGAGCGAAACCGTCGCCGGCACGACGCGCGCATCCGGTGCCGCGGCGGTTCGCCGGTCGCGGCATGCGCGCGCATTTCATCTGCGGAATCGGCCGGCGGCGTCCGCGCGCCCAACCTGACAATCCCGCCAGTTTCGCGACAGTAACCCGTTCCACGCCGACGCCTATCATTCGGGTTCCCCTCACCGACGCCTGATCACCGCCTGTCCCGCTGCCTCCATGTGGATCGTCAATCTCGCGCTCAGGCGCCCCTACACGTTCATCGTGATGGCCATCATGATCGTGCTGGCCACGCCGCTTGCGCTGATGCGCACGCCGGTCGACGTGCTGCCCGCGATCAACATCCCCGTGATCAGCGTGATCTGGAATTACAGCGGCTTCTCCGCGACGGAGATGACGAACCGCATCACGGCCGTGCATGAACGAATCCTGACGACGACCGTCAACAACATCCAGCATGTCGAGTCGACGTCGCTGCCCGGCATCGCGGTCGTGAAGGTGTTCCTGCAGCCCGGCGCGAACGTGCAGACGGCGATCGCGCAGACGGTCTCGTCCGCGCAGGCGATCGTGCGGCAGATGCCGCAGGGCGCGACGCCGCCGCTCGTGATCACCTATTCCGCGTCGAGCATCCCGGTGATCCAGCTCGGGCTGTCGAGCACGACGCTCAGCGAACAGTCGCTCGCCGACATCGCGCTGAACTTCCTGCGCCCGCAACTGATCACGATTCCCGGTGCCCAGGTGCCGTTCCCGTACGGCGGCCGCACGCGCGTGGTCGCGATCGATCTCGATCCGCAGGCGCTGCTCGCGAAGGGCCTCACGCCGGCCGACATCGTCAACGCGGTCAACGCGCAGAATCTCGTGCTGCCGACCGGCACCGCGAAGATGGGCCAGACCGAATACCGGATCGACACGAACGCGTCGGCCGATACGGTCGCCGACATCAACAACCTGCCGATCCAGACCGTCAACGGCGCGACGACCTACCTGCGCGAGGTCGCGGCCGTGCGCGACGGCTTCGCGCCGCAAACCAACGTCGTGCGCCAGAACGGCCAGCGCGGCGTGCTCGTGTCGATCCTGAAAAGCGGCGACGCGTCGACGCTCAAGGTCGTGTCGGACCTGAAGGCGCTGCTGCCGAAGGTGATCCCGACGCTCCCCGAAGGGCTCACGATCACGCCGCTGTTCGACCAGTCGGTGTTCGTCAACGCGGCCGTGCAGGGCGTGATCCACGAGGCGCTGATCGCGGCCGTGCTGACCGCGATGATGATCCTGCTGTTCCTCGGCAACTGGCGCAGCACGCTGATCATCGCGATCTCGATTCCGCTGTCGATCTTCACGTCGCTGATCGCGCTGTCGGCGCTCGGCGAGACCATCAACATCATGACGCTCGGCGGGCTCGCGCTCGCGGTCGGGATCCTGGTCGACGACGCGACCGTCACGATCGAGAACATCGAGCGGCACCTGCATCTCGGTACGGACCTGCACGAGGCGATCCTCGAAGGCGCCGGCGAGATCGCGGTGCCCGCGTTCGTGTCGACGCTGTGCATCTGCATCGTGTTCGTGCCGATGTTCTTCCTGACGGGCGTCGCACGCTTCCTGTTCGTGCCGCTCGCGGAAGCCGTCGTGTTCGCGATGCTCGCGTCGTACGTGCTGTCGCGCACGCTCGTGCCGACGCTCGCGATGCTGCTGTTCCGCCCGCAGCAGGCAAGCACCGGCCCCGATCATGCGACGTCGCGTTTTGCGCGCCTCCATCATGCGTTCAACAACGCGTTCGAGCGGCTGCGCGCGTGGTACATCGTGCTGCTCAGCATGCTGCTCGTGCGCCGCCGCTTCTACGCGATGTGCTTCCTCGGCTTCTGCGTGCTGTCGACGGGCCTCGTGTTCGCGCTCGGCCGCGACTTCTTCCCGAATGCCGATTCCGGCAACATCCGGCTGCACATGCGCGCGCCGACCGGCTACCGGATCGAGGAAACCGCGCGCCTCGCCGACCGGGTCGAGCGCGTGATCCGCGAAGTCGTGCCGCCCGACGAACTCGGCGCGATCGTCGACAACCTCGGCCTGCCCGTCAGCGGCATCAACCTGTCGTACAGCAATGCCGGCACCATCGGCACGCTCGACGGCGAGCTGCTGATCGCGCTGAAGCCCGGCCACCGCGCGACCACGCACTACGTGCAGACGCTGCGCAAGCTGCTGCCCGAACGCTTCCCGGGCGTCGAATTCTTCTTCCAGCCGTCGGACATCATCACGCAGATCCTCAACTTCGGTCAGCCAGCCGCGATCGACGTGCAGGTGCTCGGCAACGATCTCGCGAGTAACATGACTATCGCGAGCAACCTGATGAAAAAGGTCAGGCAAATCCCCGGCGCCGTCGACGTGCACGTGCTGCAACGCAACGACGAGCCGACCCTGCTGGCCGACATGGATCGTACGCGCATGCAGCAGCTCAATCTCTCCGCGCAGAACGTCGCGCAGAACATGCTGATCTCGCTGTCCGGCAGTTCGCAGACGACGCCGTCGTTCTGGATCAACCCGAAAACGGGCGTCCAGTACCCGCTGCAGATCCAGACCCCGCAATACGACATCTCGTCGGTCGACGACCTGCTCGGCACGCCGATCTCGGCCAGCGGCCGCACGGGCATGCCGCTGCAACTGCTCGGCAACCTCGTGCAGGTGCGCACCGCCGCGAATCCGGCCGTGATCACGCACTACAACATCCGGCCGGCGATCGACCTGTACGTGAGCGTAGAGGGCCGCGACCTCGGCTCGGTCGCGGGCGAGATCGACCGCATCGTGTCCGACATGCGCGCGAGCCTGCCGCGCGGCACCGACCTGACGATGCGCGGCCAGATCGAGACGATGCGCACGTCGTATATCGGCCTCGGCGCGGGTGTCGCGATGGCGATCGTGCTCGTCTACCTGCTGATCGTCGTCAATTTCCAGTCGTGGCTCGACCCGCTGATCATCATCAGCGCGATGCCCGCCGCGCTCGCCGGCATCGCGTGGATGCTGTTCGTCACCGGCACGCACCTGAGCGTGCCCGCGCTGACGGGCGCGATCATGACGGTGGGCGTCGCGACCGCGAACAGCATTCTCGTGGTGTCGTTCGCGCGCCAGCGTCTCGCGGCCGGCGCGCCGCCGCTCACGGCCGCGCTGGAGGCCGGCGCGACGCGGATCCGGCCGGTGCTGATGACCGCGCTCGCGATGATCATCGGCATGGTGCCGATGGCGCTCGGTCTCGGCGAAGGCGCCGAGCAGAACGCGCCGCTCGGCCGCGCGGTGATCGGCGGGCTGCTGTTCGCAACCGTGTCGACCTTGCTGTTCGTGCCGCTCGTGTTCGGCGGCGTGCATTCGCGGCTGGCCCGCCGGCGCGCGCGCCAGGCCGGACACTGACTTTCGCCTATAGACCCGGTCAACTCATGGAAGAGAAACATCACAGCTCCGTCGGCATCCAGGTGGACGAACACGGCATGCACCTGCCGACGCGCACGTCGGTGTCGCGGCGCGGGCGAATCGTGCTGATCGTGATCGGCGTGCTGCTGGCCGCCGGCGCCGCGCGCACGATCGTCGTCAACGTGCTGAACCGCAACCGGCTCGACGCGATCGCCGAGCAGAACACGCGCCATTACGTGAACGTCGTGCGCCCGGCCGACGCGGCCACCGGCGGCAAGCTGACGCTGCCGGGCACGCTGCGCGGCTTCGTCGAGGCGCCGATCTACGCGCGCGCGAGCGGCTATGTGCTGCGCTGGCAGGCCGATATCGGCGCGCACGTGAAGCAGGGGCAAGTGCTCGCCGAACTCGACACGCCCGAACTGAACCAGGAGCTCGCGCAGGCCACCGCGCAGCGCCAGCAGGCGCAGGCGGCGCTCGCGCTCGCGAAGACGTCGTTCGACCGCGCGCAGCAGTTGCGCCAGCGCGATGCGGTGTCGCAGCAGGAACTCGACGACCGCCAGGGCGCATTCAACCAGGGCACCGCGAACCTCGCCGCGGCCGATGCGAACATGCGCCGGCTCACCGAACTGAAGGGTTTCCAGCGGATCGTCGCGCCGATCGACGGGATCGTCACGCAGCGCAACGTCGACGTCGGCGATCTCGTCAGCTCCGGCAACGCGGGCCGCTCGCTGTTCACGGTCGTGCAGGCCGACCGGTTGCGCCTCTACGTTCAGGTGCCGCAGGCGTACGCGCAGCAGGTGAAGGTCGGCCAGCACGTGAGCGTCGCGCAGGCCGAGCTGCCGGGCCGAAGCTTCGACGGCACGATCACGCGCACGTCCGGGTCGATCGATGTCGCGACGCGTTCGCTGCAGATCGAGATCACGCTGCCGAACCCGGATGCACGGCTGCTGCCCGGCGCATACGTGCAGGCGACGCTGCCGATGACGCCGGTCGGCCGCCTGCAGATTCCGGCCAATACGCTGCTGTTCCGCGCCGAAGGCCCGACGGTCGCGACCGTCGACGCGAACGGCCAGGTCCGCCTGAAACCGGTGACGGTCGTGCGCACGATCGGACAGACGCTCGAAGTCGACGGGCCGATCACGCCGAACGACCGCCTGGTCGCGAACCCGAGCGACGCGCTCGCGAACGGCGATCCGGTCGTCGTGTCGGCGCCGGCGGCCAAACCCGCATCGGCCGTCGCGGGAGCGAAGTCGTGATCGCGATGCGCGCCCGCGTGCGGCCTGCGGCGCTCGCCGCCGTCATGGCGGCAGCCGCCCTCGCCGGCTGCACGGTCGGCCCCGACTACCGGCGCCCGGCCGTCGATACGCCGGCCGCGTGGCGGCTCGACCCGGCCGACGCGTACTGGCACCCGGCCGCGCCGGCCCGGGCGCCGCTCGATCCCGCGTGGTGGACCGCGTTCGGCGATCCGCAGCTCGACGCGCTCGAAGCCGACGCGCTGCGCAACAACCAGAACCTGAAGGCCGTCGCCGCGCGCTACGACCAGGCGAAGGCGACGCTCGCATCGGTCGCGTCCGCGCAGTATCCGGCGGTCGGCCTGACCGCGAGCGGCCAGCGCTTCAAGATCTCCGCCGACCGGCCGCAGACCAACTACGCGACGCACAGCATGTCGACCGTGCAGAACGAGATTCAGGTCGGCGCGAGCGTCAGCTACGAGCTCGACTTGTTCGGGCGCGTGCGGCGCAGCGTCGAATCCGCGCAGGCGAGCACCGAGCAGGCGCACGACGATTTCGCGAACGCGCGCCTCGTGCTGACCGCCGATCTCGCGTCGAGCTATTTCGCGCTGCGCGAGTTCGACAGCGAGATCGACGTCGTCAAGCGCTCGATCGACCTGCAGCAAAAGGCGCTCGACTACGTGAGCGCGCGCCACGAACTCGGTGCCGTGTCGGGCCTCGACCTGCTGCAGCAGCGCTCGCAGCTCGACGCGACGCGCACGCAGGCACAGTTGCTGATCCAGCAGCGCGCGCAGGTCGAAACCGCGATCGCGACGCTGGTCGGCACGCCGGCCCCCGAATTCTCGCTGCCGCCGCGCGTGGTGCCGATCAACGCGCCCGCACTGCCGACCGGCATGCCGAGCGACCTGCTGCAGCGGCGCCCCGACGTCGCGTCGGCCGAGCGCGCGATGGCGGCCGCGAACGCGCAGATCGGCGTCGCGCGCGCCGCGTATTTCCCGCGCATCGCGCTGTCGCCGGACATCGGCTGGGATGCGACGCGCTTCGCGAGCCTGTTCACCGTGCCGGCGCTGCTGTGGTCGGTCGGCGCGTCGGTCAGCCAGCCGCTGTTCGAAGGCGGCAAGCTGAAGGCCGGCGTCGATTTCGCGCAGGCCGGTTATGCCGCCGCGCAGGCCAGCTACCGGCAGACCGTGCTCACCGCGTTCCAGGAGGTGCAAAATGCGGTGACGGGCCTGTCGGTGCTGGCCGACGCCGCGCGGCAGGCATCGGCGGCCGTCGACGACGCGCGCAAGCTCGTGTCGCTCGCGCAGGACCGCTACGCGGGCGGCCTGACGCCGTTCATCGACGTGCTGACGGCCCAGCAGCAACTGCTGACGAGCGAGCGCCAGGCCGTGCAGATCCAGGGCCAGCGCGCGGCGCTCGTCGTCTTTCTCGCGAAGGCGCTCGGCGGCGGCTGGGACGGCGATGCGACGAGCGGCCCCGCGCCGTCCGACGTCGCGGCAGCCGGCCCGCAGCGCACCGCGGGCGTCGGCCCCTAACCCGGTTACGCGGAACAACAACATGAAAGTGCTGATCGTCGAAGACGAACCGAAAGTCGTCGAATACCTGAAGAGCGGCCTGACCGAGGAAGGCTGGGTCGTCGACACCGCGCTCGACGGCGAGGACGGCGCATGGAAGGCCGTCGAATTCGACTACGACGTGGTCGTGCTCGACGTGATGCTGCCGAAGCTCGACGGCTTCGGCGTGCTGCGTGCATTGCGCGCGCAGAAGCAGACTCCCGTCATCATGCTGACCGCGCGCGACCGCGTCGACGACCGCGTGCGCGGGCTGCGCGGCGGCGCCGACGACTACCTGACCAAGCCCTTCTCGTTCCTCGAGCTGATCGAACGGCTGCGCGCGCTGACGCGCCGCGCGCGCGTGCAGGAATCGACGCTGATCTCGATCGGCGACCTGCGCGTGGATCTGATCGGCCGCCGCGCGACCCGCGACGGCACGCGGCTCGACCTGACCGCGCAGGAATTCCAGCTGCTCGGCGTGCTGGCGCGGCGCAGCGGCGAGGTGTTGTCGAAGACGACGATCGCCGAACTCGTGTGGGACGTGAACTTCGACAGCAACGCGAACGTCGTCGAGACGGCGATCAAGCGCCTGCGCGCGAAACTCGACGGCCCGTTCGCGGACAAGCTGCTGCACACGATCCGCGGGATGGGCTACGTGCTCGAGGCGCGCGAGGACGGCGACACCGAGAGGCAGGCATGAAACGCTCGATCGTCCTGCGGCTGTCTGCGATGTTCGGCATCGTGTCGCTGCTCGTGTTCACGCTGGTCGGCTGCGGGCTGTTCGTGATGATGGAACGCCAGCTGTTCGCCGAGCTGCGCGCGACGCTCGATACACGCGCCAAAGTCGCCGAGATGATCGTGTCGCATGCGACGACGGCCACACGCGGGCGGCTCATGCAGGAAAAGCTGGCCGACCTGGAACCGCCCGACGGCTCGACGCGCTATCAGGTCGACAGCACGAACCCGGCATTTCGCTTCGGTACGCCGGTGAACGGCGTGCCCGTCGATCCGCCGTTCGGCGCGTTCCAGCGCTACGCGCTCAACGACAGCAGCTACGACGTGATGACGAAGACCGTCACGGTCGCCGGCAACGGCGAGCGTCCGACGCTGAAGCTGATCGTCGCCAGTTCGTGCGAGCGCACGCAGCGGATGCTGCGCCGCTTCGGCTTGACGCTCGCGGCGCTGATCGCCACCGCCACCGTCATCACGCTGCTGCTGAGCCGCGCGGTCGCGCGCTTCGGGCTCGCGCCGCTCGACCGGCTGTCGCAGGATGCGGCAACCGTGAGCGCCACGAACCGCCGCCAGCGGCTGCACACCGACGCGCTGCCGGCCGAGCTGCGCGACCTCGCCACCTCGTTCAACGGCGCGCTCGAACGCATCCAGCAAACCTACGCGCGGCTCGAGGCCTTCAACGCGGACGTCGCGCACGAGCTGCGCACGCCGGTCAGCATCCTGATCGGCCAGACCCAGGTCGCGCTGACGAGCCGCGATCGCTCGGTCGACCGGATGCGCCAGACGCTGCAGTCGAACCTCGAGGAATTCGAGCGGCTGCGCGTGATCATCAACGACATGCTGTTCCTGTCGCGCAGCGATCGCGGCGAACGCGCGACCGACCTGAAGGACGTGTCGCTCGCCGACGAGGTGCGGCGCATGCTCGATTTCCTCGAGATCCCGCTCGACGAGGCGCAATTGCGCGCCGAACTGCACGGCGATGCGCGCGCTGCCGTCGATCCGTCGCTGTTTCGCCGCGCGATGACGAACCTGCTGATCAACGCGATCCAGCATTCGGCGCCCGGCGCGACGGTGAACGTGACGATCGCGCGCCGCGACACGCTCGTCGAGATGGCCGTGTCGAACCCCGGCGAGCCGATCGATCCGGTGCAGCGCTCGCACGTGTTCGAGCGCTTCTACCGGCTCGAGGAAGCGCGCGCGAACAGCAAGGAGAACCACGGGCTCGGGCTGTCGATCGTCAAGGCCGTGGCCGAGATGCACGGCGGCGGCGTGTTCGTCGCGTGCTCGGGCGGCATCAATACGTTCGGCTTCTCGGTGTCGACGGAACCCCGCGCGGGCGGACCGCTACGCGCGGCCGACGCAGCCGACGCAGCCGACTCGGCCGCTTCGCGTCCGGCCCACGCACCACGCGCGCTGCATTGACGGCGGCCGCGCCTGTCGACGTCCGGCCGCCTCCGATCGGCGCTTGCCGGCCACGAACGCGGCCCGGGACGCATTACGCGCGTGGCTTGCCACCCTGCTCGCGCCACGCCCGCGGCGACATCGCAAACCGCTCGCGAAACACGCGGCTGAAATGCGACATGTCGTTGAATCCCCAGCGCAATGCGACGTCGGACACGCGCAGCGCCACGCATTGCGGATTCGCGAGATCCTGCGCGCACCGTTCGAGCCGCAGGTTCCATACGTAACGCATCAGCGACGTCTCCTCGGCCTCGAAGAGCTTGTTGATGTACCGCGACGAAATCCCGATCGACCGTTCGATCATCATCGGGTTCAGCTCCGGATCGTGCAGGTGCTCGAGCACATGCCGCTTCACACGCGTCAGTGTCAACGCCTTCATCCTCGATTGCGCGAGGTCGTTGCGCTGCATGCCCCCTAGCGTCATCGCGATCAGCGTGATCGCGGTATCCGACAACTGCCGCATCTCGTCCTCGGTCACGCTACGGATCTGCGACGACATCTGCTCGAGAAACGCACGCATGACGCTGCCGACGCCCTCCCCGGTTTGCGTCGGGCACGCCGTGCGGTGCTCCATCCCGATGACGAGCTGGTTCAGCGTCGCGCGGGGAATGCTGACGACGATCTCGCGCCACGACTGGCCGAACTGCAGGTGGTGAGGCCGTGTCGCGTCGTAGATCGCAAAATCCCCGGGGCGCAGCGTGACGATCTTGCCGTCCTGCTCGACCGATTGGCTGCCCTCGAGCATCAATACTCCGAAATACTTGTCCTCATACTCGCTGCGCGCCTGGCGATAACGCCGAATCACGGCCTGCTCGCTCGCGTGGATTTCCGAGATTCGCATCTTTTCGCACTTGCGCTGCCGCACTCGGCCGAAGAAATCGGCTTTCTGCACGGCCGCGATCTGCACGTCCGCGAACAGGCGCAGAATCGTCTCGCGCCAGAATTCGATACGCTGGCTGACCGAGCCGTCGGTCGGCACCTCGATGGCCGCGTTCGTCCGTTCGTCCAGCGGGCTGTCGGACGCCAGACCAGGCGCGTCGCCGCTTGCGGCGCGCGGGAAAGGACGCATCGTCATGGTCGTGCCCCACATGGGTTAGCAAACACGCAGCCGGTAGCGTGCCCGTTCAAAAGCGCATTGTCCAATCGATGACCGCGTACGCCGCGTTGCCGGTCGGACCGACACGCGGCGCGGCGGCGACGCGCTACCGCTCCGGGCATGTCATGAGCATGTCGTCCGACGCCAGTCGGAAGACTGTTCATACGCATACGCAACGCGATAGAGCGTCGCCTCGTCGAAACGGCGCCCGACCAGTTGCAGCCCGATCGGCAGGTCGTCGGCTACCCCGCACGGCAGCGACATCGCCGGATGCCCGGACACGTCGAACGGCGCGGTATTCGCGAGCATCTCGAACGCCCTCGTCAGCGACTCGGACATCGCGCAACCGGGCTCCGGCAGCTTCGACGCGCGCATCGGCACGGTCGGCATCACCAATACGTCGTACGACTGCAGCGCCGCGTCGTAAGCCGATCGCAAGCGCCGCGCGAGGTTCTGGCACTTCGCGTAGTAGCGCCCGCGATACCGGCTCGTGAAATATTCGCCGAGCAGCATCGTCACCTTCACGGTATCCGGCAACTCATCGGCCCGCTCGCGCCAGCCCGCGTGATGATCGATCATGCCGGTCACGTACAGGCCGCCCCAGTTGAAACCGTGGCTGTTGCCCTTCATCATCTGCTGCGTCGCACCCTCGGCCGCAATCGGCAGCCAGATCGCGGTGCCGGCGGCATGCAGCGGCACCGACACTTCGTCGACGCTCGCGCCCAGCTTGCGCAACCGGTGCGTGGCGGCCAGCACGGCCTCGTCGACCACTTTCTCCGAATTCGCGAGCCCGAACGCCTCGCGCAGGATGCCAATCCGCAGTCCCGCGATGCCGTCGCGGATCGCGCCGAGATAATCGGCGCGCGGCGGCAACGCCCGTTGGCGCGGATCGAGTCCGTCGTCGCCCGCGATGACATCGAGCAGCAGCGCGTTGTCGAGCACGTTGCTCGTCATCGGCCCCAGATGATCGACGGTTGCCTCGATCGGCATCGCGCCGGTGTACGGCACGAGCCCGTGCGTAGGCTTCATCCCGTAGACGCCGCAATAGGCGGACGGGATCCTGACCGAGCCGCCCTGGTCGCCGCCGAGCGCCATGTCGACCTCGCCGCTCGCGACCAGCGCGCCGCTGCCTGACGACGAGCCGCCGGACGAGTGCCCTGCCTTGCGCGGATTGTGCACCGGCCCCGACGCGCTCGTGTGCGAGCCGCCGGAAAAGCAGTAGTACTCGCAGGTCGACTTGCCGGCGATCGTGCCGCCGGCGTCGAGCACCCGGGTGACGACGGTCGCATCGACGTCGGGCACGTAGCCCTCGAACGTGCTCGCGCCGTTGCGCATCGGCACGCCGGCAACGCAGATGTTGTCTTTCACGACCACCGTCTTGCCGCGCAGCTTGCCGTCCGCGGCACCGTGGATCGTGCTCTTGCGCGCCCACGCGCCGTAACGGTTCTCGTCGCCTTCCGGGCGGTAGCCGGGCGTGCGCGGATACGCGACGACGGGCAGATAGTCGGGCAGCGCGTCGATGGCGTCGTACGCATCGAAGTTCGCCTGCAGGGCATCGTCGTATTCGGCGAGTTGGCGGGAATCGACATGAAAGCCGAAACCGGCTGCAATGTCGGACAGTTGTTCGCGAGTCGGGCGTTTGATGGCCATCGACGTTCTCCAGTTCGGTAAGCGGCACCGCCGGCGCCGGCGGGATTCAGCGGGTGACGGCGTCGCGCATCAGTCCGGTGCGCGGATGGCAGTTCACGTATTCGTAAACCTGATGCTTGGCGTCGAAGACGGAAACCTCGTGATACAGCCGCAGTTTCGACAGCCCGGTCACGACGCGGAAGAATGTAACGAAGATCCGCAGGTGCGTCGGGTGTGATTCGGCCCAGCGCTCGAGGCGGTCGAGCGAGCGCCAGTGGCCGATGTTGTAGCTCTCGTCGAGCACGTTGCCGTCGAGATCGATCGAGCGCACGTAGCGATTGCTGTAGCAGCCGACGTCCGCGCCGTTGTCGCGCAGAAATTCCATCCCGCTGCGCAGCGTCGGCTCGATCTCCTCGAGATACAGTCGGCGCTCGTCGCGCTCGGCCGCGCGCCAGTCCTGGCCAGAGCGAATCAGCGCGATGTTGTCGTGTGCCAGTACGACCACGCGGCCGCCACGGGCCGGATCGCCCTCGACGACGCGCAACTCGCCGTCCGCGCGCATCCAGTCCGTCTGCGAGATCGGGAACCGGTCGCGCATCGATCCCCAGTAGCCGTGCTCCTCGATCTCGCCGCTGACGCCGTCCATGATCGCGCCGACGCCGGGGAAATCGCTCGTAAATGCGTAGAGCGTCTCGAACTGCTCGGCGCGCGGCGCGACGATTTCCCGGAAGTAGCCGATCCCGTCCGCGAGACGCGCGTCGGAGGCCCACCATTCGACGAGTGCCGGCAACGCAATCCAGCGCGCATACGCGGCCGGATCGCGCCAGTAGCCGACGGCGATCAGGTTCTCGTAGCCTTGGTCGTCGGTGTGTTGTGTCAGATCGAAGTTGTTCGGGCCGTCCTGCGCACCGAAATCGGCGACGATCCGGCGCAATGCGGCCAGCGCCGTGGCGCGCTTGTCGGCGCCGCGATACTGCACGCCGAAATAGCCCATCACGACCTGGCTCAGGTCTTCGGCGGCCCGGGCGACATACATCGGGAACGGCGGCTGGTAATCGTCGGCGACGCGGCGCGACAGCGTCCGCGGGCAGATCAGGTGTTTGTCGATGGCGGATTCCATGCGTGACCTCTCTTGAAAGGGAATCGGATGTCGAGGTATCGACGTTGGGGACACGGAGCGAGATGCACCGGGCGTATCCCGGCGCACGCGGGTCGTCAGAAGATGTGCGCGTAACGCAGGCCGGCGAGCAGGCTGTTCTTCGGGCCGTTGCGCACGCTCAGATCGGTGCCGAGCTGGATTTGCACCTGATCGGACTTCGTCACGAATTTCGCCGCGGTGATCCGCATGCGCGTCGTGCGAAGCGCGTCGTTGTTGTCCGCGCCGCCCACGCTCGTTTCACCGCCCCAGAGCTGCGTGATGCCGATCCCGAGCGACGTGCCCGGATCGGGCATGTAACGCACCATCGCCTGTGCGCTGTAGCTCATCCGCTGATGCAGCGTCGTGCCGCTCGCGCCGTACGACGTGTTGTTGCCGTACCAGATCGCGTCGCCGACGAGATCGAGCGCCCACTGCGGCGAAAAGTGCTTGATGTAGGCCGCCTGGAAATCGAGCGACCAGCGGTTGGCGCCGAGATTGAGACCGCGGTTCTGGTCGTAGCTCCCTGTCGGCGCGTAGACGTATACCGTCGCGGCGACGACGTCCTTCGCGTCGTTCAGGCGGAACTTCAACGGTGCGGTCAGGATCACGTCGCCGACACCGTTCGTACTGCCAAGCGCGCCGGCGTTGCCGAAGCTGCTGACGTGACCGAACGGCAGCAACACCTGCGGATCGATCGTGAGCCTGTCGGTGAGCTGGAATACATGCAGCAGGCGGGCGATGCCGATATTGGACTGCAGGTCGAAATCCGACGTCCGGTGGCCGTTCGCGTAGTAGGCGTTCGTCGCGGAGTAGTTGTAGTACAGCACGCCGATCGTCGCGCCGGCCGGATACTGCTCGTAATCGCCGGGATCGACCTCGACCGCGCCCGCGTAATGCGATGCGACGACCATCAGCGACAAGCCGATCCAGCGCGCGATTCGCTTCAGTTTCATTCTGTTGACGTTGTCCATCATGCTCCTCACCTGGATGCGCAGACACCGCCGCGCTCGACGTACGACGAACGGGAATCGTTGCCGGACGGTGGAATCGCGGGGTGTTGGCTGACTGTTGTTCCGCCGTTACTGCGGGAGTACCGGCGATTCGCGACATCGAACGACCGTCGCTTGAGGGTGAGAATAGAAAGGCAAAATCCGCATTTCTGTTTTCCGGCGGAACAAGAAATTGGCTGTGGCGGACCTCCGCGACCCGTGCCATACGGCGGTCGCACAACGTGCGCCGGCCGCCGCGGTTGCGTGCCGGGCGCGCTGTCGATGCCACGAATCGCCGTGCCTCCGTTGCGCGTCGGCCCCTGCCGCGCCACGGGGCCGTCTCAGCATAGTTTCCGATCCGTGCCGGCAAAGAACCGCGCTTTTTCTCTTCTTACCCTGCTCGTCGAGCGTGACCGACACCACGCTTCCACGCCCCGCCACGGCAGTACCAACGCGATGGCGGCGGTCAACCCGAACCACCACAAGGAACCCCACGATGAGCGCGATCCCTTCCGCGGAAACAGCCTCGACGCCCGGCGAACGTGCCTGGGCGCTGTTTCGCGTGATGAAAGAGAAGAACCTGATCCCCGACGGCTATATCGAAGGCCTGACCGAGCTGATGTCCACGACCTGGGATCCGGCCAACGGCGCGCGCATCGTCGCGCGCGCGTGGGTCGACCCGGCGTTTCGCGAACTGCTGCTGAAGGACGGCACGGCCGCGTGCGCGCAGTTCGGCTACACCGGGCCGCAGGGCGAATACATCGTCGCGCTCGAAGACACGCCGGCGCTGAAGAACGTGATCGTCTGCAGCCTGTGCTCATGCACGAACTGGCCGGTGCTCGGGCTGCCGCCCGAGTGGTACAAGGGCTTCGAATATCGTGCGCGACTCGTCCGCGAAGGGCGCACGGTGCTGCGCGAACTCGGCACCGACCTGCCCGACGACGTCGTCGTGAAGGTCTGGGATACGACCGCCGAAAGCCGCTATCTCGTGCTGCCGGTGCGGCCGGCCGGCAGTGAGCACATGACCGAGGAACAACTGCGCACGCTCGTCACGAAGGACGTGCTGATCGGCGTGGCGCTACCACGCGTGCACTGACTCGCACCACGTTTCGCTTTCGACCTTCATCTCGGAGTCACATATGGACGGCTTTCACGACCTCGGCGGATTCCAGGGTTTCGGCCCGGTGCCGCACACGATCGACAGTCTCGGCTACAAGCCGGTCTTCAAGGAAGACTGGGAGCATCTCGCGTACAGCCTGATGTTCGTCGGCGTGGACCAACTGAAAAAATTCAGCGTCGACGAGGTACGTCACGCAGTCGAACGCATCGACGTGCGCCAGCACGTCGGCACGCGCTACTACGAGCGCTACGTGATCGCGACGGCCACGTTGCTCGTCGAAACCGGCGTGCTCACGCAGGATGAGCTCGACCGCGCGCTCGGTTCGCATTTCCGGCTCGCAAACCCGCCGAAATCCGGCGGCCGGGCGGCACCGCCCGACTCGACGCGGTTCGAGGTCGGCGATCGCGTCGTCGTTCGCGACGAATACGTCAGCGGACACATCCGCGCGCCGGGCTACGTTCGCGGCAAGGAAGGCGTCGTGCTGCACCGGACGACCGAATCGTGGCCCTTCCCGGACGCGATCGGCCACGGCGACACCGGAGCCGCGCATCAGCCGACCTATCATGTCGAGTTCCGCGTGAAGGATCTGTGGGGCGCCGCCGCCGACGACGGTTACGTTGTGGTCGACCTGTTCGAAGGCTACCTGGATCGCGCGTCCGGGCAGAGCGCATGACGACGCCGGGAAATCGACAAGCGCCGGCCGCCGCACCGCCGAGGATTCCGGTCACCGTGCTGTCCGGCTTCCTCGGCGCCGGGAAGACGACGTTGCTGAACCACATCCTGCGCAACCGCGCCGGCCTGAAGGTCGCCGTGATCGTCAACGACATGAGCGAAGTGAACGTCGACGCCGACGACGTGCGCCGCAACGTCGAGCTACGTCGAGGCGAGGACGAACTCGTCGAAATGAGCAACGGCTGCATCTGCTGCACGCTGCGCGCCGATCTGCTCGAGCAGATCAGCACGCTCGCGCGGCAGCGTTGCTTCGACTATCTGCTGATCGAGTCGACCGGTATCTCGGAGCCGATGCCGGTTGCGGAGACGTTCGCGTTCCTCGACCGCGACGGTTTCAGCCTCAGCGAACTCGCGCGGCTGGACACGCTCGTCACGGTGGTCAACGGCGAGACGTTCGAGGACATGATCGCGTCGGCTGAACCGGTCACGCGCGACGCCACGCTCGCGAACGGCAGCGATTCCGGTCCGCCGCGCAAGCTGTCGGACCTGCTGATCGAACAAGTCGAATATGCGAACGTGATCCTCGTGAGCCGACTCGACCGGATCGGCGACGCAGGTTTCGACAGGCTGAGCGCCATCCTTGCATCGCTGAATCCGTCCGCGCGAATCCTGCCGATGCAGCACGGCGAGATCGATCCGTCAGACGTCCTCGATACGCGGCGTTTCGATCTCCCGGCGCTCGTCGAATCGCCGGGATGGATGCAACGCATGCAGGTCGACGAACGCCCCTCGGAATCCGATGCGTACGGGATCGCATCGTGGATTTATCACGAACGTGCGCCGTTTCATCCGGCGCGCCTGCTCGCGTGGCTGCGTCGCCCCTGGGCCAACGGCCGACTGCTTCGCTGCAAGGGATATGTCTGGGCTGCGCACCGATATGCCGACATCGCCATGCTCGTGCAAACGGGCGGCGCGTTCCAGTGGGGTTACGTCGGGCGATGGTGGCGATTCGTTCCTCAATCAGACTGGCCGCACGACGACTATCGTCGCGACGGCGTGCTGAAAAAATGGGAGGAGCCGACAGGCGATTGCCGGCAGGAGATCGTGTTCATCGGGCAGTCGATCGATCACGTCCGGTTGCGTCGCGAACTCGATGCGTGTCTGCTGACGGTCGAAGAAATCGATGCGGGCCCGGAGTCGTGGCTGCAGCTTCCGGAAGCCGACGTGTTCGACGCGCTCGCGACTACCGCCCGTCCGTGACGTGAGACTCGACGACTGCGGCTGCAACGGTGCGTCCAACGACTTTCGGTCGCCGGTGAGCGCTGCGACCGGTTCAGCGTGACGTGAATCCCGACAGCGACGCCGAGGGCAGTTTTCTTCAATACCGACACGCGCGGCTTCTTTAGTCTCGATGCGACTTTGACATTCGCATGGAGACAATCAATGAGCATGCTGGTTTCGATGGCCGCGTTCGCGCTGGCGTCGTCGATCACGCCCGGTCCCGTCAACATCGTCGCGCTCAGCGCGGGCGCCCGCCACGGCCTCGGCGCGAGCCTGCGCTATGCGGCCGGCGCGACGCTCGGCTTCGTCGCGCTGTTCCTGCTGATCGGCCTCGGCCTGCACGCGGCGCTCGTGCGCTGGCCTGTGCTGACGACCGCCACGCAGTGGTCGGGGATCGCGTTCCTGCTGTACATGGCGCTGCGTCTCGCGCTCGACGACGGCCGGCTGTCGGCCGATCCGAACGTAGCCGGCCCGTCGGCGGCGGCCGGCGCGGCGATGCAGTGGCTGAATCCGAAGGCGTGGCTCGCGTGCGTGGCCGCGATGGGCGCGTATGCGGCCGATGGCGACCGCGCGCAGGTCTGGCAATTCGCCGCGCTGTATCTGGTGATCTGTTTCGCGTCGATCGCGTGCTGGGGCTATGCGGGCGCGTCGCTGCGGCACCGGCTCGCGAACGCGCGGCGCATGCGCATGTTCAACCGGCTGATGGCGCTGCTGCTCGCGGGCAGCGCGCTTTTCCTGCTCGACGTCTAGCCGGCCGGCCCGCAGATCGGGCGCCTCGGCGCAGCGACGGCGCAAGCGCACTCCACACTCCGCCGCCCTGGCGCTCAGCTCATCGCGCTACGATACTGCCCGGGCGTCGCGGCCGCGATCCGCCGGAACGCGCGCTGGAAGTGCGCCTGGTCCGCGAATCCCGCGTCGAGCGCGACGTCGGCGATCGGCCGGCCGCGGCGCAACTCGGTGCGGCCGTACTGCACGCGGCGATCGATCAGGAACGCATGCGGCGTCATCCCGTAGCGCGCGTTGAACGCACGGATCAGGTACGACGGCGACAGGTCGGCGGCCGCGCAGATCGCATCGAGCGTCACGCCCTCGCGGCAATGCGCGGCGATGTAGTCGGCCGCGCGCGCGAGCTTTGCGTTGTCGTCTCCCGGCCGCGGATCGGGCAGCTCGCGATCGAGCGCGCCGTGCAGTTGCGTGAAGAATTCGACCGCCGCGCTCTCCTTGCCGAGAGGATCGATGCCGGGCGACACGAGCGCGCGGTAGAAGACGCCAAATTGCGCGAACAGGTCGCGCCGCTCCGTCAACTTCGGCGAAAACCCGTGAAAATCGCTGTTCGGATCGCGACCCAGCGAATGCTGCAGCCGCGCGAGCCATGGAACGTCGACGTAGACCATCCGGTACGCCCATGCGTCGGGGCCGTACGGATTGCACGCGTGCACCTGCTCCGGATCGATGATCACGAGCACGCCGCGCCCGACATGCGCGTTCGTCGCGCCGTTCACGTAAGTGCTCGTACCGCCGACGATCGCGCCCACCGAAAACGTGTCGTGCGTGTGCTTCGCGTAGCAGATCGCGCGCCCGTCGTCGACGGTGCGCGCCTCGATGAACGGCAGCGCGGCATCGCGCCAGAACGGCGACGGTACGGCGGATCGGTTGGAGATACGGCTCACGCGGCGGGCTCCTGGTTCGGGCAGCGAACGCTCACCGTACAAGACTGCGCGGGCCGATGCAACCCGCGCTTTGCAGCTTCGAAGCCGAA
Organism: Burkholderia sp. LFS061; assembly: GCF_047978125.1. Taxonomy (NCBI): domain Bacteria; kingdom Pseudomonadati; phylum Pseudomonadota; class Betaproteobacteria; order Burkholderiales; family Burkholderiaceae; genus Burkholderia; species Burkholderia sp. LFS061. Next base: position 159,066 of record NZ_JBFPFS010000002.1, on the reverse strand, counting down.
TCGCGCCGTTTCGCCTAAGCTTTGAAATCCGGCCGCCGCGACACGCGCGGCGGTTCCCGTTCACTCCTCTCCCGTCACGCTCATGCACATCGATCTGAAAGGCAAGACCGCGGTCGTCACCGCCTCCACCGCCGGCATCGGGCTCGCGAGCGCCGAAGGGCTCGCGCGCGCCGGTGCGCGCGTCGTCGTCAACGGCCGCAGCGACGCATCGGTACAGTCCGCGCTCGCGCAACTGCGCACCGCCGTGCCCGGCGCGAGCTTCGAGGGCGTCGCCGCCGACCTGTCCGACGCGGCCGGCGTCGCGCGCGTCACGCAGCACACGCCCGATGCGGACATCCTCGTCAACAACGCGGGCATCTACGGCCTGAAGGCGTTCTTCGACATCGACGACGCCGAATGGGAACATTACTTCCAGATGAACGTGATGTCCGGCGTGCGGCTCGCGCGGCATTACTTGAAGGGGATGATCGAACGCAATGCCGGGCGCATCGTGTTCATTTCGTCGGAATCGGGCCTGAACATCCCGGTCGACATGATTCACTACGGGTTCACGAAAACCGCGCAACTGTCGATCTCGCGCGGCCTCGCGAAGCTCGCGGCCGGCACCCATGTGACCGTCAACTCGGTGCTGCCGGGGCCGACGCTGTCGGAAGGCGTGCGCGCGCTGCTGAAGGAAACGGCCGACAAAACGGGCCGCAGCGTCGAAGACGTGGCCGTGGACTTCGTGCGCGATCATCGCTCGAGCTCGATCATCCAGCGACCCGCGACGCCCGAGGAAGTCGCGAACATGGTCGTGTACGTATGCTCGCCGCAGGCTTCGGCGACCACGGGTGCGGCGTTGCGCGTCGACGGCGGCGTGGTCGACACGCTCGCTTGACCGCTCACGCGCGGCGCACCGCTTCGCGCTAGCGCGAAGCGGCCTTGTCCGGCTGAAGCGTGCCCTTGCGATCGGCGTCCATGCAGGTATCGAAGCCGTACTGCGTGACGACACCGGCCTTGTCGAATACGACGAAGTAAGGCCGGTGATCGTTGCCGTGCTCGATGAAGTAGTTGTAGCAGACGCCGCTGCCGTTGCGGACCATCCATACGCTGCGCGGGTTGCCGCCGGCGCGTACGACATCGGCGCGCGTCGCGCCATGCCGCGACGCGGCCCGCGCGAGCGGCGTACGCGAATACGAGAACGGCAGCCACGGGTCGAACCACGCGCAGCCGTGCAACATCAGGCAGCCGGCCGCCAGGGATAGCGTCGCCGCGGGACGGGACATCGAAATCAATCGCATGCTTGGGGAATTCTGCCGCGCCATGCCGGCGTGATCGAAAGCCCCATGCTACTAGACCTTTGGGTCCGGATCGAAAAGAAATGTAGAGATCCGTATGCAAACCCCTGCCCGGCATGCCCCGTGCGCAAGCCGGATCGTTGCCGATCGTTGCGGCCGGCGCATGCTTGCACGCGCCCCCATCCCTTCGCGCCGATCCATCGAATCGGCGCGACGGCGGGCATCGTCACGCGATCCATTCGGCCCACAGCATCGTCAGCACCGTCATCAGCGCGGGGCCGACGAACAGCCCGATCAGGCCGAACGTCTCGGCGCCGCCGAGGATGCCGAACAGCACGAGCAGGAACGGCAGCCGCGCCGAACTGCCGATCAGCACCGGCCGCACGAAATGCTCGGCGACGAACACGACGACGAAACCGAGCACCGCCACCACGACGGCCCATACGGTCGCGCCCTGCACGAACAGCCACAGCGCCGCGCCGCAGAACACGATCGGCGCGCAGAACGGCAGCATCGCGGCAATTGCCGTGACGAGGCCGAGCAGCGCCGCATGCGGCACGCCCGCGAGCGCATAGGCGACGCCGAGCAGCGCACCCTCGCCGAGCCCGACGACCACGAGCCCCGTCACCGTGCCGTACACGGCCTTGACCATGCGCTCGATCAGTTCCGCGCCGTTGCGCCCGAACGCGCGCTGCCCGCCCTGCAGCAATGCGCCCGACAGCTTGTGGCCCGCGCGCAGGATCACGAACAGCGTGACGAGCATGAAGCCGAATTCGAGCAGCGCATGCGCGAGCTTCGTGCCGAACTGCCGGCCGAACGCGAGGAATTTCTCGCTGTTGACGCCGTGCATCGCGCTGGCCGCATGCAGCGGATGACCGAGATTGGCCTGCCACCACTCGGTGACCTGCGCCGAACCATAAGGCAGCCGGCTGACGACGTCGGGCAGCGGAATGCCGTTGTCCTGGATCGTACGCAGCCACTCGCGCAGGTCGTGCGCCTGCCCGATCGCCTGGGTTGCCGCGACGGCGATCGGCAGCACGACGAGCAGCGAGATCGCCGCCGTGATGACGAGTGCGTTGACCGTAGGCCGGTTGCGGAACAGCCGGTGCGATTCGAAGCGTTTCAGCAGCGGCCACATCGCGATGGCGATCACGCAGGCCCACGCGATGGCGGGAATGAAGTCGCGGATCACCCACAGCGCGAGCACCAGCAGCGCCGCATACAGCGCGACGCGAGCGATCTGCTGCGCGCGCGGCTGCGCGGCGGCCTCGTGAGACGACGGCACATGTGCGTCCATGGCACCTCTGTCGAAATGGAAAAATGGCGGTTCGCGCAGGCAACCGGCCTGCACGAACCGCCATTCTATCCATCGGCACCGGATCGGCGGCGCGCGTCACACGCGGGCCGCCGCGGCGCAATGTTGCCGCGTCCGCTCAGGCCACCTTGTCGGCGATCCGGTAACGCTCGAGCCAGTGCGCGTACGGCGCAGGCAGCGTCCACGACGGGCGCTCGACGCCAAGCTGCTTCGCCGCGTAGTACGGCCAGTGCGGATCGGCCAGATGCGCGCGGCCGACCATCACGAGATCGAGCTGTTCTTCCGCAACCACGCGGTTCGCCAGTTGCGGCGTGTCGATCCCCCACGCGGACGACACCGGCAGCCCGGCCTCGCGGCGCACGCGCTCGGCGATCGGCGCGAGGAACGCCGGGCCCCATGGAATCTGCGCATCGGGCGTCGAGAAGCCGACCGACACGCTCAGCATGTCGAGCCCTTCCCGCTTCATCCGCTGCGTAAGCGCGATCGACTCGGCGAGCGTCTCTTCGTCGCGGCCGTCGTATTCGATCACGCCAAGGCGCGCGGTCAGCGGCAGATGCTCGGGCCATACCTTGCGGACCGCCGCAAGCGTCTCGACGACGAAACGGCCGCGGTTCTCGGCCGAACCGCCGTATTCGTCGGTGCGGTGGTTCGAATGCACCGAGAAGAAGCTCTGGCCGAGATAACCGTGCGCGAAGTGCAGTTCGAGCCATTCGAAGCCCAGGTCGCGCGCACGTTTCGCCGCTGCGACGAAGTCGGCCTGCACGCGGGCGATGTCGTCGTGCGTCATTTCGCGCGGCACCTTCGGCAGGTGCGCGCCGAACGGCACGGCCGACGGCGCGATGGTCTGCCAGCCGCGCGGATCGCCATCGGCGATATGGTCGTCGCCTTCCCACGGACGGTTCGCGCTCGCCTTGCGGCCTGCGTGCGCGATCTGGATGCCGGGCACCGAGCCCGCCGCCTTGATCGCCGCGACCGACGGCGCGAACGCTTCGGCCTGCGCATCGTTCCACAGCCCCGCGCAGCCCGGTGTGATGCGCCCTTCCGGCGACACGGCGGTCGCCTCCGCGATCACGAGGCCCGCGCCGCCGCGCGCGATGCCGGCCAGATGCACGTGATGCCAGTCGTTGACGACGCCGTCTTCGGCGACGTACTGGCACATCGGTGGTACCGCGATGCGGTTGCGCAGCGTGACATCCTTGAGTTTGAACGGTTCGAACAGGGCAGACATCCACGACTCCTTTGCTTGGTTCTGCAAAACGACTGGGAACTCGCCGGGCGATGCGCACGGCGGAACGATTCGGGCCGTCGTCGGGGCGGCTGCGCCCGGCGACGGATACGGAACGGCGCCGGCCGGGCCGGCGCCGGATGCTTACCGGCGGCCGAGCTTCGCGAGCAGCGCCTCGGCCGCGGGCGCCGACGACGCGGGGTTCTGCCCCGTGATCAGCAGCCCGTCGGTGACGACATGCGGCGCCCAGTCGGCGCTGCGCTCGAATTCCGCGCCGTTGGTCTTCAGCATGTCCTCGACGAGGAACGGCACGACTTCCGTCAGCTCGACGGCCGCCTCCTCGCTGTTGGTGAACCCCGTCACGCGCTTGCCGCGCACGACCGATTCGCCGGTTGCCGGGTTCTTCACGTGACGCAGCACGCCCGGCGCGTGGCAGACGGCCGCGACCGGCTTGCCGGCCGCGAGCGTGCGCTCGATCAGGCCGATCGAATGCAGATCCTCGGCGAGATCCCACAGCGGGCCGTGTCCGCCCGGGTAGAACACCGCGTCGTAATCGTCGGCCGACACGTCGGCGAGCTTGCGCGTCGACGCGAGTTCGGCCTTGGCCGCCGGATCGGCGTCGAAGCGGCGCGTTGCGTCGGTCTGCGCGGACGGATCGCTGCTTTTCGGGTCGAGCGGCGGCTGGCCGCCCTTCGGCGAAACCAGCGTCAGCTCGACGCCCGCATCCTTGAACGCGTAGTACGGCGCGGCCAGCTCCTCGAGCCAGAAGCCGGTCTTCTTGCCGGTATCGCCGAGCGTGTCGTGCGAGGTCAGGACAACCAGAATCTTCATGATCGAAACTCTCCTTCGAAAATGGACGGGAACGCTGCCGCGCAACCGGGGCGGTCGGCGCGACACGCCTGTCGGTTAGTCCGCTATGGCGCGTCAACGTGCGACTCGCGTATCCGAATGCCGTGCGCGCCTATTAGACCAGTCGTCTAGAAAAATCCCAAATAAAACGACGGCGTACCCTGCACGATCGGCATCGCAGCGCGAAATGGCAATTTCGCGTCTTCGTTGCACGCGCCAGCGGACGTCGTCGCATTCACGAGGACGCATGATATCCACGGATTAGACCAGTCGTCTAGTAAATGGCCATTCGCCCCTGCCGTCGTCATGGCCTTTTCGACCGGGCGCGATCCGGCAACGTCCGCCACCGATCGCGCCCCGCCCGTGTCCGTCGCGCCGGCTAGCCGCGCAACGGACCGTCCGTATCGCCGGCCTCGATTACCGGCGCCTCGAGTCGATGCCCGCATGCACCGTCGTCCAGCCGCCTCAGCATCAATTCCGCCAGCGCGCGTCCCGACGCGTGCCCGGTCGGCTGGATGACGGCCGTCACGCGTTGCGGATGCGCGATGTCCGGCGGCACGCCGTCGTAGACGATCAACGACATGTCCTGCCCCGGCCGCAGCCCGCTGTCCACGAGCGCCCGAAACGCGCCGCCGCCCGCGATGTTGTTGTCGACCAGCAGCGCCGTCGGCCGCTCGGCGCGCGCGAGCAGCGCCCGCGCGGCCTGCAGCCCGCCGTCGTGCGTAAACGTACACTCGACGAGCAGCGCCGGATCCGGCTCGATACCGGCCTCGCGCAATGCCGACAGATAGCCCGCGCGACGCTGCGCAGCGAAATTCAGCGCAAGCGGCGCGCTGATCATCGCAATGCGCCGATGTCCGAAACCGGTCAGCCGGCGGACGGCATCGCGCGCGCCCGCCTCGTTGTCGAAATCGAACCACGCATACGGCTCGGCCGTTTGCGTGCGGCCGTATGCGACGTACGGAAACGCGTTCGACTGCAGGTACGCAATGCGCGGATCGTCGACCAGCGTGCGCGCGACGATCAGCCCGTCGACGAGCTTGCCGTCGACGATCCGCCGATAGGTGTCCAGTTCCGCATTCGGTCGCGCAGACGCGATGATGAAATCGAGATTGCGCTCGGCCAGCCGCTCGGTGATGCCCGCGACGACCTCGCCGAAACGCGGATCGCCGAGATCGCCCGCGCCGAACGGATAGACGATCCCGATCACGTCCGCCCGCCCGGTCGCGAGCCGGCGCGCGGTCGGGTCCGCCACATAGCCCATTTCCCGTGCGGCCTTCGCCACGCGCTCCCGGGTCGCCTCGCTGACGTCGTCGTAACCGTTCAATGCACGGCTGACCGTCGTCCGCGACAGCCCGAGCGCATCCGACAGCGCCTTCAGATTCACCTTCACCGTCGCTCCTCGTTTTCGCCGGTCCGCCCGGCCGCCCGGATACCCGGACGCCGGATGCCCGGACGCCGGATGCCCGGACGCCTCAAGCGGGTAATTATTTCCATTTGGTAAGCATTACCGCCAAATAAATATCTTTTGCGTTCCAAACCGGTTTGAAATAGTATCCAAACCGGTTTGGACATCGATGCCACCTTCAGCCGTTCCCTTTCATCGTCAACTGAAACAACGCCGAGATGACACACTTTCCTTTTTGCCGCGCGACTGCGGCCAAACGTTTGCTGTTCGCTGGCGCGGCACTGGCCGCCTTCGCGTCCGCTTCGTCCGTTACGCACGCGCAGAGCGCCGGCGCCCCCGCGCCCACGCCGCATACGCAGCAGGCCTACGATCCCGAAGGCAACTTCACGATGCGCTGGACCCGCGCGGACATCCGCCAGATCGTCGCACAGTCGCATACGGCCGGCGCCGACAGGAACTCGCTGCCGCAAGCGCTGACGATGCCGGACATCCCGCAGGATTTCCCGCTGATCAACTCGAACGTGTGGGTCTGGGATACCTGGCCGCTGGCCGACCTGCGCGCGAACCAGCTCAGCTACAAGGGCTGGGAGGTGATCTTCTCGCTCACCGCCGATCCGCATGCGGGCTACACGTTCGATGACCGCCACGTCCATGCGCGCATCGGCTTCTTCTACCGCCGCGCGGGCGTCCCCGCGTCGCAGCGCCCCGCCAACGGCGGCTGGACCTGGGGCGGCCACCTGTTCCCGGACGGCGCGAGCGCCAAGGTGTTCGGCACCGCGCCGATGACCAACAACGCCGAATGGTCGGGTTCGGCGCGCCTCACGCACGGTGACAATGTCAGCCTCTACTACACCGCGACGTCGTTCAACCGCTCGGCGCCCGGCGGTGCCGACATCACGCCGCCGCAGGCGATCATCACGCGCGCCGACGGTCACATCCACGCCGACGACAAGCACGTGTGGTTCAGCGGCTTCGACGATCACAAGGCGCTGCTGCAGCCGGACGGCAACTACTACCAGACCGGCCAGCAGAATACCTACTTCTCGTTCCGCGATCCGTTCGTGTTCACCGATCCCGCGCACCCGGGCAAGACCTACATGGTGTTCGAAGGCAATACGGGCGGCCAGCGCGGCGCACGCACCTGCAACGAGGCCGATCTCGGCTACGCGCCGAACGATCCGTACAAGGAAGATCTCAACGCGGTGATGAATTCGGGCGCAGTGTATCAAAAGGCCAATGTCGGCCTCGCGGTCGCGACGAACCCGCAGTTGACGGAATGGAAGTTCCTGCCGCCGATCCTGTCGGCGAACTGCGTCGACGACCAGACCGAGCGCCCGCAGATCTACCTGAAGGATGGCAAGTACTACCTGTTCACGATCAGCCATCGGACGACGATGGCCGCAGGTGTCGACGGGCCGGACGGCGTGTACGGCTTCGTCGGCAACGGCATCCGCAGCGACTTCCTGCCGCTGAACGGCGGCAGCGGCCTCGTGCTCGGCAACCCGACCGACTTCTCCGCACCGGCCGGCGCACCGTATTCGCAGGATCCGAACCAGAACCCGCGCGAATTCCAGTCGTATTCGCACTACGTGATGCCGGGCGGGCTCGTCGAGTCGTTCATCGATGCGATCGGCCCGCGGCGCGGCGGCACGCTCGCGCCGACGGTGAAGGTCAACATCAACGGCACGTCGACGGCGGTCGACCGCGCGTACGGACGCGGCGGGCTCGGCGGTTACGGCGATATCCCGGCGAACCTGCCGGCGACGGGCGCCGACCACAACGACGGCCCGGGCACCCGCCCGTAACGGCCGCGGCGGGCACCGCCCGTAAGCGTTGAGGCGGCGCATATCGCGCGTGTCGCGTGCGCGCCGCTTTTTTTTCTTCCGCAGATCGCGCGTGCCGCCTTTGCAAGCGGCACGCGCCCTCCTTTCCCGCTTCGCGCGTCGGAGCACGGAACCCCGCATGAGATCGACGTTTTTCCGCTTTTCCTTCCGGATCGCCCGGCTGCTGCTCGCCTGTGCGGCGGGCGCGGCCTGCACGCAGGCCGCCGCCGCGCCCTGCGCCGCATCGACCGAAAACGGCACGCCGCAATGGCGCCCCGCGCTGCATTACACGCCGCAGCGCAACTGGATGAACGATCCGAACGGCCTCGTCTACGACGATGGCCGCTACCACCTGTTTTATCAGTACAACCCGCTCGGCAACGATTGGGGCAACATGTCGTGGGGCCATGCGACCAGCACCGATCTCGTCCACTGGCGCGAGCAACCGGTCGCGATGCGCGCGAACGCCACCGAGGAAATCTTCTCCGGCTCGATCGTCGCCGATACGCACAACACGTCGGGCCTCGGGTCGCCAGGCAAGACACCGCTGGTTGCGCTCTACACGAGTGTCTATAAGGACGGCTCCGGCCACGCGCCCGGCACGCAGGCGCAGTCGCTCGCCTACAGCGTCGACCACGGCGCGACGTGGCAGCCCTACGCGCACAACCCCGTGCTCACGCTCGATCCCGAATCGAAGCAGTTCCGCGACCCCAAGGTGTCGTGGTACGCGCCGGGACACTACTGGCTGATGACGACGGTCGTCGCCGACGCGCAGGTCGTCAAGCTCTATCGCTCCGACGACCTGATCCACTGGTCGTTCCTGAGCGACTTCACGTTGCCGGACGTGCCGCATGCAGGCGCACTGTGGGAGATGCCCGACCTCGTGCCGCTGCCGCTCGACGGCGATCCCCGACACATCAAGTGGGTAATGATCGTCAATGTGAATCCGTGGTCGATCGCGGGCGGCTCGGGCGCGATGTATTTCGTCGGCGACTTCGACGGCCGCACGTTCACGCCCGATCGCGTCGCGCCGGCCGGTTCCGATCCCGCCCGGTTCCGCTGGGTCGATCACGGCGCCGACTTTTATGCCGCAGGCACCTTCTCGGGCGCGCCCGGCACTCGGCCGGTCGCGATTGCGTGGATGAGCAACTGGGATTACGCGGCAAAAGTGCCGACCACGCCGTGGCGCGGCGCGACGACCCTGCCGCGCGAGCTGGCGCTGAAGACGATCGACGGCGAACCCCGGCTCGTCGCCGCGCCGGCCGCCGCGTTCGACGCGTGGGCGGACGGCAGGCCCGCCGTGCACGAAGGCGAGCTCGCGGTCGAGTCCGCCACGCGCGAGCTGTCGGCGGCGACGCGCGGCGTCGCGCAACGCATCACGGTGACGATTGCGCCGCAGCGCGCGGCGCGCGCGGGCCTGATCGTCCGGCGCTCGGCGGACGGCACGACCGGCACCCGGATCGTGTACGACACGGCAAAACGCACGCTGACGCTCGACCGCTCGCAGTCCGGCGAAGCGAATTTCGCCGGCACGTTCAGCCGCGAGCATATCGTCGACCTGCCGCTCGAACACGGGCAACTGCGGCTCGAAATCGTCGTCGATCGCGGGTCGGTCGAAGTGTTTGCGAACGGCGGCCGCGTCACGCTCACCGACCTGATCTTTCCGCCGCTCGACGCGGACCGCGTCGCGGTGTTTGCCGAGCACGGCCGCGCGACGTTCTCGGGGCTCACGGTGACGCAGCTCGAAGCCGGCGGCGATACGCGTAACGCCTGCGCGGCGCGGTAGGTGCGGTTCGAGAGAGCGCGTCGCCCTTCCCGCATGCGACGGGGACCGTCCGCCCGGCGATGCGTCGGCCGGTGCGGTCCCCGCCGGTGTTACGGCTCAGAGCAATCCCATCCCGCCCGACGCGATGATCTCCGCGCCGACGATGAACGCAGATTCCGGCGCGCTGAGGTGCAGCACCGTCGACGCGATTTCGTCCGGCGTGCCGAACCGGCCGATCGGGACGAGGCCCTTGATCTTCCCGGCCGTCTCGTCGAGCGTCGCCGCATCGAGCCCGAGCTTGCCGTACAGCGGCGTCTGAACCGGCCCCGGGCTCACGACATTCACGCGCACGCCGTGCGGCAGCAGTTCCGTCGACAGCGTCTTCGCGAACGAATTGACGGCCGCCTTGCTCGCCGCGTACACCGACGAGCCGGGCATCCCGATGTGCGCGTTGATCGAACCGTTGATCACGATCGATGCGCCGCGGTTCAGCAGCGGCACCAGCGACTGGATCTGGAAATACGCGCCCTTCACGTTGGTGTTGAACACGAGGTCCCACATCGCCTCGTCGCTGTCGGCGAACGGCGCGAGTTTCGCGACGCCCGCGTTGATGAACACGGCGTCGAGCCGCGCGCCCGCGGCGGCGATCGCGTCCGCCAGTGCGCGGGCCGACGCGACGCTGCCGGCCTCGTTGCGGATCGCGAGCGCCCCTTCGCCGAGCGTTTGCCGCGCGGCTTCCAGCGTCTGCGCGTCGCGCCCGGTGATGATGACCCGCGCGCCTTCTGCCGCGAATGCGTTGGCGGCCGCCAGGCCGATGCCGCTGTTGCCGCCCGTGACGAGGACCGTCTTTCCTTCGAAGCGTTGCATGATGTTCTCCTTTGAACCGGTGAGTTGACCGTGAACACAGGATGCGCGCGGCGACCTGTGTTGCCGTACGACGCGCGCGGCGAACATGTTCGAAATCGTCGAACGTGTTCGAGCGGGCGCTCCGTCGTCGTTTTCCGTCTCAGCCGGTCACGTCGATCCCGTCGAGCAGGCGCTGCGCGAGTCTGGGCTCGCGCAATTGCTCCAGCCACCATTGCAGCGCGCGGCCGTCGCGATCGCCGTGCCACGCGACATACAGCACGTTCGGTTCGCGCGGGTTGGCCGTCTGTTTCTCGACGAGCTCGCCGCGCTCGAGCAGCGACGCCACGCGCCGGCGCGGCACCCAGCCGACGCCGAGTGCGTCGCGCTGCGCGAGAATCTTCGCGCGCATCGACGGCACCGCGAGCACGGCCTGCCCGCCGAGCAGGCCATACGCGCGGCCGGCCGCGCGCCGCGACGAATCGGCGACGACGACCGCGCGATGCGCGCCGATCGCGTCGCGCGTCAGCACGTCGCTCACGGATGCAAGCGGATGGCGCGGCGACACCGCGAACACCCACTCCATCGCGCCCAGTTCGAACCATTTGAAGCCGGGGATTGCCGGCGGCTCGTTGGTTGCGCCGACGACCAGATCCGCACGACCGTCGCGCAGCGCTTCCCAGGTACCGCCGAGCACTTCGTGCGTGAAGCGCAGCGACACGCCCGAATCGAGCGCGTCGAACGCGCGGATGACCGGCAGCAGCGTGTCGAACTCCAGCACCTCGTCGCTGACGATCCACAGCCGGTCCTCCCAGCCGCTCGCGACCTGCCGCACGCGCTGCGTCAGCCGCGCGACGTCCAGCGCCAGCCGCGCCGCTTCGTCGGCCAGCAGTTGTCCGGCCGGCGTGAGCTGCAGCCGATAGCCGCGCCGGTCGAACAGCAGCGCGTCGAAACGCGTTTCGAGCTGGCGCGCCGCGTGCGACACGGTCGACGGCGCCTTGCCGAGCCGCGCGGCGGCGCGCGACAGGCTACCGGTGGCGCGGATCGCGTCGAGCAGCGCAAGTTCGTCTTCGGACAGCATGGGGGCACTCCGGTTCGGGGTGAGTCTGGGATTGTCGTGGCTCCCGTGGATCGTAAGGCAACGGCGGGAGGCGGTCCAATCGGACGGCGTTCGATGCGGCGGATGGGCGGATGGGTGTCGGGCGCAACATCCTGCCAACCCGAGTCCGCGCGCCGGCGGCATACTGGCGGTACACCGATTCCGGCAAATCAGCATCAATCGAGGTAACCACTGCGATGGACATCGCGATCCGCATCGAAGGCCGTCACGACCTGACGGGGCAAATCTTCCGGCAACTGCGCACCGCGATCGTCGACGGGCGCCTGGCAGGCGGCGCGCGGCTGCCGTCGACGCGCGATCTCGCGAAGCAGCTCGGCGTATCGCGCAAGACGACGCTCGACGCGTTCGAGCGTCTCGTCGCCGAGGGCTACCTGAATACGCGTGCGGGCGACGGCACGTTCGTCGCCGACGGCCTCGCGCGCGTGCCGCACGCCGCGGCCATGCCGACGCCGTCGCTCGTCGAGGACACGCCGCGCATCGACGCGGTCGACGCACGCGCGCTGTGGAACGACCTCCCCGACGCGCTCGCGATGCCCGCGCCGAAAGACTCGCCCGGCTTCGACTTCCGCGGCGGCGTGACCGACAAGACGCTGTTCCCGTTCGATGCATGGCGGCGCTGCCTGCTTCACGCGCTGCGCCAGCAGGCACGCGGCCCCGGCCAGTACCACGACCCGGCCGGCGATCCGCAGTTGCGCGGCGCGATCGCACGCTATGTCGCGTTCAGCCGCGCGGTCGCGTGCAGCTGGGACGACGTGCTGGTCACGCAAGGCGCACAGCAGGCGCTCGACCTGCTCGCGCGCGTCGTCGTGCGGCCCGGCGACGTGGTCGCGGTCGAGGACCCCGGCTATCCGCCGGCACGCGCCGCGTTCGCGTCGCTCGGCGCGACGGTGATCGGCGTGCCGGTCGATGCGCACGGCCTCGTCACGGAACGGCTGCCCGCCGAAGCGCGGCTCGTCTACGTGACGCCGTCGCACCAGTTCCCGCTCGGGATGCCGATGACGCTGGAGCGGCGCATCGCGCTGCTCGAATGGGCACAGCGCCGCCGCGCGGTGATCATCGAGGACGACTACGACGGCGAGTTCCGCTTCGAAGGCCGGCCCGTGGAATCGCTGAAGAGCCTCGACCGCACGGGCCTCGTCGCGTACGTCGGCACGTTCTCGAAGACGATCTTTCCCGAACTGCGGATCGGCTACGCGATTCCGCCGCGCGCGCTGCGCGGCGCGCTCACGAAGGCGAAGCAGATCGTCGACTGGCACACCTGCACGCTGACGCAGGCGGCGCTCGCGCGCTTCATGCTCGAAGGCGATTTCGCGCGGCACCTGAAGCGCGTGCAGAAACATTACGACGCGCGCCGCAAGATGCTGATCGCGCATCTGCGCGGCGAGCTCGCGCCGTGGTTCGACGCGATCGTGCCGACCGCCGGCATCCACCTCGCGGCATACCTGAAGCCGGGGCCCGATGAAGCGGCGCTGGTGCGCGCGGCGCGCGAGCAGGACATCGGCCTGTACGGGATCTCTGCGTTCCATGTCGGCGTGCCGGTCCGTGCGGGGCTGCTGTTCGGCTATGGCGGGATCGACACGCTGCGCATCGACACGGCGCTCGCGCAACTGGCCGGGCTGCTGGATTCGGGCCGTGTCGGCCGCCCGGCACTGGTTACCTGAATTTCCACAGAATTGGCTATTCAAGCAGGCCAATTCGGATCTTAAAGTGGGTCCTGTCGCGCCGCCGTGCGCACCAACCGAAAAAGGACCTGCCATGCAACCGCGCCTGAACTTCTATACCGCCAGCCCGAATGCGATCAAGGTGATGCGCAACGCCGAGGACTTCATCGCGAAGAGCTCGATCGAGAAGCCGCTCGCCGAACTCGTCCGCCTGCGCGCATCGCAGATCAACGGCTGCGCGTTCTGCGTCGACATGCACACGACCGACGCGCGCAAGGGCGGCGAAACCGACCGCCGTCTCGCGACCGTCGTCACGTGGCGCGAAACGCCGTTTTTCACCGAGCGCGAACGCGCGGCGCTGGAATGGACCGAGGCGCTGACGCTAGTGGCCGGCAATCACGTGCCCGACGCCGTCTGGGAAGCCGTGAAGCCGCACTTCAGCGACGAGGAGCTGTTCGACCTGTCGATGCTGATCGCGACGATCAACACATGGAACCGCTTCGCGATCGCGTTCCGCAAGATGCCCGAGTAAGGAGACGACGATGATCCGCTCCACGCTCCAGCGAGCCGCCCTGTGCGCGGGGCTCGCGCTCGGCGCCGCGCTGCCGGCCGCCGCCCATGCGCACGACGCCGGCGACAACGTGCACGCGATCATGCAGCAGGCGGTGCCCGAAGCGCCGGGCAAGCTCGCCGTCGTCGCGACCGTCGACTATGCGCCCGGCCAGGCTTCCGACGCGCACCGGCACCTCGGCTCGGTGTTCGCGGTCGTGTCGAAAGGCGAAGTGCTGTCGCAGGTGAACGGCGGCCCGCTGCATCGCTACCGCGCCGGCGAAGGCTGGTACGAGGCGCCCGGCTCGCGCCACCAGGTGTCGCGCAACGCGAGTGCGACCGAGCCCGCGCAGCTCGTCGTGTTCGGGCTGACCGGCGAACACGCGCCGCTGAAGTCGCCGATCGATCAGTGACGACGTTTCGGGGGTGCGTGCCGTGTGCGGTCCGTGCCTCCGTTTCTCGACCGGTTTTCCCGCCGGTTCCGTGCGGTTTCGCCGACGCCTTTCGCCCCCCTCCGCCGTTCCCCATTAGCCGCTCCCTACACTCCGCCGCCGGCACACTGCCCTCGGCCGCGCGCGCCGCTTTCCCGCGCGTCCGCGCCGCCATTCGACGCGCGTCTGATCTCGATCAACGCCGGCGAAAACCCTTCCTTGAAATTAACTAACTCATCAATTAGCGTCGTCTGCATGAACGCGAAATCCACCGTCGCCAGGCCGCGCGGGCGCCGCCCGTCGGTGGACGATTTCGACCTGCGCGACCACATGCTCGACGTCGCGATGCAGTTGTTCGCCGAGCACGGCATCGCCGCGACGACGGTCGCGCAGATCGCCGCCGCCGCCGGCGTCACGTCCGCGATGGTCCACTACTACTTCACGAACCGCGAGCAATTGCTCGACGCGATCGTCGAGGAGCGGCTCGCGCAGGTCATCGCGTTCGTGTGGCGGCCGACCGAGCCGCAGATCGAGAACGATCCGTTCGCGCTCGTCGCCGAACTCGTCGACCGCTTCTTCGACGTCACGCATCGCATGCCGTGGCTGCCGTCGATCTGGCTGCGCGAGATCGTCCATGAAGGCGGGCTGCTGCGCGAACGGATGCTGCGGCGCATTCCGCTCGAGCATGTCGGGCGTTTCGCCGAACGCATCCGCGCCGCGCAGCACGTCGGTGCGCTGAACCCTGCGCTGGAACCCGCGTTCCTGTTCCATTCGATCATCGCGCTCGTGATGCTGCCGCTTGCGACCGCGAAGCTGTGGCAAAGCGCGCGCGGCCTGCCGCCGATCGATCGCGACGTGCTGCACCGGCATGTCCGCGCGCTGCTCGGTTCCGGCCTGCGGCCGCCGGCCGCCACGCCGCGTGCGCGGACGCGCTCGCCGCGGAGGCCGTCGTGAACGCGGCCCGCGCGCTGCCGTTTGCGCTCGCCGCCTTCGCGCTGCTCGCCGGTTGCGGACGATCGACGGACAACGGCACGACTTACCAGGGTTATGTCGAAGGCGAATTCGTGTACCTGTCGTCATCGCAATCGGGCACGCTGACGCAATTGTCGGTCGCACGCGGCCAGGCCGTCGCCGCCGGCACGCCCGCGTTCTCGCTCGAAGCCGCGAACGAAACGGCCGCGCTGCTGCAGGCACGGCATCAGCTCGCCGCGGCACGCGCGCAGCTCGCCGACCTGCAGACCGGCAAGCGCCCGCCGGAAGTGGCAGTCACGCAGGCGCAACTCGCGCAGGCCACCGCGCAGGCCGCACGGGCCGCCGCGCAACTCGCGCGCGACGAACGCCAGTACGCGGCCGGCGGCCTGTCGAAGCAGCAGCTCGACGATTCGCGCACGTCCGCGCAAACCACTGCCGCGCAGATGCGCGAACTGCAGAAGCAGGTCGATGTCGCGCGCCTGCCGGGCCGCGCGCAGCAGGTCGCCGCGCAGGCCGCGCAAGTCGACGCCGCGCAAGCCGCGGTCGCCGAAGCGCAATGGAAGCTCGACCAGAAGCGCGTCGCGGCACCCGCCGCCGGGCGCGTGTACGACACGCTGTACCGCGTCGGCGAATGGGTGCAGGCCGGCAATCCGGTCGTGCAGATGCTGCCGCCGCAGAACCTGAAGGTGCGCTTCTTCGTGCCGGAAGCCGCCATCGCATCGCTCGCACCGGGGCGCGCGGTCGCGATCCGCTGCGACGGCTGCGCGGCCGACCTGCCCGCACGCATCACCTATGTGTCGAGCGAGGCCGAATACACGCCGCCCGTGATCTACAGCAACGAGAGCCGGACCAAGCTCGTGTTCATGATCGAGGCGCGCCCCGCCGTCGCGGACGCGCCGGCGCTGCATCCGGGCCAGCCGGTCGCCGTGAGGGTGCAATGAACGCGCCGGCCGCTCCGTATGCGATCGACGTCGATCGCCTGAACAAGCGCTTCGGCGACAAGCATGTCGTGAAGGACGTCTCGCTGCGCGTCGCGCGCGGCGAGATCTTCGGCTTTCTCGGGCCGAACGGCAGCGGCAAGACGACCTCGATCCGGATGATGTGCGGCCTGCTCACGCCCGACTCGGGCAGCGGCA
The DNA here is from genome assembly GCF_047978125.1 of Burkholderia sp. LFS061. Taxonomy (NCBI): domain Bacteria; kingdom Pseudomonadati; phylum Pseudomonadota; class Betaproteobacteria; order Burkholderiales; family Burkholderiaceae; genus Burkholderia; species Burkholderia sp. LFS061. Next base: position 142,692 of record NZ_JBFPFS010000002.1, on the reverse strand, counting down.
CCTGCCTCGGCTACGACATCGTGCGCGACAGCGCGCAGATCAAGCGGCACGTCGGCTACATGACGCAGCGCTTCTCGTACTGGGAAGACCTGTCGATCCGCGAGAACCTCGATTTCGTCGCGCGCGTGTACGGGATGCCCGACCGCAAGGCGGCCGTCGCGCGCGCGCTCGACGGGCTCGGCCTCGCGAGCCGCGCGGACCAGCTCACGGGCGCGCTGTCGGGCGGCTGGAAACAACGCCTCGCGCTGGCCGCGTGCATGCTGCACGAACCCGAACTGCTGCTGCTCGACGAACCGACCGCCGGCGTCGATCCGGCCGCGCGCCGCGACTTCTGGGAGGAACTGCACCGGCTGGCCGCGCAAGGGATCTCGGTGCTCGTCAGCACGCACTACATGGACGAAGCCGAGCGCTGCCACAAGCTCGCCTATATCGCGTCCGGCGAACTGCTTGCGCAAGGCACGTCGGCGGAGATCATCGCGTCGCAGCACCTGTCGACCCGCACGATCACCGGCGAGCACCTGACCGAACTGTCCGCACGGCTGCGCGCGATGCCGGGCGTCGATCAAACCGTCGTGTTCGGTTCCGCGCTGCACGTGAGCGGCCGCGATCGCACCGCGCTCGACGCGACGCTCGCGCGGGTCGCGAGCGACGATACGTCGCTGCGGGTCGCGCCCATCGACACCGGGCTCGAGGACGTCTTCATCTACATGATGGGCCGCGCGTCCGGGCCGCCCGGCGGAGCATCGTCATGAACGCGTGGGCGGGCCTGCGCGAATCGTTCTCGGTCGCGCGCTGGTGGAGCATCGTGCTGAAGGAATTCCTGCAGTTGCGCCGCGACCGCGTGACGTTCGCGATGATCGTCGGCGTGCCGATCATCCAGCTCGCGCTGTTCGGCTTCGCGATCAACACCGATCCGAAACACCTGCCGACCGCGGTGATCGTCGCCGATTCGAGCCCGTTCGCGCGCAGCTTCATCGCCGCGATGCGCAATTCCGCGTACTTCGACATCGTCGAGACGCTGCCGGACGAAGCGGCCGGCCGGCATGCGCTCGCCCGCGGCGACGTGCAGTTCGTGCTGAGCGTGCCGGCCGATTTCTCGCGGCGGCTGCTGCGCGGCGAGCGTCCGTCGCTGCTCGTCGAGGCGGACGCCACCGATCCCGTCGCGACCGCATCCGCGATCGGCGCGCTGCCGGGCCTCGTGCAGCCCGTCGCGGACAAGGACCTGACGGGGCCGCTCGCGCACCTGAAGAACGGCCGCCCGGCCGCGTTCGACGTCGTGCTGCACCGGCTGTACAACCCGGAAGGCATCACGCAGTACAACGTCGTGCCGGGCCTGATGGGCGTGATCCTGACGATGACGATGGTGATGATGACGGGCCTCGCGATCACGCGCGAACGCGAGCGCGGCACGATGGAAAACCTGCTCGCGACGCCCGTGCGGCCGCTCGAGGTGATGACGGGCAAGATCGTCCCGTACGTGCTGATCGGGCTGATCCAGGTGTCGATCATCCTCGCCGCGGCGCGGTTCGTGTTCGTCGTGCCGTTCGTCGGCGGCGTGTTCGCGATCTACCTGTCCGCGCTGCTGTTCATCGCCGCGAACCTGACGGTCGGCATCACGCTGTCATCGCTCGCGCAGAACCAGTTGCAGGCGATGCAGCTCGCGGTGTTCTATTTCCTGCCGAACATCCTGCTGTCCGGTTTCATGTTCCCGTTCGCCGGGATGCCCAAGTGGGCGCAGTTCATCGGCAACCTGCTGCCGCTCACCTATTTCAACCGCCTCGTGCGCGGCATCCTGCTGAAAGGCAACGGCTGGGCCGACCTGTGGCCGTCCGTGTGGCCGGTCGCGCTGTTCACCGTCGTCGTGATGGGCATCGCGCTGCGCTTCTACCGGCGCACGCTCGATTAGGGGCCGCACGATGAAACCGGCTTCGCATCGCGCCACCATCGCTGCAAGCGGCGTTACGCTGGCCGCCGCTGCGCTGCTCGTCGCCGGTTGCGCGGTCGGGCCGGATTTCCGCACGCCGGACGCGCCGGCCACGCAGCAATACACGCGCGACGAGCCGCCCGTCACGACGGCGGCCGCCGGCGGCCCGGCCGGCGACGCGCAGACGTTCGCATCGGCCGCGCACACGCCGCAACGCTGGTGGACCGAGTTCGGCTCCGAACCGCTGAACCGGCTCGTCGACACCGCATGGCAAAACAGCCCGACGCTCGCCGAGGCCCGCGCGCGGCTCGACGAAGCGCGGCAGAACCATGCAGCCGAAGCCGGCGCGACGATGCTGCCGCGTGTCGACGCGAACCTGTCCGCCATGCGCGAGAAGGTCGACATCGCCGCGTTCGGGCTGCCGGGCAACGTGCCGAATCCGGGGCCGTTCACGCTGTACGACGCGTCGGTCAGCGTGTCGTACGTGCTCGACGTGTTCGGCGGCAACCGGCGCGCGCTCGAAGCGCTGCGCGCGCAGGTCGACTATCAGTCGTACACGCTCGACGCCGCGCGCCTGACGCTCGCGGGCAACGTCGTCGCCACCGCGATCCTGCGCGCGTCGCTCGCGCAGCAGGTCGCGCTCACGCAGCAACTGGTCGACGCGCAGGCGCGGCAGTCGCGCATCGTCGAAGCGCGCTTCGCGGCGGGCGGCGTGTCGCAGGCCGACGTGCATGCGCAGCGCGCACTGCTCGCACAGACGCAGGCATCGCTGCCGCCGCTCGCGGCCCGCCTCGCGCAGGCCGGCCACCGGCTCGCGATCCTGCTCGGCGCGCCGCCGTCCAGCGCGATGCTGCCCGACCTCACGCTCGATGCACTCGTGCTGCCGCGGACACTGCCCGTCACGCTGCCGTCGACGCTCGCGCGCGAACGGCCCGACATCCGCGCAGCGGAAGCCATGCTGCATCAGGCGAGCGCGAACGTCGGCGTGGCCACCGCGAACCTGTATCCGCGTTTTTCGATTTCGGCGGGAATCGGCTCGGAACGCACGCGCATCGCGGATATCGTGAGGGGGTTGAATGTATGGAACGTCGGCCTTGGTCTTGCGCAGCCACTCTTTCACGGCGGCGAGCTGCGCGCGAAGAAACGCGCGGCCGAAGCGGCGTACGACGCCGCGTTCGCGAGCTATCGGGAAACCGTGCTGCAGGCGCTTCAGCAGGTAGCCGACGCGATGCGCGCGGTCGAGCACGACGCGGCCGAGCTGCAGGCGCGGGACACGGCCGCGCAGGAAGCGGCGGCACGCAACGCGATTGCCGGCGGCCGTTACGCGGCGGGCGGGATCAGCACGTTCGACCTGCTCGACGCGCAGCGGCAGACGTTGCAGACGACGCTCGACCGTACCCGCGCGCAGGCCGATCGGCTTGCCGATACGGCGGCGCTGTTCCAGGCGCTGGCGGGGAGCTGGGTGGATGATGCCGCGAAGTGACCGGCAGGATGGCGTTGGCACCGGCCGGACACCGCCGGTCTGCACGCCATGCACCGCGTGAGCGGCGTGCTTGTCGGGCTCGGCTTCCGTCGCCGCCCGCTTCCGTTCGATGCCCGCCGATGACTGAACCCGCAATACGCTACGCGCAACGCGTAACATAAATAAAAAACCGGCCCGAAGGCCGGTTTTTTTCATACCGCATGCCGTGAGCGGCGCTCGCGCGCCGCGCGACATCAGAAGCGGTGGATCAGGCCGACGCCGGCGCCGATCTGGTTCTGCTTCGAACCCGCGCCCACGCCGTCGCCGATCGACGTCGTTGCGTTAACGATGCCGCCGGTAAGGCCGCTGATCGTGTTGCCGCTAGCGTGCTGCCAAGCCTCAACCGCGTACAGACCCGTGCGCTTCGACAGGCTGTAGTACTGCGACAGCGTGACCTGGTGGTACTTGGCCGAGCTCGAAACACCGTTCGACTGCGTTGCCGCCGTGTACGAGTAGCCTGCCGCGAAGTCCCACTGCGGCGATGCCTTCCAGTGCAGCACGGCGCCAGCCGTGTTGAAGATCGCCGTGTTGCGGAATGCCGACAGCGTGCCCGGGATGTACTGGACGTTCGAGTACGACACCGAGATGTCCCACGCCGGCGTGAACTGGTAACCGGCCGTCACGGCGAGACGCTGTTGCGACTGTGCCGTCTTGTAGCCGCCGTTGATCGACGACACGGCCTGCTCCGCACCGTTGCCGGCCGAATCCAGACCGTTTTGTGCCGTCGAGTTCGCGCCCCACACGCCGCCGCCGAGCGTCGCGTTGTTGATGCGCTGATAGCCGACTGCGATGCCTGCCGGGCCGTTCAGGTACTGGACTGCCGCGCTCCAGGTCGAGCCGCGGTTGAAGCTGCCTGCCACGCCGCCGAGCGAGTACGAACCGCCGACCGTGAAGCCGTAGAACTTCGGCGACATGTAGACGAGCGAGTTGTTCGCGCGGTAGCTGGTATCCAGCGAGTCGATATCGCCCGGGTGCGCGCCGTAATAACCGGTCAGCCAGGTCGTCGGGCTATACGGCGACAGCAGCGTGTAGTACGCGGTGTACTGGCGGCCGGCCGTCAGCGTACCGTACGTTGCGTTGGTCAGACCAACCCACGCCTGGCGCGTGAAGATGCCGTTCGTCCACTGCGACGAACCGTTGTTCGCGTTGAAGCCGGCTTCCAACTGGAAAATCGCCTTCGTGCCGCCGCCGAGATCTTCGCTGCCCTTCAGGCCGAAGCGGCTGCCTGCCCAAATGCCGGTGGCCATCTGCACCTTCGAGTGACCACCCGAGACCGCGCTGGTCGCCGACGAGTTGTTCTGGTAAGCGATGGCGTTATCGACGATACCGTACAGGGTCACGCTGCTCTGGGCGTGGGCGGCGGTAGCGGCTGCAAGGCCCGCTGCCGTCATGGCGAAAGCGACGCGCTTTTTCATTGATTCTCCGTCCTCAAAGAATGATTTCTTTTCTGGTGTGGTTTTATGACTGACACATGTGCGAGTACATGCCGGCGCAATTCTGACGGATTACCGATTATTTCCCAACACGCGCAGTCGGTCATCGTATGATCGACGCAACGCGCGGGTTCACCAAGCAGTTACATAACACCTGAAAACGCTTACGCGGCGGGCATTCCCGGCATTTCCCGGTGAAAACCCTAGCTTTACATTTTTACGGGTGCAACGCGACCGCCTCATGTCGTCAGACGCCTTCGGCAAAAAATCGTCTTACAAATGCGCGATCGCAGCTGACGCCGCGATTCACGCCGCCGCGCAGGATCGCTGACGTTCATGACACCCACATTTCGCGAAACGAAATCATGAAAACGTTTCAGTCCGCGCGCGGGAGATCGGACGGGAGCGGCCCGGCGAACGCGGGCCGAAGGACGATGCCGGCGCGGCGCGCCGGCGACATTCAACGCGATGCCGGCGCGACGAGCCGCGCGTTCACCGCATCGGCGAGCGCGGTCATCCGCGCACGGATCGCCGTGTTCGAGCCGACCAGCGCGAGCGACGACGCCATGATCCGGTAGATACGTTTTCTCGGCACCTTGGCCGGCTTCGCCGGGGCGAGCCACGCATCGTGGCCGGCCAGCAGTTCGAGCGTTTCGAGGCCGATCATGATCGGCCACAGGCATGCGAGCCGCAGCCGCACGAAGCGGCGCGGAATCGCGAGCGTATACAGGCATGCATCGCGATACTGGTCGAGCGCGATGCGCAGCAGGTCGACCAGCACGCCGCGCGCGCGCGCCGACGCGTCGGGCTGCATCAGGTCGGCGACGCCGAGCCCGTGCGTGCGCAGCACGTCGTCGGGCAGGTAGCAGCGGCCGATGCGCAGGTCCTTCGCGCAGTCGCGCAGGATGTTGGTCATCTGCAGCGCCTTGCCGAAACGGATGCCCTTCTCGCGCATGCCCGGCAAATCCCAGCCGCGCGCGGCACGCGTGTGCGCGCCCGTCATGTCGGTCCAGAACTCGCCCACGCAGCCCGCGACGAGGTACGTGTAGCGATCGAGCATGTCGCGCGTCGGCAGCGACGCGACCTGCCCCGACTGCTCGTCCGGGAACGTGCGCAGATCGAATTCCATGCCTGACGTCAGCGTCGCGACGACCTTGCGGATCGACGCCCGGTCGGCGTCCGGCTGCGCGCGCAGCAGCGCGAGCATCGGCTCCATCGAGCCGAGCAGCACGTGCTCGTGCGAATCCGTCTGCATCCGCGTCACGTCGTCGAGCGAACGCGACAGCGCCGCGCCGTCGCCGAGCCGCTCGATCTCGTCGCGCAGGTCGGTCAGCAACGCGGCCCGGCGATCGGGCGCGACGAGCGCGGTGTCGGCGATCGTGTCGGCCGCGCGCGCGAGCAGATACGCGAGCCCGACCGGGTCGCGCATGCCGTCGGGCAGCACGCGCAGCGTCAGGTAGAAGGAGCGGGAAACGTTCTTCAGCAGGTCGCCGAGCAGGTAGGCGGAATCGGTTCGGGTCGTCATGGGTCGGGAAAAATCGGCCGGCGCGGGCCCCGGACGCACACGGGCGCCGGGCGCCCGCGCCGGCTCGCGAGTCGCCGCATCGTCGCGCCGCGCGGGCGTCGGCCCGGGCGCTGCGATGCAAAATTCCCGCAAGTTTAGTGCATCCGGCGCAAGGCCTGCCCAAGACGGCCGGAATGCGGCACGCACATCGATGCCGCGCCGCTCCCCGCCGCCGTCATCGCAGCCCCGAACAAAACGGAAAGGCAGAAGTAATACATATGTAATTATTCGATGCGACGATCGCGTCCCGTTCGATCCCATACGACGCGGCACGACAGCCGCGCCGGCGGAGCGAGCACCCTTTCCCGTTTTTTCCGACTCCCGTTTCGAAGGTTCATCGACATGTTCTTCACGCGCCCGAGCGCCCTGCGCTACGTCCCGTTCGCCTGTGCCGCAGCCTTCCTGCTCGCTGCGTGCGGCGGCGACGACAACCTGACGTCCGATCCCACGCAGCCGATTTCCGCGAAGGTCCAGGTGGTCGGCCATCGCGGCGCGAGCGCGCTGCGCCCCGAACACACGCTCGCGTCGTACCGCAAGGCGATCGAAGACGGCGCGGACGTCATCGAGCCCGACCTCGTGTCGACGCGCGACGGCGTGCTCGTCGCGCGCCACGAGAACGAAATCTCGGGCACGACGAACGTGTCGGCGCTGCCGCAGTTCGCGAGCCGCAAGGCGACCAAGACGATCGACGGCGCTCAATTGACTGGCTGGTTCACCGAGGATTTCACGCTCGCCGAGTTGAAGACGCTGCGTGCGCGCGAGCGCATTCCGCAGATCCGCCCCGCGAACACCGCATACAACGACCAGTTCGAGATTCCGACCTTCGACGAGATCGTCGCGCTCGCGAAGCAGATGTCCGCGCAGACCGGCCGCACGATTCACCTGTATCCGGAAACCAAGCATCCGACCTACTTCCAGTCGATCGACCTGCCGCTCGAGGATCGCCTCGTCGACGCGCTGCTGAAGGATTCGTACACGTCGCGCACGGCGACCGTCTACATCCAGTCGTTCGAGGTCGCGAACCTGAAGACGATCCGCAACCGGATCAAGTCGAGCCAGCCCAACTGGAAGCTCGTGCAGCTGATGGACGAAGCCGGCCAGCGCCCGTACGACTTCGTGAAGGCGAACGACAAGCGCACCTACGGCGACCTGTCGACGCGCGACGGCATGCGCGAGATCGCGACCTATGCGAACGGCGTCGGCCCGTACAAGACGTCGATCATCGCGGTCGCCGCGGACGGCACGCTGCAGCAGCCGACGCCGTACGTGCGCTATGCACATGAGGCCGGCCTCGTCGTGCATCCGTACACGTTCCGCCCGGAGAACAACTTCCTGCCCGCGTCGCTGAAGGACGGCGGCACGCCGGCCACGCGCAACACGGCCGGCTCGGTGCGCGAGATCCAGGCCTACCTGCGCGCGGGCATCGACGGCTTCTTCACCGACGATCCGGCAGTCGGCCGCACGGCTGTCGATACGTTCAAGCGCTGAATGCACGGGACGTGCGGAGCCAGGCGCGGCGCACTGCGTGCCGCTGCGCCCGGTTCCGCCGCAGCGGTCAGATCACGCTGAAGTGGTGCGTGCCGTCGCGCTTCAACTGGTCGACCAGCCCGTATTCCCAGTCGAGATACGCCTGCATCGCGGCAGCCGCATTGTCGGTGCCCTCGTATGGGCGCCGGTAGCGGTCGACGCGCGGCGACGCGAGCCGCGTCTCGCCGCTTTCGAGCGGCAATCCGGCATCGATCCAGGCGGCCGTGCCGCCGGTCAGCACCAAGATGTCGGCCGATGCCGGCAGCAGCGCGCGCGCGTCGTCCGCCGCGAACCGCGCGAGCAGGCTCGATCCGCACGTGAATACGTAGCGCTTCGCGGGCGGAATCGCCGCGAGCGCGTCGCGCAACTGCGCGCGCACGACGAACCAGGCGCCCGGAATATGGCGCTTCACGTAGTTCGCGCTGGCCGTCACGTCGACGATCGCCAGTTCGCCGGGCGCGGCTTCCTTCAACCAGCCCGCGAGCGTCGCGGGCGACACGTCGGTCGCGGGCGGCGGCGCCGGCACGTCGCGCGGCGGCTGGCCGCGCTCGCCGAACGCCGCCGCGCCGGCCGGTTCGACCACGCGCACATCCCAGCCCATCTGTGCGAGCCACGACGCGGTCATGTCCGCGCGCACACCGTCGTCGGCGGCGAGCACGATCCGCGCGCCGCGCACGGCCGCGTGATGGTCGGTCTCCTGCACGAGCTGGCCGCCCGGCGTGCCCAGGAAGCCCGGCAGGTGGCCGGCTTCGTATTCCTCCGGCGTGCGCACGTCGAAGCGGTACAGCGTGCGGCCCGGCTCGTCGAGCGCGGCGACGTCCGCGAGCGCGATGCGCGGCACGCCGGCGCGTTCGGCCACCGCGCGTGCAGCCTGGCGAGCCTCGGCGCGCTGCGTCGCGTCGATCTCGTCCGGAAAGCGTCGCGCCGCGCCGCGCTCGAGCGTCTGGCCGGCGAGCGTCCAGCCGATCGTGCCGTTGCGCAGTGCCGCGACCGGGTTCGGCAGCCCCGCGTTGACCAGCGACTGCGTGCCGATGATGCTGCGCGTGCGGCCCGCGCAGTTGACGACCACCTGCGTGTGCGGATTCGGCGCGAGCGCGCGCACGCGCAGCACGAGTTCCGCGCCCGGCACGCTCGTCGAGGTCGGGATGTTCATCGTCTGGTATTCGTCGAAACGGCGCGCGTCGACGATCACGACATCGGCCTTCGCGTCGATCAGCGCCCGCACTTCCTGCGCGGACAGCGACGGCGTATGCCGCTCGGCCTCGACCCATTCGCCGAACGACTTGCTCGGCACGTTCACGTCGATGAACAGTTCGCCGCCCGCGGCCAGCCAACCCGCGAGGCCGCCGTCGAGCAGCCGCACGTCGGTATAGCCGAGCTGCGCGAGCTTCGCGGCCGCGCGCGGCGCGAGATCCTCGCCGCCCGCTTCGCCGAACACGACGATCGGCGTGTCGCGGCGCGGAATCCGCGTCCACGCGTCGAGTTCGAGTTTCGACAGCGGAAAGTTGGCGGCCCACAGCGGGTGGCCCTGCGCGTACGGATCTTCCTCGCGTACGTCGATCAGCGCGAGCTCGTCGCGGGCAAGCAGGCGCGTGCGTACATCCTGGTACGACGCGACGGGAAAGCGGAAGGTGGAATCGGCGGATTGCGTCACGGTGTCTCTGTCGGATTCTGTTGAAGTCGGTGAAGAAAGCGAAACGGATGAATCTCGGGCCCGCCGGTGCACGCTCGCAACGGGCCACGCCGGCGGGCGCTGCATCAGGCGTTCGAATAGCCCGACACGAACGGCTTCACGGTGCCGTCGTCCAGGTACACCGCGCGCTCGACCTTGCCGATGTTCGCGCCGTACACGTGGATGCTGATCGATACCTGGTCGTCGAATGCGTTGGTCACGCGATGGACGTCGCCGATGCGCGGCGACACGGCCTCGATCTCGCCCGGCTGCAGCCGCACGGCTTCGCCCGCCGGCACGGGTTTGCCCGCTTCGTCGAACCGGTACGGCTGCGAGAACTCGCCGCCGCGCAGCATCCCGATCAGCCCCCACACCGTGTGGTTGTGGATCGGCGTCGTCTGGCCGGGCCCCCACACGAAGCTGACGATCGAGAACCGCTCGTCCGGGTCGAGATACAGCAGGTACTGCCGATAACGCGCGGGATCGGGCTGCGCGAATGCGTCGGGCAGCCAGTCGTCGTGTTCGACGAGCGCGGCGAGCAGCGTGCCGCCCTCGTCGAGGATGCGCGCCTCGTTCGCGCCGGACGCGAGCAGCGCGCCCAGACCGTCGACGAACGGACGCAGCGGCGTCTGATGCAACGAAAGCGTACTCATCGGCTGCCTCCTCGAATATGATGCCGAATATGATGGATCGTCATGATGCACCCGAAAGACCATGCAGAACAAACATGAAAATTAGCGATATCGACGCTTTTGCAGCGGTCGTCCGCTGCCAGACCCTGAGCCAGGCCGCTACCGAGCTCGGGATGACGCAGCCCGCGATCACGCGGCGCGTGCAGAATCTCGAGGAAGCGCTCGGCGTGATCCTGCTCGATCGCAACACGAAGCCGCCGCGCCCGACCGACATCGGCCGGCAGGTATTCGAGCAGTGTCGCGCGATCCTGCGCGAAGTCGATGCGCTGCGCGAACTGACGGCCGGCCAGCAGCCGCCCGCCGGCGAATTCCGGATCGGGCTCACGCAGGGGCTCGGCGAACTGATGCTGCCCGCGCTCATCGCCGAACTCACCGCGCAGTGGCCCGCGCTCGCGACGCAGGTCACGACCGCGTGGGGCGGCATGCTCGTCGAGCGCGTCGCACGCCGCGAACTCGATGCCGCGCTCGTATTCCTCGCGCGCGAGATGGTGCTGCCGCCGTACGTCGAAGGCGAACGGCTGCTGGCCACGCGGCTCGTCGCGGTCGGCCGCAAGGGCGACTGGCCGCGCCGCAGCTACCGGCTCGCCGATTGCCACGCGCGCGGCTGGGTGCTCAATCCCGACGGTTGCGGCTTTCGCGCGGGCCTGCGGCGCGCGCTCGACGCGCAGGGCCTGCCGATGCCGGTCACGCTCGACGCCTACGGCCGCGACCTGCAACTGCAGAGCGTCGCGAACGGCTTCGGCATCGGGCTGATGCCGCAGCCGCTCGTCGAAGGCAGCCCGCTGCGCGACGCGCTCGAGATCGTGCCGCTCGCCGATTTCAAGCCGCAGATCGATCTGTGGCTGCTGCGCCGGCACGATGCCGCGCGCTTCGACGCGCCGCTCGCGGCCGTCGCCGCGCATGCGCGCGCGGCGTTCGCGTTGCCCGAGCAGGCGCACGGCAAGGCTGCATGACCGTACGGGGCGGCGTCTGCTTCGCGCCGCCCTGTTCGTTTCCCCCGCAGCGCTGCACCGCTCACGCATCGTTTCGGCTGCGTTCGACCTCGTTGCGCGACGCCCCGCGCGCGTCCGCTTTCGTGTCACCCCGACTCGCCGCCTCGAGCACCTCACGCCCCGCCGTCACCGCGATCGCGTCGTCCTGCGGCGTATGCACGCGACTGCACAGCACGTCGCGATAGTGGCGTTCGAGCGGATTGCCGCGGCTCAGCCCGTGATTGCCCGACAGCTTCAGCGCCTGCTCGACCGCGCGGATCGCGTGCTCGGTCACGGTCCGCTTGACGAGGCCGCTCGTCGTGACCGACGGCGCGTTGCCGGCGTCGGCGCGTGAGATGTGATCGTCGAGCAGCACGCGGTTCGTGTACAGCCAGCCCTCGATTTCGCCGACCGCTTCCTGCACCCGCGGCAGCGTCGCGAGCGGCGCACCGAGCCCGCTCGGTGCACGCGTCGTCGCGAATCCGAGCAGCCAGTCGCGCGACGCGCGCGCCACCGCGTCGTACAGACTGCCGAGCAGCGCGACCATCCACGCGTGCTGGTCGGCGTGCGCGTCGGCATCCGCATGAGTCCCGGCCGATACGGCCCACGCGTGCGGCGCGCGCACGTCGACCGCGTGGTCGGCCGGCAGCCGCATATCGTCGAATACCACCTCGTGACTGCCCGATGCGCGCAGGCCGAGGTGATTCCAGCTTTCGATCACGCGGATGCGGTCGCCGTCGGCATCACGGTCGCGCGGCACGAGAAACACGCCGACCCGCGGCTCCGGTTCGTCGGTGCGCGCCCACACGGCCAGCCAGCGCAGCGCGGGAATCCCGGTGCTGTACAGCTTGTGGCCGGACAACCGCCAGCCGTCGCCGTCGCGGCGCGCGACCGTCTCCGGCAGGCCGCCGCGCGACGGCGAACCGAGCGCCGGCTCGACGCGCAGCGCGTTGATCAGCGCGCCTTGCGCGACCGCACTGTCGAACACCGCGCGCCGCACCTGGGCAGGCCAGCGGCTGTCGGCACGGCCGAGCGCGCGATGCTGCAGATACGTCATCGTCAGCACCAGCGCGGTCGCCGGATCGGCGCGCGCGACGGCGGCCACGATCCGGCTCGCCCGCGCGAGCGTCGCGCCCGCGCCGCCGTGTTCGCGCGGCACGACCTGCGCGATCAGCCCCGCGCGATGCAGCCGTGCGAAGTTCTCGTGCGGAAAGCGGCCGTCGACGTCGTTGCGCGTGGCGTCGGCGGCGAGTTCGGGGGCGAGGCGGTCGAGCAGCGCGGCGACGCGCGCGTCTTCTGCATCGTCGGCGTCGTCGGCAGGCAGAAGGCGCAGCGAAGGCGGCTGCGGCGTCGGTGAGGAAGCGGCAAGGCTGGCGGACATCGAGACAGATTCCCTGGGTAATACGCAAAGGCGACGCAGAGGCGACACAAAGGCGGCCACCGCGACAAAAGCCGCAATAGCGGTGATCGATCGTCACGCGGCTCGGTTCCGCGTGAAGTCGGCGACGTTGAACGGTGTTGAACGCGCGCCCACCCGATCGTTCGTGAGCCCACAGCGTATGCGCAACCCACAGCCACCCAAACCATGCAAATCTGATATTCAAATCGGGATTGATTATTTCCATTCCGCATGATCGCGGCGTTAACCTGCGCTCCATTCCTGCCCGGCCGTGCGCCGGGCCATCCCTGCACCGGAGACCCAGATGAGCGTCGAATTCATCGGCATGATCCAGAGCCAGAAGCAGTCGGAAATCCACCCGCCGTCCGGCCCCGTGGTCGATCCCGACTATGTGCGCGACTTTGCGCGCGCCCATGAAACGGCCGGCTTCGACCGGATCCTCGTGCCGCATCACTCGACCGGCCCGTCGGCGACGCTGACGATCGCGTTCGCGGCAGCCGCGACCGAACGCATCCACTTCATGCTCGCGCATCGCCCGGGCTTCACCGCGCCGACGCTTGCCGCGCGGCAGATCGCGACGCTCGACCAGTTCAGCCGCGGCCGGCTCGCCGTGCACTTCATCTCCGGCGGCTCGGACAGCGAGCAGCAGCGCGACGGCGATTTCCTCGACCACGACGCGCGTTATGCGCGTACCGACGAATACCTCGGCATCCTGAGGCGAATCTGGACCGAGGCACAGCCGTTCGATCACGACGGCGCGCACTATCGGTTCAAGCAGGGTTTTTCGGAAGTGAAGCCGTTCCAGCAGCCGCACGTACCGATCTACTTCGGCGGCGCATCGGAAGCCGCGCTCGCGGTGGCCGGCAAGCACGCGGACGTCTACGCGCTGTGGGGCGAATCGCTCGACCAGGTGCGCGACCTGACAGCGCGCGTGCGCGCCGAAGCCGCTCGGCACGGCCGGCAGGTACGTTTCTCCGTATCGTTCCGCCCGATCCTCGCCGCGACCGAGGACGAAGCGTGGGCGCGCGCGCATCGCATCCTCGACGAAACGCGGCGGCTGCGCGAAGCGGCCGGCCTCGGCGCCGGCGGCCCGCAGCAGAGCGAAGGCGCGCGCCGCCTGCTCGCCGCGGCCGAACGCGGCTCGCGCGTCGACAAGCGGCTGTGGACCGAGATCGCGAAGCTCACCGGCGCGCGCTCGAACTCGACGGCGCTCGTCGGTACGCCCGAACAGGTCGCCGACGCGCTGCTCGACTACTACGACCTCGGCGTGACGACGTTCCTGATCCGCGGCTTCGATCCGCTCGAAGACGCGATCGACTACGGCCGCGAACTGATTCCGCGCGTGCGCAGCGCTGTCGCGGAACGCGACGCGGCACGGCGCGCCGCATGACGCCAACGGAGCCGCACGCCATGTCCGCCGTCCTCGCCACGCCCGTCCGTACCGCCTCGGGACTCGTGCTCGCCGAAGCGCCGCGCCAGCATTTCTGGTTCGACCCGCCCGCGCCGCGCAACGACGTCGCCGCCGAACGCCGCCACCGGCAGGAACGGCTCGCGGCCGCATTCCGCCTGTTCGCGCGCTACGGTTTCGCGTCCGGGCTCGCCGGCCACATCACCGCGCGCGATCCGGAGTTGCCCGACCATTTCTGGGTGAATCCGCTCGGCGTGCATTTCTCGCAGATCAAGGTGTCCGACCTGCTGCTCGTCAACGCGCAGGGCGAAACCGCGATCGGCACGCGGCCGCTGAACAAGGCCGCGTTCGCGATCCATGCGGCGATCCACGAAGCCCATCCGCACGTCGTCGCCGCCGCGCACACGCATTCGACCTACGGCAAGGCGTGGTCGACGCTCGGCCGCCCGCTCGATCCGCTGACGCAGGACGCGTGCGTGTTCTACGAGGATCACGCGCTGTTCGACGACTTCACGGGGATGGTCGTCGACACGAGCGAAGGCGCGCGGATCGCGCACGCGCTTTCAAAACCGGACGGCAGCACGCACAAGGGCGTGATCCTGAAGAACCACGGAATCCTGACGGCCGGCCCGACGGTCGAGGCCGCCGCGTGGTGGTACATCGCGCTCGACAACGCCGCGCACACGCAGTTGCTGGCCGAAGCGGCCGGCACGCCGCAGCCGATCGATCATGCGACGGCCCGCCATACGCATAGCCAGATCGGCGGCCCCGAAGGCGCACTGCATGCGTTCGACAGCCTGTTCGCGCGCGTCGTCGCCGACGAACCCGACCTGCTCGACTGAGCGCCTTTCCGCAAGACCGGAGACCAGACCATGACCCACCCCACCGCACCCGCGCCGGCCATCGCGCACGACGACAAACGCCGTCGGCTGCTGCGCGCGGCCGGCGCCGCCGCGCTCGCCGCGCCGGCGATCACGCTCGGCCGCAAGGCCTGGTCCGCGCCGCCGCTGAAGAGGCTCACGTTCGCGTGGAACCAGAACGCGTTCTGCCTGACGCCGATCGTCGTCGCGCAGGAGCGAGGTTTCTTCGAGAAGAACGGCCTGAAGGTCGACCTGATCAACTACAGCGGGTCGACCGACCAGTTGCTCGAATCGATCGCGACCGGCAAGGCCGACGCGGCGGTCGGGATGATCCATCGCTGGCTTAAACCGCTCGAAGCCGGCTTCGACGTGAAGATCATCGGCAGCTCGCACGGCGGCTGCGTGCGGCTGGTCGGCGCGAAGGCGGCCGGCGTCACGACGCTGCAGGCGCTGAAGGGCAAGACGGTCGGCGTCAGCGATCTCGCCGCGCCCGGCAAGCACTTTTTCTCGATCCTGCTCGCGAAGAACGGGATCGATCCCGAGCGCGACATCACGTGGCGGCAGTATCCGGCCGACCTGCTCGGCGTCGCGGTCGACAAGGCCGAGATCCACGCGATCGCCGACGGCGACCCGAATCTCTTCCTGCTCGAGAAGCGCAGCAACGGCGCGTATACGGAACTCGCGACCAACCTGTCCGGCGAATACGCGCGCAAGGTGTGCTGCGTGATCGGCGCGCGCGGCGATCTCGTGCGCAACGACCGGCCGGCCGCCGCCGCGCTCGCGCGTTCAATCGTGCAGGCGACCGAGTACACGCACGACAACCCGAACGAAGCCGCGAAGGTATTCGCGAAGTATTCGCCGAAGATCAGCCCCGACGACCTGCGCAAGCTGTACGCGACGCTCACCTACACGCATCACCCGACCAACGTCGACCTGCAGCGAGAAATCGCGTTCTATGCGGACGATTTCCGCCGCATCAGCGTGCTGAAGAAAAGCACGGACCCGCAGCGCTTCGCGCAACAGGTCTATGCGAACGTGCTGGGGTGACGCGATGTCGACGATCGAACACGCCTCCCCCGCGCGCGCCGCATCGGCACCGGCCGACGGCGCCGCTGCGTCCACTGCGTCCGCCCGCATCGCCTGCACGGCCTGCGAAGCCACGCTGGCCGCCGACGCCCGCCGCGCACGCACCTGGCCGACCGGCATCGTCGCCGCGTTCGCGTGGGCCGCGCTCGGCGCGCTCACGCAACTGTGGCCGAACCGCGTCGTCGGCTTCACCGACTGGGCATATACGGACACGTTCGGCGCGGCGGCATGGACGATCGCCGCGTTGCTGCTCGTCGTCGCGACGCTCGGCCATTTCGTTCCCGCGACGCGCACGCGGCTCGCGCGCGTGCGTCCGGCCGGACCATGGCTCGTCGCGCTGCCGCTCGTGCTCGCCGCATGGGAAATCGTCACCGCGAAAACCGGCTGGCTGCCGACACCGTTCTTCGCGCCGCCGCAGGCGCTGATCGAGGTGTATGTCGACGACTGGCCGCGACTGCTCGGCAGCGCCGGCAACACGCTGAAGCTGCTCGCGCTCGGATTCGCGTACGGCGTCGCGGTCGGCTTTGCCGTCGGCGTATCGATCGGCTGGTCGCGCCGGATCGGCTACTGGGTGCATCCGGTGCTGCGCATGCTCGGCCCCGTGCCGGCCACCGCGCTGCTGCCGTTCACGTTCTACTTCTTCCCGTCGAGCTATTCGGCCGCCGCGTTCCTGATCGCGCTGTCGACCGGCTTCCCGGTCGCCGTGCTGACGTGGTCGGGCGTCGCGAGCGTCAACAAGCAGTATTACGACGTCGCGCGCACGCTCGGCGCGAACGCGCGCTTCCTGGTGCTGCGCGTCGCGATTCCGGCCGCGCTGCCGCACGTGTTCGTCGGCATCTTCATGGGGCTGAGCGCATCGTTCACGGTGCTGGTCGTCGCCGAGATGATGGGCGTCAAGTCGGGGCTCGGCTGGTACCTGAGCTGGGCGCAGGGCTGGGCATCGTACGTGAACATGTATGCGGCGCTGATCGTGATGGCGCTGCTGTTTTCCGGGCTGATCGCGCTGCTGTTCGCGGTGCGCGACCGCGTGCTCGCGTGGCAGAAAGGAACCGTCAAATGGTAAGCGCCGCCGTACTCGAACCGTCCGTTGCCGCTTCGCCCGCCGCTTCGTCCACCATCACGGCGCCGCGCGGCGCGCGCATCGACATCCGCCGCGTGAGCCATGCGTTCGACGGCCCCGGCGGCCCGCTGCCGGTGCTCGACAACGTCACGCTGTCGGTCGCGGCCGGCGAATTCGTCGCGCTGCTCGGCCCGAGCGGCTGCGGGAAATCGACACTGCTGCGCCTCGTCGCGGGCCTCGACGCCGCGCGGCAAGGCACGATCGCGCAGGACGGCGTACCGATCGAGCGCCCCGATCCGTCACGCATCGTCGTGTTCCAGGACCCGACGCTGTACCCGTGGCGACGCGTGCGTGCGAACGTCGCGCTCGGCCTCGAAGCGCGCGGCGTGGCGCGTGTCGCGCAGCATCGCGTCGACGATGCGCTCGCACGCGTCGGGCTGCAGGAATTCTCGAACGTATTTCCGCATCAGTTGTCCGGCGGGATGGCGCAGCGCGTCGCGCTCGCCCGTGCGCTCGTCAACGATCCGCGCCTGCTGATTCTCGACGAGCCGCTCGGCAAGCTCGATTCGCTGACGCGGCTCACGATGCAGGCCGAGCTGACCGCGCTGTGGCAACGCGACGGGTTCTCCGCGCTGCTCGTCACGCACGATGTCGAGGAAGCGCTGTTTCTCGCGCAGCGCGTGATCGTGTTCGGGCCGCGTCCGGCACGGATCGTCGCCGAATTGCACGTCGACCTGCCCTACCCGCGCCATCGCGGCGACCCGCGCCTCGCCGAACTGCGCCACGATGCGCTGCGGCATCTCGGGCTGGATGCGAGCTGGTAGATGCAGGGTGCCGTTCGACGCTTGGCCTTTGCACGGCAAAGACGTGTGCGATGAACACGCCGCCGTTCTCCGACTGGGCGCTCGCATTCCTGCAACTGCTGTATCGCGCGCAAGTCGCGTTGGCGCGCGTGCTGCACGCACTCGGCCTGACCGGCGACGCCGACGGTCAGGCCGCATGGCCGTGGACACACCGGATCGCGCTCGAGACGCTGCGCATCGACGCGGGACTCACGCGACAACTCGCGTTCGCCTGTGCGGCGACGGCGCTGGCCGTCGTGCTCGCCAGCATCGCGCTCGCTTCGCGCAAACGGCGCTTCGCATCCGCGATCGCCGCGCTCGCCGTTGCATGGTTCGCACCGTGGCCGCCGTCGTCGCTGTGGCTCGCGCCCGCCGTGCCGACGAGTTTCCAGCGCGATCCCGCGCCGTTTTCGGTGACGAACGTGATGCGCGGCGCGCATCTGTATGCGCAACACTGCGCGGCCTGCCACGGCGCGGACGGCCGTGGCGAAGGCCCGCTCGCGGCCACGCTCGCGCACTGGCCGCCGACCTTTGCCGGCTCGCTGCTCGCCCGTCGCCTCGACGGCGAACTGTTCTGGCGCGTGCGCCACGGCACGCACGACGAACACGGCGCACCGACGATGCCCGGCTTCGCCGCGACGCTCGGCCCGCAGGACACGTGGGCCGTGCTCGACTACCTGAAAGCGCTCTCTGCAGGCAGCGGCGCGCAGGCCGAAGGCGCGTGGCCCGTGCCCGTCCCGCTGCCGGCGCTCGACGTGCGTTGCGGCAGCGCGGCGCCCCAACCGCTCGATCGCTGGCGCGACGGCCAGCGCGTGCGGATCGTCGCGCTCGCGCCGGGTGCCACGCCACCGCCGGAAGACGCGCGCTGGCAAACCTTGCTCGTCACGGCACACGGCGCGGCCGTGCCGCCGGCAACCGATACGCGTGCGAACTGCGTCGCGTCGACGCCCGATGCATGGCTCGCGTTCGCGACGATTGCCGGCGTCGCGCCCGACGCGCTCGGCGGCACGCAATTGCTCGCCGACCGGCGCGGCTGGCTGCGGGCACGCGCGCTGCCGGGCAGCGCCGGCTGGTCGGATGCCGACCTACTGTGTCGTTCCGATGCCGCTGCGCGGCCGGCCGCGGCCGCCGCGAACGGCGACCCGCTGACCGCGCTGCTGCTGCGCGTCGACGCGGAACCCGTACGCGACGTGCAGGCCGGGCTTCCGCACTGAGTTCCCGAACCTCTCTTTCGATCGACCGAACTTCACGATGAATCCGACCCGACGCCATTTCCTCGCACAGACGAGCGCCCTCGCCACGATCGCCGCGGCCCCAGCCGCGCTGCGCGCGCAATCGGGCGCACGGCCGCTGCTGCGCGCCGGTGACCAGAAAGGCGGGCTGCGCGCGCTGCTCGAAGCGGCCGGCGAACTGAACGGCCTCGCGTACGACATCGCATGGACCGAGTTCCCGGCCGCCGCGCCGCTCGCCGAAGCACTGAACGCGGCCGCCGTCGATTGCGGGCCGATCGGCGATGCGCCGGTGATCTTCGCGCTCGCGTCGGGCGCACGCATCAAGGTGATCGGCGCGAACCGCTCCGATCCATACGGCACGGCCGTGCTCGTGCGGCCCGACGTGGCGCTGAAAGGCGCGGCCGACCTGAAGGGCAAGCGCATCGGCACCACGCGCGGCTCGATCGGCCATTTCGTCACGTTGAAGGCGCTCGACGCGGCCGGCCTGCCGCCCGATGCCGTGTCGTTCCGCTTCCTGCCGCCGGCCGACACGATGCTTGCGCTCGCAACCGGATCGATCGACGCATGGGCGACGTGGGAACCTTACACGGCGCTCGCCGAAACGAGCGGCCGAGCGCGCGTGCTCGTCAACGGCCGCGGGCTGTGGTCGGGCCTCAGCTATCTTGCGGCGACCGACGAGGCGATCGCGTCGAAGCGCGACGTGCTGCACGATTTCCTGCGGCGCGTCGTGCGCGCGCAGGCCTGGTCGTACCGGCATGTCGACGCGTATTCCGCGGCGCTCGCACGCATCATCGGCATTCCGCCGGCAGCCGCGAAGCTGCAGTTCGAGCGGCGGAACACGCGCTGGCTGCCGATCGATGCGACGGTGATCGCCGAACAGCAGCGCACGGCCGACTTCTATCTGAAGGCCGGGCTGCTGCGCCAGCCGCTCGACGTGCGCACGACCTTCGACGCTGGTTTCCCGCTCGCATGACCGGCCGCCCGGCGGTACGCAACCGCCCGAACGGCTTCCGCACGATCTGGCACAATCGCGCTTTGATCCTCCACGTCATTCGAAGCCAGCGCCATGCCAGCCATCAGCGAACTTTTCGTCTACCCGATCAAATCCTGCGCCGGCATCGCGCTGCCGCGTGCGCAACTGCTCGAAACGGGCCTCGCATACGACCGCCACTGGCTGATCACCGATCCCGACGGGCAGATGATCACGCAGCGCACGCACCCGCGCCTCGCGCTGATCCGCACCGCGCTCGACAGCGATGCTCTCGTGCTGAACGCACCGGGCATGCGCGAGATCCGCACGCCACTCGACGGCGACGTGACGCCCGCCACGCCGAAAATGGCCGCGACCGTCTGGCGCGACACGGTCGATGCGATCGACACGGGCGCCGAACCGGCCGCATGGCTCACCGAATTCCTCGGCATGCCCACCAGGCTCGCGCGCTTCGGGCCTGACGCACGCCGCGGCTGCAACCGCAAATGGACCGGCGAGATCGACACGCACACGCAGTTCGCGGATGGTTATCCGCTGCTCGTGATCGGCCAGTCGTCGCTCGACGACCTGAACGCGCGGCTCGTCGCGAAAGGCGCGCCGCCGATCCCGATGAACCGCTTCCGCCCGAACATCGTCGTGTCGGATCTCGATGCATACGAAGAGGATTTCGTCGAACACCTCGACACCGACGGCGCGACGCCGGTGCGGCTGCGCCTCGTGAAGCTGTGTACGCGCTGCCCGATGCCGACGATCGACCAGGTCACCGGCGCGCCCGATCCCGCATGGCCGCACGAACCGACCGACACGATGCAGACCTATCGCGCGAACCCGAACTACGACGATGCGCTGACGTTCGGCATCAACGCGATCGTCGTCGAAGGCGCCGGCGCGTGGCTCGAAGTCGGCCAGACGGTCGAAGCGGAGATCGGGTTCGGCGATTGAGGCGCGCTCGCGGAATTCTGTAGCTTGCGAAGCCGCGAAGCCTACGATCCGGCTCGCAGGCCGACGCCGGCGGTTCGTGCCGGAACGTGCGTGACGGGTCGACAACGGTCGCCAAATCACGCTTGCGGAGCAGTGACTCGGTGCGCGGATCCTCGTCGTACAACACCCGCCGTCACGCGACGCGCGGCTCCGCATCGTTCGCCGCCGGCAGCCGGATCGTCACGACCAGCCCGCCGCCCGCCGCATCGGCGAGCGTCACGCTGCCCTGGTGCACGCGTGCGATCTCCCGCACGATCGACAACCCGAGCCCCGTCCCTTCGACCGTCTGCGTCTTGCTGCCGCGATGGAAGCGCTCGAACACCGCGTCGCGCTCGTCCGCCGGAATGCCCGGCCCGTTGTCGATCACGTCGAGCCGCGCCTGTTCGCCGTCGCGCGACACGCGCACCGTGATCACCGCATGGTCGCCCGCATAGCGGATCGCGTTGTCGATCAGGTTGCCGATCATTTCGCCGAGCAGGTCGGACTGCCCGTGCACGCTGACGTCGGCCTCGTGCTCGAAGCCGAGATCGATGTCGCGAGAGCGTGCGACGGGCGACCAGTCGAGCGTCACGCTGCGCGCGACGCGATGCAGCGCGACCGGCTTGTGCGCGACCGCATGGCCGCTGTCCGAATCGAGCCGCGACAGCGACAGCAGTTGCTGGACGATCTTCGCGGCCTGCCGCACCGCGCCGTTCGCGCGCCGCAGGTGACCGTTCGCGCGCGGCTGCTCGTCGGGCCGCAGCGCGAGCTCGACGCCGGCCTGCACGGCCGCGAGCGGCGTCTTCAACTGATGGGCCGCATCGGCAAAGAAGCGGCGCCGTGCGACCTGCATCCGCTGCGTGCGGCCGATGTACTGGTTGATCGAATCGACGAGCGGCGCAAGCTCGCTCGGCATCGCGCCGGTGTCGAGCGGCGTCGGGTCGTCCTCGCTGCGCGCGGCGACCGTCGCCGACAGCCGGTTCAGCGGCCGCAGCCCGCGCCCGACGCCGAGCCACACGATCCCGAGCGCGAGCACGACGAGCAGCCCTTCCTGCAGCAGCGAGCCCACCAGGATCTCGCGGGCGAGCGCCTGGCGCGCCTCGATCGTTTCGCCGACCATCACCCACACGATGCGCGACTGCGCGGTCGGCACGTCATGCACCGGTATGCGCAGCGCCGCCATCCGCAACTGCTCGCCGCGATAGACGACGTCGTAGTAGCGCGTGACGAACAGCGCGCCGTCGCCGGCGTCGCGCCCCTGCGGCAGCGGCAGGTCCGGATAGCCGGTGATCGTGCGGCCGTTGTCCTCGCGGATCAGGTAGTAGATCTTGCCGCCGTCGCTCGATTCGAGCATTTCGAGCGCGAGATACGGCAGGTCGACCTCGATCTCGCCGTCGTTGAGCCGCACGCCTTCGCGGATCGACTTCAGCGACGACGACAGCGTGCGGTCGAACGCGACGTGCGCGGCGCTCATCGCGCGCTGGTACGTGAGCCACGAGTCGAGCGCGAGCAGGCCGAGCAGCGGCAGCAGCAGCCACAACGCGACCTGCGTGCGCAGGTTCGGGCGGGTCACCATGGCTCCCGCCGGGCCGCCCCAAGGAAGCCGTGCGCCCCCCTTGGGGGGCAGCGAACGCCAGTGAGCGCGGGGGTCGTAACTCATACTGCCTTCGCTTCGAGCAGATACCCGAGCCCGCGCAGCGTGACGATCGCGACGCCCGTGTTCTCGAGCTTCTTCCGCAGCCGGTACACGTAGATCTCGATCGCGTCGGCGTTGACCGACTCGTCGAGCCCGAAAATCTTCTCCGACAGCGTTTCCTTGTTGATCGCGCGGCCGTTGCGCAGGATCAGCACCTCGAGCACCGAGCGCTCGCGCGGCGTGAGCGACAGCGGTTCGCCCGCGAGGTGGAAGCTGCGGTCGATACTGTCGTACGAAAGCGGCCCGCATTCGACGCGCGAGTGCTCGTGGCCGAGGCTGCGCCGGATCAGCGCGCGGGCGCGCGCTTCCAGTTCGGTCAGCTCGAACGGCTTCGCGAGATAGTCGTCGGCGCCGAGATCGAGCCCCTTCACGCGGTCCTCGACCGATCCGTGCGCGGTGAGGATCAGCACCGGCACCGGATTGCGCCGCGCGCGCAGCCGCCGCAGCACCTCCAGCCCGTCGAGCTTCGGCAGCCCCAGATCGAGGATCACCAGCGCGTAATCCTGCGTGCGCAGCACGTGGTCCGCCGCCTCCCCGTCCGCCATGTGATCGACCGCGAAGCGCGCGGCGCTCAGCGCGTCGTTCAGCGACTGGGCCAGGTTCGGATTGTCTTCGACGAGCAGCACACGCATGGGGATTCCGGTAAGGTCAGCGACAGGCCGCTACATTACATGATCCTTTCCATGTCGACGCCTCGCGGAAACACCGGTTGCGCCGCCCCTGCGAACCCGCAGCGCCCGGGATGGACCACGCATCGTACGTCGCGCAGGCCCACGCGGCCGGCATCGCGTTGCAGACGATCCGCGGATTCTGTCGAAGCGCCGAGTGCGAAGCGGGTGTCGTCGTCGGATATTCGGCACTGACGGCCGCGCACGCGCGGCATGGCGGCCGGATCCTCGCAAAGCTGCTGGCGCAACCCGCATAGCCGCCTTTGCCATCGTTGCCGCGTCCGGCGGCACCCCGCTGCCTTTCCTTTTCAAACCGCCCCGCGCGCCGCGAAAACCGCGGCCTCCGTCGTTTCGACCTCGGGAAATCCATGACACAAAGGACGCGATTGTGAACCGGAATGAAAGCAGGCTGAAAGTGCCTCGCAATTAACATCCGCGTCACTCGAACAACATCTATGGGTAACTGGAGGAAGACATGCCGTTTGCACCGAAGCACCTCGCCGCCGCGCTGGCGATCGTCCTGGGCACTGCCGCCGGCAGCGCCGTCGCGCAGGTTCCGGCCGGGTATCCGGGTAACTACCAGGGCGTGATCGACGCCGCGAAGAAGGAAGGCAAGCTGATCGTCTACTCGACGACCGACACGGGCCTCGTGCGTCCGCTGATCAAGGACTTCGAAAGCCTGTACGGCGTCAAGGTCGAGTACAACGACATGAACAGCACCGAGCTGTACAACCGCTACATCAGCGAGAACGCGGCGAGCAGCACCAGCGCCGACGTGCTGTGGAGCTCGGCGATGGACCTGCAGGTCAAGCTCGTCAACGACGGCCTGATGGCGTCCTACGATTCGCCCGAAAGCCCGAACGTGCCGCAATGGGCGCAATACCAGAAGCAGGCGTACGGCACGACCTTCGAGCCGCTCGCGATCGTCTACAACAAGCGCCTGATTCCCGAAAACGAAGTGCCGAAAACGCGCGCCGACCTGATCAAGCTGCTCACGTCGCAACCCGACAAGTTCAAGGGCAAGGTCACGACCTACGACATCGAGAAATCGGGCGTCGGCTTCAACTACCTGACGCAGGACGCACACGTGAACGAGAAGGTCACGTGGGAACTCGTGAAGGCGATCGGCGCGACCGGCCCGAAGCTGCAGTCGAGCACGGGCGCGATGATGGAGCGGATCTCGTCGGGCGAGAACCTGATCGGCTACAACATCATCGGTTCGTATGCGTACGCGAAGGCGAAGAAGGACAAGTCGATCGGCTACGTGTTTCCGAAGGACTACACGCAGGTCGTAAGCCGCCTCGCGACGATCTCGAAGAAGGCGAAGAACCCGAACGCCGCGAAGCTGTGGGTCGACTACCTGCTGTCGAAGCGCGGCCAGACGTTGATCGCGAACCAGGCGAACCTGTACGCGATCCGCGCGGACGTTACGGGCGAAACGTCGGCCGCGAGCCTGACGAAGGAGCTCGGCGATTCGCTGAAGCCGATCCAGATCGGCACCGGCCTGCTCGTCTATCTCGACCAGTCGAAGCGCCTTGCCTTCCTGAAGCAATGGCAGCAGGCGATCAAGCGCTGATCCGCTGACTGCCGGCCGCCCGCCACGCATCGCGCGGGCGGCCGCTTCCCCTTACCGACTTCCTAGAGGCGGCCATCCGGATGGCCGCAGGGGCGAACTCATGCTTTCAACCAGCACACGCTCAACGGCGCCGGCCGTGGCGCCTACCACCGGCCAAGGCGGCGCGATTCCCCCGCTGCCGGTCAACAGCCTGCAGCCGCTCGCCGGCATGCTGCGCTGGATCGTCGTCGCGGTACTGACCATCGCGGTCGCGCTGCCGCTCGGCTTCATCCTGTTCCAGAGCCTGCTGTCCGCGCCGTTCTTCGACGCGAACAAGACGCTCGGCGTCGAAGGTTTCCGCTTCATCTTCAGCGATCCCGACTTCTGGTCGGCCGTGAAGAACTCGTTCATCATCGCCGGCGGGATGCTGTTCATCTCGATCCCGCTCGGCGGCATCCTCGCGTTCCTGATGGTGCGCACCGACCTGCCCGGCCGCCGCTGGCTCGAACCGCTGCTTCTCACGCCCGTGTTCGTGTCGCCGATGGTGCTCGCGTTCGGCTACGTGGTCGCGGCCGGCCCGGTCGGCTTCTACTCGGTGTGGTTCAAGGAACTGTTCGGGGTGCAAAACGTGCCCTGGAACGTCTATTCGATCTTAGCGATCACCGTGATCGTCGGCCTCACGCACGTGCCGCACGTGTATCTGTATTCGTCGGCCGCGCTGCGCAACCTCGGCTCGGACGTCGAGGAAGCCGCGCGCGTGACGGGCGCCCGCCCGTTCCGCGTCGCGCTCGACGTGAGCCTGCCGATGACGATGCCCGCGCTGCTGTTCGCCGGCGTGCTCGTGTTCTTCCTCGGCTTCGAGGTGTTCGGGCTGCCGCTCGTGCTCGGCGATCCGGAAGGCCACCTCGTGCTCGCGACCTACCTGTACAAGCTGACCAACAAGCTCGGCGTGCCGTCGTATCACCTGATGGCCGCGGTCGCGGTGTGCATCGTCGCGATCACGTTCCCGCTCGTGCTGCTGCAGCGCCGCCTGCTGAAAACCGCCAACCGCTTCGTCACGGTGAAGGGCAAGGCCGGCCGCGCGACGGTGCTGCCGCTCGGCGTGTGGCGCTGGGTCGCGCTCGCGATCGTCGCGCTGTGGCTGATGCTGACCGTGATCGTGCCGATCTCGGGCATCGTGCTGCGCGCGTTCGTGACCAACTGGGGCGAAGGCGTCGCGCTCGCCGAAGTGCTGACGCTGTCGAACTTCATCGAGCTGTTCGAGCAGGACAACCTGGTGCGCGCGATCGTCAACACGCTCGGCATCGGCGTGATCGGCGGTGCGCTCGCGGTCGGCTTCTACTCGCTCGTCGCGTTCGCCGGCCATCGCCGCCCCGACTGGGCGACCAAGCTGCTCGACTATCTGGTGCTGCTGCCGCGCGCGGTGCCCGGCCTGCTCGCCGGTCTCGCGTTCCTGTGGATCTTCCTGTTCGTCCCCGGCCTGCGCGAGCTGAAGAACTCGATGTGGAGCATCTGGATCGCATACACGGTCGTGTGGCTCGCATACGGGATGCGGCTCATCCAGAGCGCGCTGCTGCAGGTCGGCCCCGAGCTCGAGGAAGCCGGCCGCAGCGTCGGCGCGACGCGCAGCCGCGTGTCGCTCGACGTGACGCTGCCGCTCGTGCGCTTCGGCCTGCTCGCCGCGTGGCTGCTGATCTTCATGATCTTCGAGCGCGAATACTCGACGGCCGTCTACCTGCTGTCGCCCGGCACCGAAGTGATCGGCGCGCTGCTCGTGTCGCTGTGGGCGACCGGCGCCGTCGACCAGGTTGCCGCGCTTTCTGTCATCAACATCGCGATGGTCGGCGCCGGTCTCGGCGTGGCCCTGCGTTTCGGAGTGAAACTTCATGGATAAGCTCATCGTCGACGATCTGCATCTCAGCTACGGCGCCAATCCGATCCTCAAGGGCGTGTCGTTCGAACTGAAGGCCGGCGAAGTCGTGTGCCTGCTCGGCGCATCGGGCAGCGGCAAGACCACGCTGCTGCGCGCGGTGGCCGGCCTCGAACAGCCGTCCGACGGCCGCATCCAGCTCGACGACCGCGTGTTCTTCGACGGCGCGAAGCGCGTCGACCTGCCCGTCGAGCAGCGCTCGCTCGGCCTTGTGTTCCAGTCGTACGCGCTGTGGCCGCACCGCACCGTCGCCGAGAACGTCGGCTACGGGCTGAAGCTGCGCCGCGTCGCACCCGCCGAACAGAAGCGCCGCGTGCAGACCGCGCTCGACCAGCTCGGCCTCGGCCATCTCGCGGAACGCTTTCCGCATCAGTTGTCGGGCGGCCAGCAGCAGCGCGTCGCGATCGCGCGCGCGCTCGTCTACAACCCGCCGGTGATCCTGCTCGACGAGCCGCTGTCGAACCTCGACGCGAAGCTGCGCGAGGAAGCGCGTGCGTGGCTGCGTGAGCTGATCGTGTCGCTCGGGCTATCGGCACTGTGCGTGACGCACGACCAGACCGAGGCGATGGCGATGTCCGACCGCATCCTGCTGCTGCGCAACGGCCGCATCGAGCAGGAAGGCACGCCGGCCGAGCTGTACGGCGCGCCGCGCTCGCTGTACACGGCCGAGTTCATGGGCAGCAACAACCGGATCGACGCGCGCGTCGCCGCGATCGACGGCGAATGCGTGACGCTTGCCGGCGACGGCTGGGAAATCCGCGCGATGGCGCGCGACACGTTCGCGCCGGGCCAGGACGCGCAGGCCGTGATCCGCCTCGAACGCGTGCAGGTCGCCGACGGCCCGGGCGCGAACCGGCTGCAGGCCGACCTCGTCACGTCGATGTATCTCGGCGACCGCTGGGAATACCTGTTCCATTGCGGCGACATGCGCCTGCGCGCGTTCGGCCACGTGCCGCGCGCGGCCGGCAAGCACTGGCTCGAATTCCCGACCAACGACTGCTGGGCGTTCGCGAAAGCGGGCTGACCCGATCGCGGCGGCCCGCGCGCCGCCGCGCCTGTTTCACCCAACCCACAAGAACCAAGGAGACACCGTCAATGAAGTCACGCGCAGAACGTTCGTTTCGCACAGTAGTCCTCACGAGCTCGGCCGCCGCGGCCTGCATCGCCGCGCACGCCGCGCACGCGCAGTCGTCCGTCACGATGTACGGGATCATGGATGCCGGCATCGAATACACGAACCACGCGGCGCCGCAGGGCGGCAACTCGTTCAAGCTGAAGTCCGGCAACAAGAACACGTCGCGCTGGGGCTTGCGCGGCGTCGAGGATCTCGGCGGCGGGCTGAAGGCGATCTTCCGCCTCGAAAGCGGGATCGATCTCGCGAACGGCGCCTTCGACGACGGCCCCGACTCGATCTTCGCGCGCCGCGCGACGGTCGGCCTGAAAGGCAAATGGGGCGAGCTGTCGCTCGGCCGCAACTTCACCGTCACGTACGACTACATGCTGCCGTTCGACCCGATGGGTTACGCGCAGAACTACTCGTGGGCGACCTCGTCGATGGCGACGGGCGGCCGCAAGGACGGCCTGTTCACGCGCTCGTCGAACGCGGTGCGCTACGACGGCGAATTCAGCGGCTTCAAGTTCGGCGCGCTGTACGGCTTCGGCAACGTGCCGGGCAGCGTGAAAACCAGCTCGAAATACGATTTCGCGCTCGGCTACGAGACCGGCCCGTTCGCGGCCGTGGTCACGTTCGACCGGCAGAACGGCGCGGCCGACAGCGTCACGCCGGCCGATACGGTCAACTACATCCAGGGCATCCACGCGGGCCTGAGCTACGACTTCGGCAACCTGAAGACGATGGCCGGTTATCGCAATTACAAACGCACGTTCCGCACGACGGCGGCGAACCAGTTGAGCGACATGGTCTGGGTCGGCGGGTCGTACCAGTTCACGCCGACGTTCTCGCTGATCGCGGCCGTCTATCACCAGAACATCAAGGGCGGCACCGACGCCGATCCGACGCTCGTGTCGCTGCGCGCGAACTACGCGCTGTCGAAGCGCACGGTGCTGTACGCGGCCGGCGCGTTCGCGATTGCGAAGCACGACCAGAAGGTCGGCGTGTCGCGCGATTTCGCGGGATACGGCACGACGCAGGTCGGCGTGACGGCGGGGATTCAGCAGCGGTTCTGAGCCCGACGCGGCCACCCTGCTTTCCCCCCACGCGCGGCGGCATCACGACGGATGGCCGGTCGTCGCCGCGCGGCTCGTTCATCGCGCTGCGTCCGGCCCGCTGCGGTTCGGTCGCCGCTCACGCGCCGTGCATCATGAACACCGGACGCACGAGACTGTTTGCATCGCCCCAGTGTTCGCCTACATCCGACAGCGGCACGGCGCGCGTCTCGATCGTCAGCCGCGCCGGGCCGGCCGCGTCGAACACGCCGCGCACGGAGTCCAGCAAACGCGGCAGCGGCACGCTGCCGAGGCCGCTGCCCATCAGTTCGATTGCGGTTGCGCGCAGCACCGCGCCCGGCAGCAGCATGTCCGCGCCGCCCATCGAGCCGATCTGCACGAAACGCAGCCGGCGGCCATCGGGCGCCGCCTTCGCCGCGGCAACCAGCAGCGTCTGCGCGCTGGCACCCCACAGATAGTCGAGCACGACATCCACGCCCTCGCGGAAATGCGGTTCGAGCGCGCGCGCCAGATGCGTATCGTCCTGCTGCAGCGACACGACGGCGTCCGCGCCGGCGTTCAGCAAAGCGTCCAGCGCGGCCGCGTTGCGGCCTGTCGCGATCACCTTCGCGGCGCCGAGATGCTTCGCGATCCGCACCGCCAGCCGGCCCGACGTGCCCGTTGCGCCGTTGACGAGCACCGTCTCGCCTGCCACCAGCCGCGCGCGTTCGGTCAGCGCGGCCCACGACGACATCCCGGGAATCGCGATCGCCGCGGCCGTCACGTCGTCGAGCGCGGCCGGCAGCGGCACGCACTGCGTGTCGGGCACGAGCGTGCGTTCGGCCATTGCGCCGAACGGCGCCGGCGCACCGAAGAAATAGATGCGCTGCCCGTCGTCGAGACGGCCGACGCCATCGACGCCCACGACGAACGGGTATTGCCCGCCGGACGAATAATGCGTGCCCGAGGCGCGCCCCTGCGCCAGCCGGCTCAACGCGGATGCCGTCACGTCGACCAGCCGGTGGCCCGGCGTCGCGCGCGGCTCCTCGAATTCCATATAAACGGGGCGCTCGCCGGCGCCCTTCACGACTGCGGCTTTCATGGTGGCTCCTTGATTCGGGGGATCTCGATCGACGGTTGCGGCGGACGTCAGCGTGCGTCGAGCCACGCGCGCAGCGCCGGATCGCGCACCTCCATCACGTCGAACAGGCCGAGCGCGCGCAGCGCGGGCAACGCATCGATCGCGTCGGCTTCCGCGCGTGCCCGGTCGGCGGGCGTGGCGCCGGGATCGGTCAGCACGCGCGCGTTGACCAGGAACGCGCCGACGGTGCCCTTGCGGATCGTCGTTCCGCCGGCATCGATCCGGTCGGCATGGTCGGGAAGCATCTGTTCGGCTCGCATCGCGTCGTACTCCGGTTGTCATCGAAGAACGCAGTGTAGGCGTGCGAAGCCGGCCGATCTCCGGTATAACAGTCATTCGATACCGTTATCCGGCCATGCCCGATCCACTCCTGCCCACCCGATTCACCACGTCCGACGACGGCCCGTTCGTCGTCGCCGCCGTCCTGTCGCAGCGCGACCCGCGCGTGACCGCGCCTCACGCGCATGCGCGCGGCCAGCTCGTCGGCGCGCTGAGCGGGCTGGTGTCGATCGGCCTCGACGACCGCGACTGGGTCGTGCCGGCGGTCCATGCGATCTGGATTCCGCCGCATTGCCGGCATTCGCTGCGTTCGTTCGGACCGATTTCCGGCTGGTCGGCGTTCGTCGCCGAAGCGCGCTGCGCGGAGTTGCCGGATACGCCGCGCGCGATCCGTGCGTCGCCGCTGCTGCGCGAAGCGGTACAGCGCGCCGCGAGCTGGGACGGTTCGGAACTGAATGACGCGCAAACGCGTATCGCCGACGTGATCCTCGATGAAATCGCTGCTTCGGAAGTCGAGTCGCTAAGCCTCGCGCGGCCGCGCGACGCGCGGCTCGTGCGCATCACCGACGCGCTCGCCACGAACCTCGCGGACAACCGGCGGCTGGAGGAATGGGCCGATTGGGCAGGCATCAGCACACGAACGATGAGCCGCCGCTTCGTCGCCGAGACGGGGCTGACGTTCGCGCAGTGGCGTCAGCAGGCAAGGCTGCTGCGGGCGCTGGAGAGAATCGCCGACGGCGTGCCGGTGACGACGATCGCGCTCGATCTCGGGTACGACAACGTGAGCGCGTTCATCGACATGTTCCGGCGGGCACTGGGGACGACGCCGGGGCGGTATATGGACGTAGCAAGATCAGCAGTCGGAACAATGGGAAGTCAGTCGTAACCCATCCCCAGGGCTTGCGCCTGCGCACTCAATTCCGCCATCGCATCCACGATCGCTTGATCGCATTCTGCCCCGCAACGCGTCAGGGCAACGGCGCGGACACATCGACGAGCCGCCGCACCGCGATATGGGATCGCATTCGATTCAAGCGATGTCATCCGGTCCCTTTGCGAAACCTTGTGCCAATTCCCCGATTCGTCAGGGAGTGCGTCTGCGTTACTTGGCATATCTGCCACTGCCTCTCGCTCAATACGTCGTGTCACCGTTCTTTTCCGTCGGTCGAGATTCACCCCTGAACTGCGCCGCGAGCCGCTCCGCACTCCTCGCCAGCAGCGTCGTATCGACCCCAACCGCGACGAACAGCGCACCCGCTTCGAGATACCGTCGTACCGCCGCTTCATCCGCACTCAGAATACCGGGCGCCTTGCCCGCCGCCTTGATCGTCCGGATCGCGCAGTCGATCGCGGCCTGCACGTCCGGGTGCCCCGGATTGCCGAGATGCCCGAGATCGGCCGCAAGATCGGCCGGCCCGATGAACACGCCGTCGACACCTTCGACCCGCGCAATCGCGTCGATCGCATCGAGCCCCGCGCGCGTCTCGACCTGCACGAGCACGGCCATCTCGTCGTTCGCGCCGTGCAGGTAGTCGCCGACGCGATTCCACCGCGACGCACGCGCCAGCGCGCTGCCGACCCCGCGCATCCCGTGCGGCGGATAACGCGTCGCGGCAACGGCCGCGCGCGCTTCGTCGGCGCTCTGCACCATCGGCACCAGCAGC
The DNA here is from genome assembly GCF_047978125.1 of Burkholderia sp. LFS061. NCBI lineage: Bacteria > Pseudomonadati > Pseudomonadota > Betaproteobacteria > Burkholderiales > Burkholderiaceae > Burkholderia > Burkholderia sp. LFS061. Next base: position 110,450 of record NZ_JBFPFS010000002.1, on the reverse strand, counting down.
GTCTGCGCGCCGAGGTCGAGCACCTGCTTGACGATCACCGGATCGTTCCACGGCACGCGCACGACCGGATGCGACGGATACGGCGCGATCGCCTGCAGTTGCGCGAGGATCGTCGGCACCGTGTTCGGCGCATGCTCGCCGTCGATCAGCAGCCAGTCGAAACCGGCACCCGCGACAACTTCGGCGCTGTACGGGTTCGCGAGGCCGAGCCACAGCCCGACCTGCGCGTCGCCGCGCGCGAGCGCGGCCTTGAAGACATTCGAAGGAATCCGCATCGCTTGCTCACTCGAAGTAGCACTGGATCGTCCCGAGCGGGCCGTAGTCGACGCTGAACGTGTCGCCCGGCCGCGCCGCGCACGGCCGCGTGAACGAGCCGCCGAGCACGATCTGCCCGGGTTCCAGCGCGACGTCGAAACGCGACAGACGATTCGCGAGCCACGCGACGCCGTTCGCCGGATGATTCAGCACGCCGGCCGCGACGCCCGTTTCCTCGACCACGCCGTTGCGCGACATGATCGCCGCGACCCAGCGCAGGTCGACGTCGTGCGGCTTCACCGGCCGCCCGCCGATCACGACGCCCGCGTTCGCCGCGTTGTCGGCGATCGTGTCGAACACCTTACGCGGCCGTTTCGTATCGGGGTCGATCGACTGGCTGCGCGCGTCGATGATCTCGAGCGCGGGCACGACGTAATCGACCGCGTCGTACACGTCGAAGATCGTGCAGTTCGGGCCCGTGAGCCGCTTGCCGAGCACGAACGCGAGTTCGACCTCGACGCGCGGCACGATGAAACGACCGGTCGGGATCGTGCCGCCGTCCGCGAAGAACATGTCGTCGAGCAGCGCGCCGTAGTCGGGTTCGTCGATCTGCGACGTGTTCTGCATCGCCTTCGACGTGAGGCCGATCTTGTGCCCCTTCAGCATGCGGCCTTCCACGAGCTTGAGGGTCACCCACGCGCGCTGGATCGCGTATGCGTCGTCGATCGTGATGTCGGGATGGTCGAGCGAGATCTGGCGGATCTGCTTGCGCTCGCGCTCGGCGTCGTGCAGACGTTGCGCGAGCTGGTCGATGATGGCGGTTTCGAGCATGGTCGGATCGGGAATGGGGTCAGCCGGCTCGCTTGTAGCGGCCGTGGATGTTGTTGTGCTTGTACGAGCCGCTTTCGCTGAACTCGGTCAGCTCCATCGACAGCGCGAGATAGCGTTCCGCGTACAGCTCGGCGAAATGGGCCTTGATCGCGTCGAACAGCGCATCGCACGCGGCTTTCTTCGTGTCGTCGCTACGGCCCGAGCCGATCTTCAGCGTCACGTGGACGAACGCGTCGTCCTCCGTGCCGTCGGCGACGCAATAGTCCTGCAGTTCGATCGCGCGCGACCGGATGCCGCCGGTCGGGAACACGCCGCCCTGCGCGATCAGTGTTGCATTGATCGTGCGCAGCAGCGCGGGAATGCGCGCGTCGTCACGGATGTTCGCGGTGTATTCGACGACGATGTGAGGCATGGCAAGTCTCCAGTCGGATGTTCGATGCAGGGCGCGGCGTTCAGGGCAACGGGAAGATCGCGTTGATCTGCCCCGTGCCCGAACTCGCGAAATAGTCGGTGACGATCTCGACGGGCTTGTCGTAACGATCCCAGCCGAGCAGGCCGAGCAGCATCGCCGTGTCGTGCATGCCGCCTTCGCCGTGGCAATGCGTGTTGTACTCGGGCAGCATCGCGCAGAACGTCTTGAAATCGCCCTGCTTCCACAGCTCGACCACGCGCAGGTCGACCTGCCGGAAGAATTCGCGGCTGATCTGGTGGATCGATTCCTCGGGGCTGCCGTTATCGTTGAAGCGATGCGACAGCGAACCGCTCGCGAGGAACGCGACGTTCGAATCGCTTTTCCCGATCGCTTCGAGCAACGCCTCGCCGAAGCGCCGGCTTTCGTCGAGCGTGTGCCACATGCACCAGCCGGCGATCGACACGACCTTGAAGTGCTGGTCGCCATTCATGTAGCGCATCGGCACGAGCGTGCCGTATTCGAGTTCGAGGCTGTCGATCTCGTGTGCGCGCGTCGCGATCCCGCGTGCGCTGGCCGTCTCGGCGATCAGCCGGCCGAGCGCCGGATTGCCCGGATACGCGTACTGCATGTCGCGGATGAAATGCGGCAGCTCGTTGCTCGTGTACGTGCCCGAGAACCGCGCATTGCAGTTCACGTGATAACCCGCGTTGACGAGCCAGTGCACGTCCGACACGACGATCGTGTCGACGCCGAGCGCACGGCAGCGCTCGCCGATCAGTTGATGGCCGCGGATCGCCGCTTCGCGGCAGCCGTGATGCCTGCCGGGCATTTCCGACAGGTACATCGACGGCACGTGCGTGATTTTCGCGGCGAGGGACAATTTGCCCATCGTTCAAGTCTCCATATCGTTCGTGCTCCCGGCGAAACGACCCGCGCCCGTTACACGCCCCAGCGCGGAATGTGATGCGAACCCATCGAGATGCACACGTTCTTGATCTCCGCGAACACCTCGAAACTGTACTCGCCGCCCTCGCGCCCGGTGCCCGACTCCTTCACGCCGCCGAACGGCTGACGCAGGTCGCGCACGTTCTGGCTGTTCACGAACACCATCCCGGCCTCGATGCCGCGCGCGAGGCGATGCACCTTGCCGACGTCCTGCGTCCAGATGTACGACGCGAGGCCGTACGACGTGTCGTTCGCGAGCCGCAGCCCTTCTTCCTCGTCCTCGAACGGGATCAGGCACGCGACCGGGCCGAAGATCTCTTCCTGCGCGATGCGCATCCGGTTGTCGACGTCGGCGAACACGGTCGGCCGCACGAAGTTGCCGTTGCGCAGATGGTCGGGCAGGCCCGCCGGCTTATCCGCACCGCCCGCGACCACGCGCGCGCCTTCCTGCTCGCCGATGCGGATATAGCCCGTCACCTTCTCCCAGTGCTGGCGCGTGATCATCGCGCCGAGCTGCGTGGCTGGATCGGACGGATCGCCGACCACCAGGTTGTTCGCACGGCGCGAAAATTCCTGCACGAAGCGGTCGTAGATCGTGCGCTGCACGAAGATCCGCGAGCCCGCGGTGCAGCGTTCGCCGTTGATCGAGAAGATCGTGAACAGCGACGCATCGAGCGCACGATCGAAATCCGCGTCGTCGAAAATCAGCACCGGCGACTTGCCGCCGAGCTCCATCGAATACTTCTTGAGGCCCGCGCGCTCCATGATCCGCTTGCCCGTGACCGTGCCGCCGGTAAACGACACCGCACGCACGTCCGGATGCCGCACGAGCGCGTCGCCGGCGCTCGCGCCATAGCCCTGCACGACGTTCAGCACTCCGGGCGGAATGCCGGCTTCGAGCGCGAGCCGGCCAAGCTGGTCGGCCGTCAGCGGCGACAGCTCCGACATCTTCAGCACGGCCGTGTTGCCGAGCGCGAGGCACGGCGCCGTCTTCCACGTAGCCGTCATGAACGGCACGTTCCACGGCGACACCAGCGCGCACACGCCGACCGGCTGGTACAGCGTGTAGTTCAGCATCTGGTCGTCGACCGGATAGGTGCGGCCGTTCATCTGCACGCAGACTTCCGCGAAGAAATTGAAGTTCTCGGACGCGCGCGGAATCAGCTGCTTGCTCGTCTGCGCGATCGGCAGGCCGGTGTCCTGCGTCTCCAGCGCCGCGAGCATCGGCACGTTCTTCTCGATCAGCTCGCCGAGCTTGCGCATCAGCTTCGCGCGCTCCTTCGCGGGCGTGTTCGCCCATTTCGGGAATGCTTCCTTCGCCGCGCGCACGGCCGCGTCGACTTCGGTCTCGCCGGCCGACGCGACGTCGGTGATCACGTCGCCAGTCGCGGGGTTCAGCGTCGTGAAGGTCTCGCGGCTCTCGACTTCGCGGCCGTCGATCCAGTGCTTGATGGTCATGGGTTCTCCTTGGGCGACGGGCTCAGCCGGCGCGATAGTAGTCCGCTTCGGCGACGATCGTGTTCACGAGCCTGCCGATCCCTTCGATTTCGGTCACGACCTCGTCGCCCGGCCGCGTGTCCGCCAACCCCTCGGGCGTGCCGGTCAGGATCAGGTCGCCCGGCGAGAGCGTCATGAAGCTGCTGATGTGCTCGATCAGCGCCGGCACGTCGAAGATCATGTCGCGCGTGCTGCCGCGCTGCGTCTCCCGGCCATTCACGGTCGTGCGCAGGTTCAGGTCGCCCGCGTCGCCGATCTCGTCGCGGCTGACGAACCACGGCCCGAGCGGCGTGCAGGTGTCGCGGTTCTTCACGCGCAGGTTCGGGCGGTAGTAGTTCTCCAGATAGTCGCGGATCGCGTAGTCGTTCGCGACCGTATAGCCGGCCACATAGTCGATCGCATGCGCGCGGCTCACGTTGCGCGCGGGCCGGCCGATCACGACGGCCAGTTCGCACTCGTAGTGCATGTGGGTGGCATCCGCCGGGCGCACGGTGCGCGACCGGTGGCCGATGAACGTGTTCGGCCCCTTCAGGAAGATCAGCGGCTCGCTCGGCGCGTTGAACGCGAGTTCCTTCGCGTGGTCGGCGTAGTTGAGGCCGAGCGCGAACGTCGTGCGCGGCGCGACGGGCGGCAGCCATGCGACCGTCTCCTCGGCAACCACGCGCCCCGTGTCGAGGCGGATCGCGCCGTCGCCGGCCGGCTCGGCCGCATGCAGTGCGCCGTTGTAGATCACGCGCGCCGTCTTCATCGTGTCTCCTCCGCAATCAGCGTATGCCGCAGCGTGCCGATGCCGGCCGCGGCGATCTCGATCGTGCTGCCCGCGCGGGCGCGCGGCGCGCCGCCGGCGACGCCGAGCAGCAGCACATCGCCGGCGTCGAACGACATGAACGCCGTCACGTCGGCGATCAGTTCGCGCACCGGGCGAATCAGCGTCGCGGTCGACGCCGATGCGGCCACCTCGCCGTCGATCCGCACGGTCAGTGCGAGCGCGTCGACCTCGGCCAGCGCGGCGGCCGGCACGATCGCCGGGCCCAGCGGGCAGAAACCGTCGCGACACTTGAAGCGCACGGCCGGGCGGTAGTAATCGGGATGCGGCACCGACACGTCGCTCGCGAGCGTGAAGCCGTGCACGTAGTCGAGCGCCTGTGCAGCCGGCACACGCGTGGCGCGCCGGGCGAACACGACGGCCACCGACGCGCCGATCTCCAGCGCATCGACACCGGCCGGCACGACGACGGCCGCGCCGTCGGCCGCATGCGTGTTGGCCGGCTTGATGTAAAGGATCGGTGCCTGCGGAGGGCGACCGTAAGGCGGTGCGTTCACCGCATCGCCGAGCGCGTCGAGCGCCGCGCGCTCGTTCAGCAGCGCACCGTAGACGGTACCGATGGCGACCGGCAACGGCGGCGCCGCGGCGGTCGTGCAAGACAGCTCCATGCGTCATTCCCCTGCCGCGCGTCGCGGCGCATCGTCAATACTTAACATCTTAAGTAAACAATCGGGTGCTGGCAACCTCGATTACCCTGATACGCGAAATTCACCACCTTCGGCTGTTAAGATTGATGCGTCCCCGTCCACTGTCCACCCCGATGAACCGTACGCTCGACCATCGCAACCTGGCCATGCTGCTGCTCGAAGCCCGCGAAACGCTGATGGGCCTGTTCCGCCCCATTCTCAAGGAATTCGCGCTGACCGAACAGCAATGGCGGATCATCCGCGTGCTCGACGGCGAACCGGCGCATGCACTCGAAGCGGGACAGATCGCGCGGCGCTGCTGCATCCTGAGCCCGAGCCTCACGGGCGTGCTGGAACGGATGGAGCGCGACGGGCTGATCACGCGCACGCGCGCGCAGGAGGATCAGCGCCGGCTGCTGGTCAGCCTGACGCCGCAAAGCAGGAAACTCGTCACGGAAATCGGTCCGCGCATCGACGAGCAATACCGGCAGCTCGAGTCGCGCTTCGGCCAGGACGGCCTGGAAGACATCTACCGCGCGCTCGACCGGCTCATCGAACTCGGCGGCAACGCGTGATGATGGCGCCCGTTCCCGCCAGCCGCGGGAACGGGCGCCGGTACAGCGCGGGCGGTCAGTGCAGCGCGCCGCGCATCAGCTCGGTCACGGCGACGCCGCGCGACGTGCGCATGCATTCCTCGACGTAATCGATGAACGGCAACGGCTCGAAATCGATTTCGTCGCGCACGCGGCTGTTGTCGAACACGCGATCGACCGTCGCGAATTCCGCGCAGCGCTGCAGCGCCCGGCCGATCACGCGCTCGAGTGCCGGATCGGGCCGCCCGAGCACCTCACGCACCACCAGCGGCAGCTCGGCCGGCGCGCACGCAGCGTAGCGCGGCGCCCCGGTCATCCCCGCCGCCTCGTCCATCGCGCGCACGATCTGCGCGACCTGCGGCGCCTCGTCGCCGGCCGACACGTGATAGAGATCGTGCGCGAGCGTCGGCTTGACGGCCAGCAGCATCGTCGCGCGCGCCACGTCGTCCACCGACACGATGTCGATGCGCGTCATCGGCCGCGCGGTGAAGCGGCGCGCGGCATGCGCAAGCCGGAACATCCAGAACGAATTCGGCGCGGGCCGCGTGCCGAGCACCGTATGGCCGACGACGTGCGACGGCCGCACGACGACGAGCGGCAGCCCGAGCGCGCGCAGGCGCTGCTCCGTTTCCGCCTTCGCATGCAGGTAGTCCGCCGCGAGCACCGCGCCCGGCAGGCCTTCGCCGTGTTGCGCGACATCGTTCGCCGCGTCGTCCGCCACGACTGCTTCGTGCACGATGCCGCCGCGCCCCGCATGCGCATAGGCCGTGCCGACGTAGACGAAGCGCTGCAGACGCGGCGCCCGTGCGAAGCGTTCGGCGAAGCGCACCAAATCGGCGATGTCCGCCTGCAGGTGCGCGCCGTCGGCCGGCGACGCATGGCCGGCGCAGTGGATCACGTGCGTCGCGCCGGCGAGGCGAGGCGCGTCGGCGCCCTGCCACACATCGCCGAGCGCGCCGACGATTACGTTCGCGTCGGTCAGGCGCGATGCCCAGTACGGCGCGAGCCCCGCGCGCAGCGCCGCTTCGCGCAGCCGCGCGACGGCGTGGCCGCGGTCCTGCGCGCGCACGACGCACACGATGCGTTCGAGCAGCCCTGCATTGACGAGCGCAGTCAGCACGGTACTGCCGATGAAGCCGGTCGCGCCGGTCAACACCAGCCGCCCGACGTTCGCCGCCGCGACCGGTGCGCTGGCCGGCGACACGAGGCTCGTCCGCCAGTTCAGCGACAACGCGGTTTTCCAGATCAGCACGATAGTCTCCTTCGAAGAGTCGGCCGGGCGGCGCAGCGCCTGCGGTTGCGGGCTGCGCACGGCTCACCGGCCGGGCCGGGGCCGACGCGCGCCCCGGCAGTCCCGATCGGGCGTGCGGCCCGCGATCGCGTCGATCGCACCTCTGGCACGAGGCGGCGGCAGCCGCCGAGGACGGGCGTCCGCGGCACAGGATCGGGAAGTTCCCAGTGTGGGGCCCGATCGCGTGCAAGTCTGTCCCGAAAGTTTCGTGAAAGTGTGCCGATTTGTGCGCGATTGTTGGAGTGTGTCGTTCCCGGCCGTGCCGTCAAAACGCTGAAACATCGGGGCGGACCGCATTCCGGCGGTGCCGGATTGCGTCGATCGGCCCGGTTTCGGCGGCGGCCCGCGCGCGACAGATCGACGCGCCCCCCGGCCATGTCATCCCATGTCTCGAACGTCACCGATGCGCGCGTCGACACCGCAATCGCCGATGCCACGGACGTTTGCTCGCGCAGCCGAAATGTTCGTGAATCGTCAGACGTCGTTTCATCTGAAACCGCAATGGACTCGATATGGGTTTATTGCGGATTATCCCTTGCGTTTCACACCAGTCTATCTAGACTGTTCAAGTCCAAACGGTCAAATTCGTCCTTTCTTTCAGGAGACGATCCAATGCGCCTCACCATTCGAATTAATGGCAGCGAATCGGCAACCAGGCAATCCTTCGCGGTACTGTGGGTGGATACCGACGAGGGACTGTGGTCGCGTGAGGCACATCAGGGCATCGATCTTCCGACCTGGGGCAAGGTCCGCGACGTCGAGGGCGCAATGGCGCTCTGCGCGGCCGACGGCGGAAAAGCCGTATGCCAGTTGAAGGGGCTGTCGTTCGGTGCGACGCAGCGCGAACAGGGCCCCGCCGTGCTCGCCGGCAATCACCCCGGCGCGTGGCGGCTGCAGGCCGTCGATCGCTGCACGACCCAGCCGGAATACCGGGAATTCATTTCCGTCGCCCGATAGAAAATTTTTTACGGAAAACGTCTGCGGTTTTCGGGTTTATTCCAGTTTTCAGAGATAGTCATTTCGATATTCAGTATTAACAGCGCCTCATTCTGGGGCGTTTTTTATTTTCCGCTATTAAAGAAATAACCGAGGGCCGGGCAATTGATCGCATACCGGCGACGGCCGCGATTGACCGCCAGCGGACACCGCACGCCCGGATCGAGACACCGCCGAGCGCCCGTCGATCATCGTCTGCTGCGGCGGCGGAAATCCGCTCGCGCCCCACCTTTCCGGCATCACCTTTCAGCGCTTGCCGGATGACACCGCCCGCCTTTTCACGGGGCCGGAACATACTTTCCCCACACGGCGTTTACTCATTTATTACAATCGCATTATTCAGACTGACCTGCCGCCGTCCGGCGGCCCGACCCGGCCATTGCATGAGCGTGAAAAAGAAGACCCACCCCGCCGATCCGTACTCGGCCGCGACGAAGAATCCGATGCTCGCGTCGCGCCTGCCGATGTGGCGCTCGAAGCTGGTCGTGATCGTCGTGTTCCTCGCGTTCGCCGCGCTGCTCGCGCGCGCCTTCTGGGTGCAGGTCGCGAACCAGGATTTCTACGTCGGCCAGGGCCAGAAGCGCTACCAGCGCACGATCGAGCTCGACGCGATGCGCGGGCGCATCGTCGATCGCAACGGCGCGATGCTCGCGGTCAGCCTGTCGACCTATGAAATCTGGGCGAACCCGAAACAGGTCGCCGATACCGACTATCCGCAGATCGCGAAGCTGCTCGACCTGCCGCTCGGCGAGGTCAAGCGGCGCCTCGGCAACGACAAGACGTTCGTGCTGCTCAAGCGGCAGGTCGACGCGGACACCGCGGGGCGGCTCGACAAGCTCGCGATCGACGGCATCACGCAGATCGCCGATTCGAAGCGCTTCTACCCGGAAGGCGAATCGGCCGCGCACGTGGTCGGCTTCACGAACGTCGAAGACAAGGGCCAGGAAGGCGTCGAACTCGCGGCGAATGCGCGCCTGTCGGGCACGTCCGGGCAGCGCGAGGTGATCCGCGACCGGCTCGGCCGCATCGTGTCGGACACGCGCCCGCTCGTTCCCGCGCAGCACGGCGCGACGATCGAGCTGACGATCGACCGCCGGATCCAGCAGCTCGCGTTCAGCCAGCTCAAGGCGGCCGTGATCGAGAACAACGCGATCGCAGGCAGCGTCGTCGTGCTCGATGCACAGAACGGCGAAATCCTCGCGCTCGCGAACTACCCGACCTTCGACCCGAACGACCGCGCGCGCCTCACGGGCCAGCAGTTGCGCAATCGCGCGGTGATCGACACGTTCGAACCCGGCTCGACGATCAAGCCGCTCGTCGTCGCGCTGTCGATCGACGAGCGCAAGGTCACGCCGAACACGATCATCAACACATCGCCGGGCACCTACAAGATCGGCCCGGCCGTGATCCACGACACGTCGAACCACGGGTCGCTGACGGTCTCGCAGGCACTGCAGAAATCGAGCAACGTCGCGCTCGCGAAGCTCGCGCTGAACCTGCCCGCCGAAACGATCTGGAACAAGTATCAGGAATACGGGATCGGCCGCGCGCCGGAGCTGACGTTCCCGGGCGTCGCGTCGGGCCGGCTGCGCGGCTACAAGCGCTGGCGGCCGATCGAGCAGGCAACGATGGCGTACGGCTACGGGCTGTCGATGTCGCTGCTGCAGATCGCGCAGACGTATACGGCCTATGCGGGCGACGGCACGCTGCACCCGGTGTCGCTGCTGAAGAACGGCACCGACCAGCAGACGATCGACGCGCATCGCGGCCACCGCGTGACGTCGCCGCAAACGGCCGCGTCGATCCGCTCGATGCTCGAGATGGCGGTCGGCGAAGGCGGCACGGGGCGCCGCGCGCGCGTCGACGGCTACCGGATCGGCGGCAAGACGGGTACCGCGCGCAAGCAGGTCGGCGCGACCTATGCGAAGGGCAAGTACCGCGCGCTGTTCGCGGGGATGGCGCCGATGAGCAACCCGCGCCTGATCGTCGCGGTGATGATCGACGAGCCGCGCGGCAAGGGCTACTACGGCGGCACGGTGGCCGGCCCGGTGTTCGCGTCGGTCACGAGCGGCTCGCTGCAGTTGCTCGGCGTGCCGCCCGATGCGCCGGTCGAACCGGAGAAGCCGCAGCCGGCCAAGGCGGTTGCACCGCAGAAGACGGTCGAGGCGCCGAAGGCGGCGGCTCAACCGAAAACGGCGGCCGCGCAGAAAACCACCGCACCGTTGAAGACGGCCGCGCAGCCCGGCACGGCCGTGCCGACGAAGGCGGCGGCAAGCTGAAGCCGCCAGGCGGGCGATGCGGCATGCCGCACCGCCCGCGCTCCATCTCCGCCCCCCGCTTTCATCCCACTTTGCAGAAACGCCCCGCATTATCTAAGCGTTCCGGCTGCGCCCTCCTACAATTCTTTCGCGCTGCGGGCGGTCTTGCCCGCGCGCCGTCAATGCGCTGCCGCTGCTACCGGCTTCACCATCCTGCCGAGCACATGCTCGGTCATCCCGCGCGCGAGTTCGGTCTCGCCCATGAACACGGTGCCGATGCCCTCGCTCGACAGCAGCGCGGCCTCGTCGCCGCTGTTCGTGCACAGCACGACCTCGAGCGTCGGGTTGAGCGTGCGCGAGATCTCGACGATCTGCCGCACGTCGAACACGTCCGGCAGCGTGACGACCAGCATCCCGGCGCGCGCGATATGCGCCTGCACGAGCACGATCGGCTCGATCGCGTCGCCGGACACGGCCGCGATGCCGTCGGCTCGCAGCTTCTCGACGAGCTCGCGGTTCTGCTCGACGACGACATACGCGATCCCGCGCTCGTCCAGCGCATGCGCGATCCGCGTGCCGACCTTGCCGTAACCGACGATCACGACCTGCCCGGTCAGGTGCGTCTGCGGCGTCGACATCGGCAGCGCGGCGAGCGGATCGTCGCGCGCCTCGAGCTTGCGCGCGAACGCCGAATGCTTGCGGATCCACGCGAGCGCCGGATCGATCATCGCGAACAGCAGCGTGTTCATCGCGATCGAGATCAGCGCGACCGCCAGAATCAGGCTCTGCCCCTCGGCCGACAGCAGCCCGAGCGCACGGCCGAGCCCCGCGAGGATGAACGAGAATTCGCCGATCTGCGCGAGGCCCGCGCCGACCGTCAACGCGGTATTCAACGGATAGCGGAACGCGATCACGAGCGCGACCGCCGCGAGCGTCTTGCCGACCAGCACGATCGCCGCGACCTCGATCACGTGCAGCGGCTCTTCGATCAGCACCTTCGGGTCGAACAGCATCCCGACCGAGATGAAGAACAGCACCGAGAACGCGTCGCGCAGCGGCAACGTCTCGTCGGCCGCGCGCCGGCTGAATTCCGACTCGCGCATCATCATCCCGGCGAAGAACGCGCCGAGCGCGAACGACACGTCGAACAGCTTCGCCGCGCCGAACGCGATGCCGACCGCGGCCGCGATCATGCACAGCGTGAACAGCTCGCGCGAGCCCGTGCGCGCGACGAGCCACAAAATGCGCGGGAATACGCGCTTGCCGACCACGAGCATCAGCGCGATGAACGCCGCGACCTTCAGCATCGTCACGCCGAGCGTGCCCCACACGCTGCCGCCGGCCGCCTGCACGTCGCCGGGCGGCGTGCCGCCGAGCAGCCCCGCGACGGGTGGCAGCAGCACGAGCACCAGCACCATCACGAGATCCTCGACGACGAGCCAGCCGACCGCGATGCGCCCGTTGACCGTCTCGACGAGCCCGCGCCCCTCGAGCGCGCGCAGCAGCACGACGGTACTCGCGACCGACAGCGCAAGCCCGAACACGAGCGCCGCGCCGAGGCTCCAGCCCCACGTGAGCGCGAGCCCGCCGCCGAGCAGCGTCGCGACGGTAATCTGCACGACGGCGCCCGGCAGCGCGATCTTGCGCACCGCGAGCAGGTCACCGAGCGAGAAATGCAGGCCGACGCCGAACATCAGCAGCATCACGCCCACTTCGGCGAGCTGCTGTGCGAGCGACAGGTCGCCCACGAAACCGGGCGTGCCGGGGCCGATCACGATCCCGGCGAGCAGATAGCCGACGAGCGGCGGCATTTTCAGCAGCGACGCGAGGTAACCGAAGATCATCGCGAGACCGAAACCGGCCGCGAGCAACGCAATCAGGCTGACGTCATGGGGCATCCCCCCTCCCGAGTTCTTGTAACTATTTAGTAAGGTTCAAGAGTGAAAGGATAAGGGATGAGGCGGAACAATGGCGCGCCGCCGTGAAAATTTCACGCGGTGGCGCGCCTTTGCGGGGTGCAACCCCGGTGGAATGGCAGGCGCCGCGCGGGCTCGGCGGCGCCTTGAAGCGGCTCGGACAGGCGGGGCCTGCGCTCCGCCGCCCCGTCAGCGCGACGCTTGCGGGAACCGCGCGCCCGGCGGCGGTTCCGGTCGGGTCGACGGCACGCTCTTGCGCACCTTCGCGACCTGCGCGGCCGTCACCGGCGCGCCCGTGTTGCCCCAGCTCGTGCGCACGAAGTTCGACACGTCCGCGACTTCCTGGTCCGACAGGCGCCAGCCGAACGGCGGCATCGTGAAGGTCGACGGCGCGGTGTGCGTGCCCTGCAGCGCGCTGCCCTCCAGCACGACGTGGATCAGCGACGTCGGATCGCCGCCCTGCACGACCGGGTTGCCGGCGAGCGCCGGGAACACGCGCGTGTAGCCGTGGCCGTCGCTGCGGTGGCACGCCATGCAGTTGTCGCGATAGACGGCCGCGCCCGGCTTGCTCGCGTCGCCGGTCTGCAAGGCCTTCGCGGCGGCCGCGTCGTACACGTGCGGCTGCTCGCCCTGCACGCGCGGCGACAACGTCTTCAGGTAGCGCGCGATCGCATTCAGGTCGTCGTCGGTCATGTGCTGCATGCTGTGGCCGACCACGTCCGTCATCCCGCCGAACGCGGCCGTGCGCAGCGTGCGGCCGGTCTTCAGGAACTGCACGATCTCGGTTTCCGTCCACGTGCCGAGCCCGGTGCGCGGCTCGCCGCGCAGGCTGGTCGGCACCCAGCCGTCGATCGCCGCGCCGCCGGCCAGGAAGTCCGGGCCGTCCGCGTCGGTCAGCCCGCGCTCCTGCATCGTCGGCGCGCGCGGCGTGTGGCACGCGCCGCAGTGGCCGAGACCCTGCACGAGATACGCGCCGCGCGCGACCGCCGGGTCGGTGTACGGCGCCGCGTCGAACGGCTTCGGCGACGGCGCGAACATCTTGCGCCAGATCCCGAGCGGCCAGCGCATCGACAGCGGCCACACGATGTCGACCGCGCGGTTCTCGTGCTCGACGGGCGCGACGCCGTGCATGAAGTACGCGTACAACGCCTTCATGTCGTCGTCGGTGAGGCGCGCATAGGACGGGAACGGCATGGCAGGATACATCGTGTCGCCGTTCTTGCGCACGCCCTCGCGCACCGCGCGGGTGAAGTCGTCGAACGTCCAGCCGCCCAGGCCCGTTTTCGGGTCCGGCGTGATGTTCGTCGAATAGATTCCGCCGATCGGCGTGTCGAACTTCAGCCCGCCCGCGAACGGCTTGCCGCCGCTCGCCGTGTGGCATGCGATGCAGTCGCCCGCGCGGGCCAGGTATTCGCCGCGCTTGACGAGGTTCGCGTCGGCGGATCGAGCCGCGGGCGCGGCCGCGGGGCCCGAAGCCGCCGCGGGCGCAACCGCCGGTTGCGCGAAAGCCGCGGTGCCCGCAAGGCCGAACGCGGCCCAGGCCGCGCCGGCCGCCAGCGCGCGCCGCACCGGGGAAAGGTGGCGCGCGGCGTTGTGGTTCATCGTCCTCTTCATGCGGTCACCAGCGGGGCGGGATTCTTTAGGTATTGCTCGCGGATCGCGCGTGCCGACCAGTAGGCCAGCGCCGCGATGATCCCGGTCGGGTTGTAGCCGATGCCCTGCGGCAGCGCCGACGCGCCCATCACGAACACGTTGTGCACGTCCCAGCACTGCAGGTAGCGGTTCAGCACGCTCGTCTTCGGGTCGGTGCCCATGATCGCGCCGCCGACGAGGTGGGTCGTCTGGTACGCGCGCGAATCGAAGTGCTTGCCGAACTCGCGCGTCGACACGCCGATCGCCTTCGGCCCCATCGCCTCCGCGATCTTCTTCATCTGCCCGGTCACGTACTGCGCCATCCTGATGTCGTTGTCCTTCCAGTCGAAGGTCATCCGCAAGAGCGGCTGGCCGTACGAATCGCGATAGGTCGGATCAAGGTCGAGATACACGTCGCGGTACGACATGTTCGTGCCGTGCGCGTCCATCGAGATCGTGTGCGCGTAGTAGTCCTTCACGGACTTCTTCCACGCCGAGCCCCACTGCGGCGTGCCGGGCGGCGTCGCGATGCCGCTGATCGGCTTCGCGCCGGCCTGGTTCACCCACAGCGGCGAGCCGCCGACGAAGCCGAGCGGGCCGTGGTCGAAGTTGTCCGCGTTGAAATCGTCCACCGCGACGCCGTTGCCGCCCGCACCGATGAACGGGTTCGTGTAGGTGTCCTTGTCGAAGAACGCCTTGATCGTCGACAGGTTCTGGTACGCGAAATTGCGGCCCACGACGCCTTCGCCCGAGATCGGGTCGTACGGCTTGCCGATGCCCGACAGCAGCAGCAGGTGCACGTTGTGGTACTGGAACGCGGCCACGATCACGAGATCGGCCGGCTGGTGCACTTCGCGCCCGGCCGGGTCGACGTAGGTGACGCCCGTCGCGCGTTTCTTCGTGTCGTCGAGGTCGACGCGCAGCACGTGGCACTTCGAGCGCAGCTCGAAGTTCGGCGCCTGCTTCAGCGCGGGCAGGATGTTCAGGTTCGGCGACGCCTTCGAGTACATGTAGCACGCGTAGCCGCTGCAGTAGCCGCAGAAGTTGCACGGGCCCATCTGCACGCCGTACGGGTTCGTGTACGGGCCCGACGTGTTCGCCGACGGCAGCCGGTACGGATGCAGGCCGAGCGACTGCGCCGCATCGAAGAAGCGCTGCGCCGAATAGGTATTGAGCTGCGCGGGCAACGGGAAGTCGTTGCTGCGGTTCGCTTCGAACACGTTGCCGTCGCCGACCACCTTGCCGCCGACCTTGTACGCCTGCCCCGACGTGCCGAACACCTTCTCGGCGAAATCGAAATGCGGCTCGAGCTCGTCGTAGCTGACGCCGGTGTCCTGGATCGTCATCCCGGCGGGGATGAACTTCTTGCCGTAGCGCTCTTCATAGTGGCTGCGCAGGCGCAGCTCTTCCGGCGTGATCCGGAAGTGCACGCCCGACCAGTGCAGCCCCGCGCCGCCGACGCCCTCGCCCGGCAGGAACGCGGCGAGCTGCCGGTACGGCAGCGCGGTGTCCTGCACGCCGTGGCGGATCGAGACGGTCGTCTTCGACAGGTCGACGAACAGCTTCTTGCGGACGTTGTAGGTCAGCTCGTCGATCGTGTTCGGATACGCGCCGTCCGGATAGGTGTCGCGATACTCGCCGCGCTCGAGCGCGACGACCTTCAAGCCCGCTTCGGTCAGTTCCTTGGCGAGAATCGCGCCGGTCCAGCCGAAGCCGACGATGACCGCATCGACATGCGGCTTTTTCTCTGCGGCCATCAGGTGCGCTCCCCGTTGATCGAGACGGGGCCGTACGGATAGGGCTTGCCGTTCTGGTTGACGAAATCCATGAAGTCCGCGCGCGCGCCCGGAAAGCCGATCATCTTCCACGCGGCCATGTCGTGATTGCCGCCGTGCACCGGATCGCAGAAGTAGCCTTCGCGCGTGTTCTGCAGCAACTGGCCGAAGAACACGCCGGGCGGCACGTCGTCGATCTGCGCGCCGCCCTTCTCCAGCGCGCCGAGCACGGTGTCGCGCGTCGGCGCGTCGAGATCCGCGAACGCGTTGCCGTGGGCCTTTTCGCAATAGCGGTTGACGGCCGCGATGCCGAGCCGGTAGATGTCGCGCGGCACGAGCTTCAACTGGTAACCGAGCTCGGGCACGCCCTGCTGGAACGGCCCCTGCATGTACCACGTCGCGCCGTGCGCGTACGGCGTCTCCATCTGGCGGTCGATGAATTCGGGCACGCCCGATTCGAGCGCGCCAGGGCCTTCGGCGTCGGCCGGAATCAGCCGGTCGACGGCAGCCTGGACGAACGCCCACTCCTTCGCATCGAAGAAGGTCGGCTTGTACGGGGCGCGTTCGGCGCTGGCCGAGGCGGCGGGCGCGTTGCCGGCCGTCGTCGCGGATGGCGACGACGCGCGCAGGTCGCAGCCGGCGACCGACGCGATCGGCACGAGCGCGACCGACGTGCGCAGGAAACGGCGGCGCGAGTTGGGTTTGTCAGGTGGCGTGGACATGGTCGGATGTTGATCGTTGGGGATCGGGGGCCGGACGCGCGCATTCCGTATGCAGCGGGTCCGGCACGGCAGCCATGCCGCATGCGGCTGGCCGTCCTGTTCATTCGTGTGTTGCGAACAACCTCGATGCAGACACCGGCCGCACGATGCGCGACGGCGCGGTCATGCAGCCGCGTGCGTGCAGGTTCCGGCGGCGCGGATCGACCTCTTCGCGGGCCTTATCGTCGGACAAATACCGGCCTGTCGGCCTGGATCTGCCCGCCACCGCCATAACCGTGTTCAACCTGGACGCCGCGTTTGCCACAGCAGGCGCGACGCGCACGGCCCTCTTTCGGGTCCGGCGACGAGTGCCGCGAATTATATATGGAACCGGTTCCATTGCTAGGCGGTTCGATGCAATTCAATGCGTCGAAAATTGCAACAATTGAAAAATCCGGAAGCGGGAATGCGCAAGGATGGCGCGCTCGCCGGCCGAGCCGCGCAGCCGCCCGAGCGCCTCTAGCACGGCACCGCGACGCGCTTCCTGGAGTCGATTCTGGCGCAAGGGCTGAAACCCGGCGTCCGTCATCACGTGCATCTGTCGCCGGACATCCGGACTGCATTGGCCGTCGGCACACGCTACGGCGTGCCCGCGATTCTCGAAGTCGATGCGCAGCGCATGCACCGGCAAGGCCGCACGTTCTTCGTCGCCGAAAACGGCGTATGGCTGACCGACACCGTGCCGGCCGAATATCTCACGCAGATCGACACGCCGGCGCGGTGAGCCGCACGCCGCTCACCGCGGCCAGAACATCGACGCAAGCGACAGCGCAAGCGCCGCGCAAAGCGGGGAGTAATACAGCGTGTCCATCCGCGCGAAACGCGACCCGCGAACCCGCTTGAAGAAGCCGACATAGCGGAAATCGCCGACGGCCCGCACCGCGAAGATCAATGCGAGCGCGACGACCGCGAATGCGATCGTGCCGGGATACGCGTTCCGCCCCAACCAGCCGGCACGCGCGGCGACCACGCATGCGCCGGCCAGCAGCGCCGCCGCGACGGCAAACGTACCGACGGCGGTCGGCCGCAGCAGCGGCATGCCGTCCTGTTCCGGAATGGCCGCACGCTTGCCGAGCCGCCCGCCAAACGCCCAGTAGACGTGAACGAGCGCGATCGCGCAAAGCGTCGGCACGCTGAAATACGCGCCGGTCATGTCGGTAAATGTCCTCGTCTCGTTGTCTCGTCGTTTTGCCGGAGGATTCCGGCACGCGGCCCCGGCCCGCGACACGCAAGACGATACCGAAACCCGGCATCGCGTGCATTGCGGCGTCCGGTCGCAACCCGCCGCAGTGCGTGCTGCGGTGCAATGCGCAGACATCGTGGTGCCGGCCGTCCGCTTGACTTCCCTCAACGCACTACTACGCTGGTATTCCAGTACTGCGGTCGGCATGCCCCTGCGCAACCGGCCGCACGCGCATCGTTCGCCGCGCGGCGCACATGCACGACAACGATAACGAAGGCCATGGCGGCGACTCATGCTGATCGGTGTGCCGAAGGAGATCAAGAACCACGAATACCGCGTCGGCCTCACGCCGGCCGGCGCGCGCGAACTCACGCGGCACGGCCATACCGTGCTCGTCCAGCGCGGCGCGGGCACGGCGATCGGCCTGCTCGACAACGACTACACGGCCGCGGGCGCATCGCTGTGCGACGGCGCCGACGAAATCTTCGCGCGCGCCGACATGATCATCAAGGTCAAGGAGCCGCAGCCGGCCGAATGCGCGATGCTGCGGCGCGGCCAGATTCTCTATACCTACCTGCATCTCGCACCCGATCCCGAACAGGCGGCCGCGCTCGTGAAGTCCGGCGCCGTCTGCATCGCGTATGAAACCGTGACGGCGCCCGGCGGCGGCCTGCCGCTGCTCGCGCCGATGAGTGAGGTGGCGGGACGCATGTCGATCCAGGTCGCGGCGACCCACCTCGAAAGCCCGCGCGGCGGCCGCGGCGTGCTGATGGCCGGCGTGCCCGGCGTGCCGGCCGCGCACGTGGTTGTGCTCGGCGCGGGTGTGGTGGGTACCGGCGCGCTGCAGATGGCGGTCGGCCTCGGCGCGCGCGTCACCGTGCTCGACAACAACGTGAACCGCTTGCGTCAGCTCGACCTCGTCTTCGCCAACCGGATCACGACCGTCTGCTCGAATGCGCATACGATCGACGAAGCCGTGCGCGAAGCCGACGTCGTGATCGGCGCGGTGCTCGTGCCCGGCGCATCGGCGCCGCGGCTCGTCACGCGCGACATGATCGCGACGATGCGCACGGGCGCGGTCGTCGTCGATGTCGCGATCGACCAGGGCGGATGCTTCGAGACCTCGCGTGCGACAACGCATGCGGACCCGACCTTCGTCGTCGACGGCGTCGTGCACTACTGCGTCGCGAACATGCCCGGCGCGGTCGCGCGCACGTCGACCTTCGCGCTGAACAACGCGACGCTCGGGCATGCGCTCGCGCTCGCCGACAAGGGCTGGAAGCAGGCGATGACCGACGATCCGCACCTGCGCGCAGGCCTGAACGTCTGCGACGGGCACATCACGTACGAAGCGGTCGCGCTGGCGCTCGGCCTGCCTTATGTGCCGGCCGCCGGCGTGCTGGCATGACATGAACGCACGGCTGGCAGCACGCGTTGCCGGCCGTCTTCACTCACCCTTCGACCGGCTCCGCTTCGACCCGCCGCCCCCACCCATCGTGCGCGCGAGCAGCGGCCGCAGTTGCGCGAGCGTGCGCGTGTTGAGCACGTCCGGCCGCGTGAGCCAGCCGCGTCGCGCCTGATCGACGCCGTACGCGAGGTTGTCGAGTTCGTCCGCACTGCACGCATCCGAGCCGATCGCGACCGGCACGCCGGCCTTCGCGGCCTCGCGGCACCAGATGTCCGGCAGGTCGAACCGCCGCGGCTGCGCATCGAGTTCGACGAAGCAGCCGCGCGCCGCGGCCTGCGCGATCACGCGCGGCACGTCGAGCTCGCATGCGTCGCGCTCGCCGAGCATGCGGCCGGTCGGGTGCGCGAGTATCGTGAAATGCGGATGGTCCATCGCGCGCAGCATGCGGTCGGTCTGCGCGGCGCGCGACAGGTCGAAGCCGTCGCGTACCGCGCCGACGACGAGATCGAGCCGGCCGAGCATCGCGTCGGGTATGTCGAGACTGCCGTCTTCGAGAATGCCGGCTTCCACGCCCTTGAGCAGCACGAAATCGTCGAACGACGCATTGACGCGATCGATCTCGTCGAGCTGCCGCGCGAGCCATTCGAAGCTGTTGCGGCCGCCGTCGGCAGGCGGTGCCCGGTCGGTGATGGCCAGGTACGCGAGCCCGCGTGCGCGCGCCGCGTCGGCCATCGCACGCAGGCCGTCGCGGCCGGCCGATGCGTTCGTATGCGCATGCAGGTCGCCGTGGATATGCTTGCGCTCGACCAGCGCCGGCAGCGTGCCCGCGCGCGACGCGTCGATCTCGCCGCGATTCTCGCGCAGTTCGGGCGGCACGACGTGCAGCCCGATTGCATCGTAGACCGACGCCTCCGTCGTGCCGGCAATCCGCTCGTCGCCGCGAAACACGCCATATTCGTTGATCTTCAGCCCGCCGGCCTGCGCGATCCTGCGCAGCGCGATGTTGTGCGCCTTCGATCCGGTGAAGTAGACGAGCGCCGCGCCGAACGCATCGGCGTCGACGACGCGCAGGTCGACCTGCAACCCGCCGTCGAGCACGACGCTCGACTTCGTCTTGCCGTGCGCGAGCACGCGCGCCACCTTGTCGTAACCGACGAACGCGTCGGCGACGGCCACCGGATCGCGTGCAGTGGCGAGAATGTCGAGATCGCCGACCGTCTCGCGGCGGCGGCGAAAACTGCCGGCCGGCACGACCTTGCCGACGCCGGCCACCGCGCGCAGGCATTCGAGCAACGGCGTCAGCGCTTGCTCGGCAGCCGGCAGCAGGAAACGCTGCGGTTCGCGCTGCAGGCGATCGTCGATCGCTTCGAGCAGATGCGCTTCGGTTTTCGCGCCGAAGCCCGGCAACTCGCGCACGTGCCCGCTCTTCGCTTCGACGCGAAGCTGTTCGAGCGAATCGACGTGCAGTGCGTCATGCAGCGCCTTCACGCGTTTCGCGCCGAGCCCCGGTACGTCGAGCAGCTCGACGATCGCGCCCGGCAGCGCGTGGCGCAGCGATTGCTGCAGTTCGCAGGTGCCGGTCGCGGCGATCTCGCGCAGCTTCGACGCGAGATCGGCCCCGATCGACGGAATCTTTCCGAGATCGTCGCCGCTCGCGATCATCGTCGGGATGTCGCGCCCGTAGTCGGCGATCGTACGCGCGGCGTTGCGGTAGGCACGCACGCGGAACGGATTGGCGCCCTGGATTTCGAGCATGTCCGCGATCTCGGCGAACACGGCCGCGCACTCGGCATTGTGGATCGGCATGATCGGCGTGGCTCCCTTCCACGTGGATGGCGCCGCACGCGTGCGCGACGGCGTCTGCCCGCCCGGCGCCGCATGTCGACGCCGCCGGGCGCCCGTTCGTCATCCTACGCCGGCCGCGCATCGCGTGCAGCGCGAAAGCGGGATCGCGAGCGCGACGTCAGAGCGATGCACGCGGTGTCGTCGCGTAGCGTCGCTCGTAGACCGACTGACAGTGCGTGCAGCGCTCGGCGGTCGGGCGCGCGAGCAGGCGCTCATAGTCGACCGGCGCGTCGCAATCGATGCATTCGCCGTAGCTGCCGTCGCGCATTCGCAGTTGTGCGCGTCCGATCGCACGCAGTTCGGTCAGCTTCATGCCGATCAACGCATGATCGACGTCGACGAACAGATCCGCGTTCGCCTCGTCGCCCTCGTCCGGCGACGCGCCGGCAAGGTCCGCATAGGATTCCGACGCGCGCTGGTCTTCGCTCGTGCGGATCTCCGCACGCAGCGTCTGCTCGCTCTCCTTCAGCCGCTGTTGCAGCATCTGCCGTTGTTGTTGGTCGAGCGCCATGGCCGTCTCTCCTGTTCCGGGTTCCGCGCGGAAAGTGTGGCGCGCGGTGTCGCGCCGGTGCGCGGCGGATAGACACGACCGGCGCCGCCGCGCCCGGATATGCGCCCGGACGCATGCAGCGCCGGATGCATTCGACGCAGGATAAACCCATTGAACACGCGTGTGTTGACCGGAATCAGCGCGGCGCTCGCCGCATGCTCGCGGAAACTGGGGACGGACGCAAAAACGCGCCATCGCCGGATTCGTCTGATACAAACGCCGCGAAGGATCGCTCGATCCGCAGCGCAACATGACGTCATCGCGCGTCAGGCATCGGCACGAACGATGTCGAGCAATGCGCGCGCCGAGCGCTGCCAACTGTAACGCCGCGCATGCTCGCGGCCCATCGTGCGCAGCCGCGCACGCAGTTCGGGATCGTCCATCACGCGCGCGATCGACGCCGCGATATCCGGCGGCGAATACGCATCGCAGAACAATGCCGCTCCGCTGCAGACTTCCGGGAGTGCGCCCTCGTGCGACACGACGACGGGGCAGCCGCACCGCATCGCCTCGAGCGGCGGCAGCCCGAACCCTTCGTACAACGATGGAAAGACGAAGCAGCCGGCATGCTCGTACAGCGCCTTCAGTTCGCCGTCGGTCACGTAGCCGGCCCACGTGATGTACGGGTCGTCTTCGCGCAAGCCGGCTGCCCGTGCGCCGAAGATCTTCGCATTGGCGCCGCCCGCGATCACGAAGCGCAGCGTCGGATGCGACTCGCGCATCAGCGCGATCGCCGCAAGCGCGCGCCCGAGATTCTTGCCGGGCGCGAGCGACCCGACGAACAGCACATAGCGGTCCGTCTGCAGATTCAGCCGCGACAGCACGCCGGGGTCGGCGTCGAT
This sequence comes from Burkholderia sp. LFS061, assembly GCF_047978125.1. Classification (NCBI taxonomy): domain Bacteria; kingdom Pseudomonadati; phylum Pseudomonadota; class Betaproteobacteria; order Burkholderiales; family Burkholderiaceae; genus Burkholderia; species Burkholderia sp. LFS061. Next base: position 88,008 of record NZ_JBFPFS010000002.1, on the reverse strand, counting down.
CCGGTCGATATGATCGACTGCGCCCGGCACGACCGACAGGCGTGCGGGCGGCACGCCAAGCCGCGCGGCCAGCCGCGCCCGCGAAAAATGCGAGACCGTCACGATATGGCGCGCGCGCCGCTTCAGGATCGAGAACGCAAAGCGATACCACAGACGGAACGCGAGCGAATAACCGGCCGGCAGATCGAAAATCGCCGCATCGTGAATCATCAGCAGTTGATCGCGCTTCGCCAGCGGCCCGATGTTGCATAGGCTCAGCAAGGTCCGGCCGCGCGTCGTGCGCGGCAGCGTCCATTGTTCCCAGAGCGCGCCGTGGCGGCGACCGGAGGTCTGCGACCGCGCACCGGCCGGCAATGCCGCCGGATCGTGATCGGACGGCACGACCAGCGCCGGCGCATCGTCGGCGTTCGCGATGCGCGCGAGTTCGGCCGTCAGTTCGTATGCCACCCGCTGAACGCCCGTCATGCGCTGCGCAGTGAATTTTCCGTTGATTACGAGGCCGCGCAACCGCGCGGTGTGCGCGGCTGCTCCGACGCCCCGTTTCACGCGCGCTTCCTGCAATACAGGTGCGCCTCGCTCCCGAATCGACGTTGACATGATCGTGACTGTTCCGATGGCTGCGGCGCGATTGCGCGCCGCCGGACACCCCGTTGCGCGGGATGCTGCTGTGCCGTCAGTGTGTCCGCCGCCTGCTATCCGGTCGGTACGTTCGACCGCACAACGCACCGCTTTCCGGACGATTCGCGATCCTCAGAAAGCGTTGCGCCCGATGAAGCCGCGCACGACCGTCAACAGGATGATCTTCATGTCGAACCAGAAGCTCCAGTTCTGCATGTAGAACAGATCGAACTTCACGCGCGCGGCCATCGCCTCGACCTTGCGCGTCTCGCCGCGATAGCCGTTCACCTGTGCCCATCCGGTGATGCCGGGCCGCACGCGGTAGCGGTACATGTAGCAGTCGATCAACTGCCGATAGAAGTCGTCGTGCTCGATCGCATGCGGACGCGGCCCGACGACCGACATCTGCCCGAACAGTACGTTGAAGAACTGCGGCAGCTCGTCGAGCGACGTGCGCCGCAGGAATGCGCCGACGCGCGTAATGCGCGAATCGTTACGCGACGCCTGCCGCAGTACGCCCGGCTGTACGCGATGCACGCGCATCGTCCTGAACTTCAGGATGTCGAACTCGCGACCGTCGACACCCTTGCGGCGCTGCCTGAACAGCACGGGCCCCGGCGAAGACAGCTTGACCGCGATCGCCAGCATCGACAGCAGCGGCAGCAACGGAATCAGCACGCCGAACGCGAACAGCCGATCGAACGCGAACTTCGCCCACAGCTCCGGCGCGGAGCGCGGCGTGGTCGCGAGATTGATCGCCGGCATGCCGAGCACGTCGGTCGCAGAGCGATCGACGACGGCCATCTGCCGCACGTCGGGCAACAGCCGCAGCTCGACGAATTCGTCGCGCAGCTCGCGCACGATGCGCTGGATCCGCCACTCGTGCGACATCGGCAGCGTGAGCCACACCTCGTCGATCGCACCGCCGCGAATCATGTCGCGCAACGCATTCCAGTCGTCGATCACCGGCACGCCGCCGATGCCGCCCGCGGCGGCCGGCGCATCGTCGTCGAATACGCAGGCCGCGACGAACGGGCCATTCGATGCAAGCTGCATCCGCTCGATCGCGACGCGCCCGTATGCGGTTGCGCCGACGACGGCGACGCGGCGCTGCCGCGCGCGCGGGTCGTCACGCGTCAGCGCGAGCGCCAGCAGCGCGGCGCGGCCGAGCAGCAGCGACGCGTCGCCGGACAGCACCGTGCGCACGATCCAGCGTGTCGTGACCGTGCCGCCGCGGTTCATGATCCACATCGTGGCCGCCACCGTCAGCACGCTCGCGCAAACCACGGCCACCATCGTCTGCGTCGGCACGTGTGTGCCGCCATGCGGCGCCACGCCGCCGCGCAGGTGGCGCGGCAGCAGCGCCACGGTCAACACGCACAGCAGCGCGATCGCACCGCGCTGCGCATCGGACAGCTCGGGCCACGCAAGGCCCGACGCCGCCTGCGCAGCGAGTGCCCCCGCCAGCAGGAGCACGACATCGGCCGCCGCGATCGCGGCACGCCGCATCGTATTCGTTCCACCGGACCTCGACTGCATCGTCACGCACCGTGTGCCGGGAATCCGCAACGTACCTCCTGGATGCGGGGGCGCACCGGCGTCGACCGCGCATTTCCGCGCGTGCCGAGCAAGCGGCGATAGTCGGCACGAATCAGGTCGTAGCATTCGCACGCGTGATGTTCGAGGCCGTCGCGGTCGAGCACCGTGATGCGGCCGCGGCGCTGCCGGATCAGCCCGGCTTCCTGCAGGTTGCCGGCCGCTTCCGTCACGCCTTCGCGCCGCACGCCGAGCATGTTCGCGATCGTCTGCTGCGTGACGGCCAGCTCGTCGCCGTCGATCCGGTCGTGCGCCAGCAGCAGCCAGCGGCTGAGCTGCTCGCTGACCGAGTGATGCCGGTTGCACAGCGCGCTGCGCGAGATCTGCGCCATCGTCGCCTGGCAGTAGTTGAGCAGCAGCCGGTAAGTCTCGGGCGAACGCTCGAATTCGGCGCGCATCACGCAGGTGGGCACGCGATAGGCCGTGCCGCCGATGCGCACCTCGACCCGGTTCGACGCGGCGATACCCCCAACCAGCGTGCCAAGCCCGACCGCGCCCTCGCGGCCGACCACCGCCACCTCGACCATCGCACCGTCCTCCATCAGGTGCTGCACCGACATCATTGCGGTCGTCGGGAAATGCAGATGGCGCATCGGCTCGCCGACCCGGTCGAGCATGCCGGCCTTGATCCGGACCAGTTCGAGGTGCGGTGCGATGGTGCGGATGCTGTCCTCCGGGAGGGCATCGAGGATGGCATTCGCCGAGTAGCTCGAGTGAAGATGAAGCATGTCTGTATCCCTTTTATGTCCGCGCCGCGTGCAGCCGCATGCACGGAACTCGTTATCGCGATGCGTGCCCGGACGCTCACAGCGGTTGCGGCCCACAACCCTGAATCCGGCTGCCCATCGGCTTGTCACTTCCGGATTGAGTCGACCGTACCGTTTCGACACGCCAGCCCGAATAAGCGATTTACGTGCCAATACCCGCCCATCCTTAATATATGAATCACATCCGATTTAGATCGACCGAATAACCCACCCAAAACCAAAAAAAGCGTCTCATTTCCGGACACTCTTCGGCGCGACGGACACCATTTCGCATTCTGCTGATCAATTTGCGCACCGGACCGGAGCCGCCGCGGCGGTGCCACGAGGCTTACCGGTCATATACTTACAGCCGATTTTCAATTGTTTCCGTGATGTGCCGAACAGCATGCGCAAGCGCCGCCACGCTTCACACGGTCGTTTGAAACTGTCTCAAATTTGAATCGGCACACTAATTCCAGGCTATGTCTGGTATCGCACATATCGCATGCAAGCGATTGATTCTTAGATGAATTCGTGCAACCCTGGTTTATTTGTCAAATAATGTTCAATGCTCGTGCGGCAATTTCCCCGTACGATGCGCGGCGTCGGTCGATTGCTTCACGATCGACATTGAATGGTCGACCAGCCTGTCATTCCAATCGCGGATGATTAATTTCATGGCAAATGAATCATTAAATCCGGATAACGTTTGCACCCAATCAAAACCGTCAAACTTTGTGAAATGACGCAATGTGAAATTGGTTGAATTCAATTGCGTGCTAGCCTTTGCGCAGCATCGTCATTCGAATTTCGATGAAACACAAGTCCGCACGAGCGTGCGAAATTCCCTTTTCGGGAGTATCGCCGCGACAGCGCGCGAACGCCACCCTACGAGGATGCGCCGTGACTCACCAGGCCCCCGACGTCGTCGCGCACGCGAACGGCATGATCGAGCTTTCCCACAGTTTCGATGCGAACCGGTTTCTCGCGGCCGTCGACCGCGACGAGCTCGCCACGCTGGTCCCCCACCTTCAACTCGTTCACCTGGAATCGGGGCAGGTGCTGTGCGAACCCGGCGAAATGCTCGCAGCCGTCTACCTGCCCGTCACGACGGCGATCTCGCTGCAGTACGTGTCGTCCGGCGGCATGACGCTGGAAGTCGCGGAAATCGGCAGCGAAAGCGTGGTCTGCGACGACGTGATCGGCGGCAGCGGCCGGATGCCGTGCCGTGCCGTCGCTTGCCGCGGCGGCTTCGTCTACCGGCTCGACCGTCGCGTGTTCGCGGCCGCGTTCGACGCATCGCCGGTGATCCGCCATCTCGTGTTCGTCTGCGTGCGGCTCTTGATGGCGCAGGTATCGCAGATCACGTTCTGCAGCCGTCATCATGTGCTCAAACATCAGTTATGCAGATGGTTCCTGCTGGCGTACGACCGTACGCGCAGCATCGAGATCCAGGTGACGCACAGCATGCTGGCGCAGATGCTCGGCGTGCGGCGGGAAACGGTCACCGATGCCGCCGGCGAAATCCAGAAGCTCGGCCTGATCCGGCAATACCGGAGCTCGATCGAGCTGGCCGACCTCGACGGCCTCGAGAAGATGTCGTGCGGCTGCCGCGCGATCGTGCGCGACGAGATGAAACGCATCCTGTCGGCCGATTCGGGCGTGCCGGCCGCATCGCGTGCCTGATTGCCGCGCCGATTCGTGCGGCGCCAGCATGCGGGGTTAGCGGTTTGTAGGGTGGCGAACAGAACGCCGTGCGTGCGAATGGTCTACTGATGCCGGACTGCCGGGGGGATGTCAGCGCGATGCGCGCGTCTGCCCGAGCGGACGACACCACGCACGCCGGAGCAGCACGTGAAAAACGAAATCAGAACCATCCTCAAGCACGTCGCCCACCTCGAAGCCGCGATCGATTCGATCGGCGACGGGGACGACCTCTACGAAGCGGGCCTCTCCTCGCTCGACACGATCCAGTTGATGCTCGCGATCGAGAAGCAGTTCAACATCGAGATTCCCGACGAGATGCTGAACCGCAACCTGTTCCGCAGCATCGACGCACTCGCGGACACGATCGCCACGCTGCAACGCACCGAGCATTCCGCATGAGCGCGCTGCTTCCCGAACTCGCGGCCGACAGCGAATCGCATCGGCTCGACGAGGCCGCGCACGCCGTCGCGCAGATCGCCGCGCAGCACGCGGATGCGGTCGACCGCGACGCGCGCTGCCCCGTCGAGGCGATCGAGGCGATGCGCGCGCGCCGGCTGCTGGGCGCGATGGTGCCGACTCATCTCGGCGGCGCTGGCGCGTCGCTGCAAGACATCGCTTCGGCCTGCTCGATCCTCGGCCAGGCCTGCGCATCGTCGGCGATGGTGTTCGCGATGCATCAGATCCAGGTTGCCTGCATCGTCAACCACGCCGTCGACCAGGGCTGGCACAAGTTGTTCCTGCAGCAGCTCGTGCGCCACCAGTGGCTGCTCGCGTCGGCCACGTCGGAAGACGGCGTCGGCGGCAACCTGCGCGCGAGCCAGTGCGCGCTCGAAACCGACGGCAGCGAATTCCGGCTGCGCAAATCCGCGCCGACGATCTCGTACGGCGACTATGCGGACGGCATCCTCGCGACCGCGCGACGCGACGCGGACGCGCCGGCTTCCGAACAGGTGCTCGTCACGCTGCTGCGCGACGGCTATACGCTCACGCGCCGCGGCGAATGGGACACGCTCGGGATGCGCGGCACCTGCAGCAACGGCTTCGTGCTCGACGCACAGGGTGCCGCCGTTCAGTGCCTGCCGGTGCCGTTCGCGAAGATCGCCGAGGAAACGATGGTGCCGGTCTCGCACATCCTGTGGGCCGCGGTCTGGATCGGCGTGGCCGGCGACGCGTTCCATCGCGCGCACCAGTTCTTCCGCGCGCAGGCACGCCAGACCGACGGCGCGCCGTCGCCCGCGTCGCGGCGCATCGCCGAATCGCTCGAGCTGATGCAGGCGATGCAGGCCCGCGTCGACAACGTGCTGCGGCTTCATGCGAATACGCCGGCCCGCTCGTGGTCCGCCGGCATGGCCTGGGCCGCCGAGATCAACACGCTGAAGACCTACGTATCGTCGACCGCGCTGGAAGTCGCGCAACAGGCGATGATGATCTGCGGGATGGCCGGCTACAAGCAAGGCACGCCGTTCAGCATCGGCCGCCACATTCGCGACCTGCACGCGGCGCCGCTGATGATCAGCAACGACCGCATTGCCGCCAACACCTCGAGCCTGCTGCTCGCGCTGCGTCCTGCGACGCTGGAGAAACATTCGTGAACGATCGCCTCGCCGTGCCCTCCGCCGCCTCCTCTCCCGCCGACGCGCCGCTCGACCGCGCGGGCGTCAATCCGCTGCGCGATGCGCTGATCGACGCGGGCCTGCTGATCTCGACCGGCATCCAGGGCCTGTTCGGCCGCAGCGAACGGTTCGAGCGCGTCGTCGAAGCGCTCGACGCATTCGTCACGCGCCTCGGCGCCGACCAGCAGGCCGAAGTGCTGCGCTTCCCGCCGGCGATGAGCCGCACCGAATTCGAGCGCAGCGAATACATGAAGAGCTTCCCGCAGCTCGCGGGCAGCGTGCATGCGTTCTGCGGCGACGAGCAGCAGCACCAGCGCCTGTTGCAGTGTCTCGATCGCGGCGACGACTGGACGGAAAACCAGAAGCCGACCTACGTCGTGATGACGCCGGCCGCATGCTACCCGGTCTATCCGGTCGTCGCACGCGCGGGTGCGCTGCCCGGCGACGGCCGGATCGTCGACGTGTTCTCGTACTGCTTCCGCCACGAGCCGTCGCTCGATCCGACCCGCATGCAGTTGTTCCGGATGCGCGAATACGTGCGGATCGGCACGCCCGAACAGATCGTCGCGTTCCGCGAGACGTGGATCGAGCGCGGCACGCGGATGATCGACGCGCTGCGCCTGCCGAACGCGATCGATCTCGCGAACGACCCGTTCTTCGGGCGCGGCGGCAAGATCGTCGCGAACAGCCAGCGCGAGCAGAACCTGAAGTTCGAGCTGCTGATCCCGATCGAGCACGACGACCGCCAGACCGCATGCCTGAGCTTCAACTACCACATGGACCATTTCGGGCTGCTGTGGGACATCCGCACCGAGACGGGCGACGTCGCGCATACGGGCTGCGTCGGCTTCGGTCTCGAACGGCTCACGCTCGCGCTGTTCCGCCACCACGGCTTCGACATCGACGCGTGGCCGCGCGAGGTCCGCGACGTGCTGTGGGGCACGCGATGAGGTTCGTTTCCCGCGACGGCGAAGACGCGTCGTTCGACGACGTGCGCCACCGTGCGCGCCACTACCGGCCGCACCCGCTGCACAGTCAGGAGATGGTCTGGAAGCAGACCAATTGCTACGTCGACATGTGGCTCGAGGTGCTCCGGTGGTGGGGTTTCAATCCGTACGCGGCGCTGCCGTTTACGATCGCGCTCGATTTCGAGGGCGACCAGTTCACGTTCTTCAAGTTTCCGCACGACGAACTGGAGCGGCTCTACGGCATCGTCGTGCAGGAGCACTCGATCTACGAGCCGCTCGACCGGCACATCGAAACGCAGGTCGCGCGCGGGCACCTGATGATCGTCGAGGTCGACGCGTGGTTCCTGCCCGACACGCGCGGCAGCAGCTATCGCACGCAGCACACGAAGACGACGATCGGCATCGACGCGATCGACCACGCGAAGCGCCAGATCGGCTATTTCCACAACAGCGGCTATTACGTGGCCGAGGATTTCGACTACAACGGGCTCGTCGGCGGCAGTTCGCCGATGACGCTGCCGCCGTACGTCGAAATCGCGAAGCGGCGCTTTGCGCCGCTCGACGAGCGCGCGCTATGCGAAGCGTCGCTCGCCGCGCTGCAGCGCCACCTGAGGCGCCTGCCGGTCGTCGATCCGATCGCGGCATTCCGGCGACAGTTGCAGACCGATGCGAAGACGCTCGCCGATGCGCCGCTCGAACACTTTCATGCGTACTCGTTCAATTCGGTGCGGCAGCTCGGCGCGAATTTCGAACTGTTCGGCCATTACGCGCGCTGGCTGCAGGCCAGCGGCTGCGTCGGGCCGTTCGCCGAGATCCGCGCCGCATGCGACCGCATCGCGTCCGAAGCGATGGTGCTGGAGTTCCGGCTCGCGCGCGCCTGCGCACGCGGCAAGGAAGAACGCGGCGATTCGACGCTCGAGGCGATCGCGGCCGCCTACGTCGATCTCATCGCCTGCGCGCGGCAGATCGGCTCGCCGTCGCGGCATGTGGCGCCCGCGACGCCTGCGCGCAGCGACGCGGCGCCCGTGCCGGCCATGCGGTGACGCGCGCGCGTGCCCTGCCCGCGTGGTCGATGCTGGCGACGGCCGCAGGCGCCGCGCGGGAACCGCGCGATCTTCCGGCCGACGGCGACGGCTGGATCGCGGCGCCGGTGCCCGGCACGGTCGCGCAGGCGCTCGCGCTGGCCGGCCGGCTCGACGAAGCGGCGTCGCTCGACGAACGCGATCACTGGTACCGGATCGAACTGCGCGGGCGCGGGCCGCGCGTGCTGCGCTTTCACGGCCTCGCGACGCTCACGCAGGCGTGGCTCGATGACACGCCGATCCTCCGCTCCGACAGCATGTTCGTCGCGCACGACGTTCCCGTATCGCTCGACGGCACGCACCGGCTGACGCTCTGCTTCGGTGCGCTCGCGCCGCACCTGCGCGACGCGCGCGCGCCGCGCCGTGCGCGCTGGCGCACGCGGCTCGCCGAGCCGGCGGCGCTGCGCACGGTCCGCACGTCGCTGTTCGGACACATGCCCGGCTGGTTTCCGCCATACGTGCCGACCGGCCCGTGGCGCCCCGTCGACGTACTCGATCCGGCCGACGGCTTCGTTCCGGTCGACTGCGACCTGCGTGCGCGCGTCGAAGGCGACACGGGCTGGCTCGATGCCGAACTGACATTTGCCGCGCCGTTGCCCGACGCGCTCGCGGCAAGACTGTCGTGCGGCGAACACCAAGCGACGCTCGAACGCGCCGGCACCGACCGGCTACGCGCGAGCGTCGCGGTGCCCAACGTGCGCCGCTGGTGGCCGCATACGCATGGCGAGCCGGCACTCTACGAAATCGCGCTGCATATCGGCGACGAACGGCGGCCGCTCGGCTCGACCGGCTTCCGCACGATCGAGATCGATGCCGGCGCCGACGGCAAGGGATTCGGGCTGCGCATCAACGGCGTGCCCGTGTTCGCGCGCGGCGCATGCTGGAGCAGCGCCGCACCGCTTGCGCTGCACGCGGACGACGCCACCTACGGCCGCCTGCTCGGGCTCGCACGCGACGCAGGCTTCAACATGATCCGCGTCGGCGGCACGATGACCTACGAAGCCGACGCATTCCACGCGTGGTGCAACCGGCTCGGGCTGCTGGTCTGGCAGGACTTCATGTTCGCGAACTTCGATCATGCGCTCGACGATCCCGCGTTCGCGGACAACGTCGACCGTGAAGCCGATCAATTCCTCGCGCGCCACGGGGCGTCGCCGTCGCTCGCGGTGCTGTGCGGCGGCAGCGAGATCGCGCAACAGGCGGCGATGTCGGGGCTCGGGCCGAAGCAGCGCTTCCTCGAGCTGACCGCCGAGCGGCTGGCCGGCCACGCGGCCGCGCGCCGGCCCGACGTCCCGTATGTGCCCGATTCGCCCGACGGCGGCGTGCTGCCGTTCGCGCCGCGCGAGCGCGTATCGCACTACTACGGCGTCGGCGCGTACCTGCGCCCGCTCGACGATGCGCGCCGCGCGGACGTGCGCTTCGCGAGCGAATGCCTCGCGTTCGCGAACGTGCCGTGCGATGCGACGCTCGCCAGCCTCGGCTGGCCCGGCGTGCACGAGCCGCGCTGGAAGGCGGCCGTGCCGCGCGACCCCGGCACGTCGTGGGATTTCGAGGACATTCGCGACCACTATCTGCAGACGCTGTACGACGTCGCGCCCGACCAGCTGCGCCGCGAGGATCCGGCACGCTACTTCGAACTGTCGAGGGCCGCGATCGCGGACGTGATGCGCGAGACGTTCTCCGAATGGCGGCGCGCCGGTTCACGCTGCGCCGGCGCGCTCGTATGGCAGTTCCAGGACGTGATGCCTGGTGCCGGATGGGGTGTGATCGACGCCACGCGCCGGCCGAAATCGGCGTGGTATGCGCTGCGCCAGGTGCTGCAGCCCGTGCAGGTGCTGCTCGTCGACGAAGGCTTGAACGGGCTCGACGTGCATGTGGTCAACGAGCGCCCGGCGCCGCTGTCGGCGGCCGTCGAACTGGTCGCGCTGCGCGACGGCCGCACACCGGTCGCGCGGGCCGGCTGCCCGGTACGGATCGCCGCGCACGACACGATACGGATCGGCTCGGCCGAGCTGCTCGGCCGGTTCTTCGACTGGACCTATGCGTACCGTTTCGGGCCCTGCGAACACGACACCGTCGTCGCGACGCTACGCACCGACGACGGCACGCTGCTGTCGCAGGCGTTCCATTTCCCGTCCCGCACGCATCCGGCCGTGCTGGCGCGCCGCGAACTCGGGATCGAAGCGTGCGTGTCGCGCACCGGCGATACGTGGCACGTCGACATCGACACGCGGCACGTCGCGCGCCACGTGCAGATCGACGCGCCGGGTTTCATGCCGCGCGACGACTGGTTTCATCTCGCGCCCGGCACGCCGGCGCGCGTCGCGCTCGTTCCGCTGGAAACCGCCGGGAAGATTCGGGACGCGGACGGCGGACCGCCTGCCGTGGAAATCCGCGCGGTAAACGCCGCGCGAACGGTACGCGCCACGCAGGCCGGTTGACGCGACGCTCGCAGGCGCCATGCGCCGCGAGCGCCGCAATTCGAACGTCAGTCGGACGAACCCGTGCCGCGCGGCCGCTCGATCCCGTACGCTTCCATCCAGCGATACAGCGTCGCGCGCGACACGCCAAGCTCGCGCGCCGAAGCCGCGACGCGCCCGCGCGTGCGCAGCAACGCGGTTTCGATCGCCTCGCGCTCGATCGACTTGCGGATGTCGGCCACGGACGGCGACGCCGCATCGAGACAGTATTCGAGCTCGAGATCCCGCGCGGTGATCAGGCGCCCTTCGGTCATCACGACCGCGCGGCGCACGCGGTTGATCAGTTCGCGGACATTGCCGGGCCAGTCGTGCTTGTAGAGTGCGGTGATCGCGTCCGTCGAGAAGCCGCGCACGCGATGACGCGCATCGCCGCGGAAGCGTTCGAGCATGTGGTGCGCGAGCAGTTCGATGTCCTTGCCGCGCGCGCGCAGCGGCGGCTGGTCGATGCGCATCACGCACAGGCGGTGGAACAGGTCCGCGCGAAAACGCCCTTCCTCCATCGCGCCGCGCAGGTCGACGTGCGTCGCCGATACGATCCTGACATCGACCGGCACCGGATCGCTGCCGCCGAGGCGATGGATCGAGCGCTCCTGCAGAAAACGCAGCAGGCTCGCCTGGCTCTCGTGCGGCAGGTCGCCGATCTCGTCGAGCAGCAGCGTGCCGCCGTTCGCGGCCTCGACATAGCCGATCTTGCGCGCGTTCGCGCCGGTAAACGCGCCGCGCTCATAACCGAACAGCTCCGATTGCAGCAGATGCGGCGGAATCGCGCCGCAGTTGACCGCGACGAACGGGCCGTTGCGCCGCTCCGAATGACGATGGATCGCGACGGCCGTCAGCTCCTTGCCGGTACCCGTTTCGCCGAACACGAACACCGGTGCGTCGGTGCGCGCGAAGCGCCGCACCGTGTCGAACAGCCGCAGCATCGCGCTGCAGGTGCCGACGATGCCTTTCTCGTCCGATTCGAGCTGCTCGCGGTCGCGCGCGAACAGGCATTCCATGCCGTATGCATGGCCGACCGTATCGGCGATCCGCTGGTGCGACGCGGGCAACGTGACGTAGTCGAAGCAATAGTCGCGCAACAGCGCGCGCACGTTCGGGGAAGCGGTCTGGCCGACGTCGACGAGCGCGACCCACACGACGTCGCGCATCGACGCACAGGTCGACGCGATGCTGCCGATCGCATCGGCATGGCCGCCGCTCAGGTCGAGAATGCCGCAGGTGATTTCGCCGGGCGTATTGCGCAGCTCGTTCGCATGCTCGACGATCGACACCTTCCAGTCGCGTCGGGCCAGTTCCTTTCGCAGCATGACGGACGGCGACTGCGTCCAGTAAATCAGCGGACGCTGCCCGTTACCGCTTCCCCCGCCGGCGCTCTTATCGCGCGTTATTGGCATATTCATAACGAACCATCACTTTCTCCACTCCGCGAACCGTTCGCGTGCGCTGCGGCCGGCGGCACATGGCTGCCTGTCCGCGCTGCGTTTCCGCAGCTTTGGCGAAGATCGAAACTGCACACGGCGAGAGCCCCCGGAGGTCGAGCCGGATGTCATCCGGCCTCGTTGTCATCGAACTCGAAGGGAACGCGCGGCCGCGGGAGCCACGACGTTCCGGCTTTGATGCGACGCGCCGTCAGGCGGAGCACGTCGGCAAACGGGAAATCCGTCCGCAGGTGCGTTGCGTCGTACACGACAGTCGCGCCCGATGCCGAACCGGATGGCCGCCAACCCGCTCCCGGAATGACCGCCGCATTTCATCCGTTCGTGAATCTACACCCCGTTTCGAGATGGCCGTGTTACCAAAAGATAAACATGATTCAGCCCATTACGCCACCGGTCGGCCCGCATAACACACCTTTGACCACTGAAATTTGATTATCTATGACTATTCCCGTCAATCAGTGGCAAATCCCACTTTTCGGCAAGATCGCTGCGTCCATTGCCCGCGATTTTCTCCGAAATCCCGGAATAAATCCGGACGTCCCGCTCTGCGAGTCGATAATCGCCGCGCGCGTGCCCCACCGGCACCGCGCGGAGAACGCACGCGCCCGGGTCGTTCGTTACAGCGTCGTAACCAAACGCCAGCGCCGCCGGTCAGGTCCGCAGTGCCGCCTCGCGTTGCCGGGCCTGCCGATCGTGCAGGTTGCCACGGGCCGAAACGCCGTCGCCCGGCGTGAAACCGGCGGTGCCGGCCATCTCCTCCTGCAATGCAGCATAACCATCCATCACGAAGCGCGTGAGCTCGCCCCGGAAACGCGCCGAGCCGAAGCATTCGGCATTTGCACGGCACGCGTGCGGATCGAACGAACCCCGCGGCAGTGCTTCGAAGCGGGCTAGCGCGTCGACCAGCGCGTCGACCGTCTGCGCGCGGTAGAACAGGCCCGTTGCACCGGCGCACGGCCACGCACGCACCGACTCGCGCACGCCGCCCTTCCCGTAAGCGATCACGGGCGTGCCGCACGCCTGCGCCTCGACCGGCGAAATGCCGAAATCCTCTTCCGCCGCGAACACGAATGCGCGTGCGCGCTGCAGGTGGTCGTGCAGCACATCGAACGGCTGGTAGCCGAGCAGCGTAACGTTCGGCCCGGCAAGCGCGCGGATCTTCGCCATTTCAGGGCCGTCGCCGATCACGACGAGACGGCGCTCCGGCGTACGCGAAAACGCGTCGACGATCAGGTCGATCCGCTTGTACGGCACGAGCCGCGACGCGGTCAGGTAGAACGCGTCCTTGTCCGTGCGCAGCGACAGATGGTCGACGTCGACCGGCGGATAGATCACCGTCGCCTCGCGCCGGTAGGTCTTGCGGATGCGGCGCGCGATGAAGTGCGAATTCGCGGCCACGCGATCGACGCCGTTCGCCGAGCGCGCATCCCAGTTGCGGATGTAATGCAGCAGCGCCCGTGCGATCGCCGATTTCGGCCCGCGCGCGAGCCCCGCCTCGTTCAGGTACTGGTGCTGCAGATCCCACGCGTAGCGCACCGGCGAATGCACGTAGCTGGCGTGGAACTGGTCCGGGCCGCTCAGCACGCCCTTCGCGACCGCGTACGAGCTCGACAGCACGATGTCGTATTCCGACAGGTCGAACTGCTCGATCGCGAGCGGAAACAACGGCAGATAACCGCGGTAGCGCTTGCGCGCGAACGGCAGCTTCTGGATGAAGGACGTGCGCACCGCGCGGCCGCGCAGGCAGTCCCGATCCTCGAGGAAATCGACGAGGCTGTAGATATCGGCCTGCGGAAAGCAGTCGATCATGTGCGCCAGCACGCGTTCGGCGCCGCCAGGCACGACCAGCCAGTCGTGAACGATCGCAATCTTCAAGTACTGCCCCCGGTTCTTCATTCACGTTCGATGTCGGCAGACCGCGCAGTGCGGCCGCCGTGACGTGCCAATTATCGGAAAGCCCCGGCACGGCCGATGTGTGCTACCGCACATTGCGCCGCTGTCGGCGCGCGCATTGCCGTGCAGCACGCCGGCCGCGCGAAACCGCGGCGTGAGTGCGCTTTCGAACAGACCGGCGCGCGCGGCATCCGCATCATGACCATTGCCGCATCGCACGGAACGAACGCGTCCGTGGGGTACAGCGTGCTGAAGGCTTCACGCGAGGACCGCATCATGGAATGGCATTGTTGTGAATTCGAACATCTGAGCGCCGTCGATCTCTATGCAATCCTGCGCGCGCGCAACGCCGTGCTGGTGGTCGAGGACGCACACACGCATCTCGACATCGACGGCAAGGACGCCGGCGCGCTGCACGTGTATGCAAGCGTGCGCAACGGCGACACGGCGGAAGTCGCGGCCTACGCGCGCATCCTGCCCGGCGACGACATCGATCCGGATGTCGTGATCGACAAGGTACTGACAAGCGAGGCGTGTCGCGACGGCGATACGCTCGAACGCCTGATCGAACGCGCGCTGACCGCCGCGCTGGCCGCGTGGCCGGACGCCGCGCTCCGCACGCACGTTCCCGCGCCGCGCCAGGCCTTCTACAAACGCTTCGGATTCCGCAAGGCGTACGGCCCGTATCTCGAACAGGGCGCGCCGTTCGTCGGCATGATCCGGCCGGCCGATCGCGCCGCCGGTGCGCTGCGTCAACTGCTGTCCCGGGCCGTTTCGACGCCCCGGCCCCGAAACGAAGACGTGCTCGTCGACGGTCGCGCGCGCAACCGGCTGCCCGCCGATACCGGAGCCAATCGATGACCCGCACCCTTCACCCGGTTCCCGAACCCGACCTTCCGCGCATCCTGCCGGTCATCCTTGCCGGCGGCTCGGGCACGCGCCTCTGGCCGCTGTCGCGCGAGCAGTATCCGAAGCAACTGATCGAGCTGACCTCGAACGAATCGCCGCTGTCGGCGACGGCACGCCGCCTGAACGGCATCGCGAACGCATCGCTCGGCGACACGCTGCTGCTGGTGTGCGGCGAACAGCACCGCATCATGAGTGCCGCGCAAGTGGTCGGCCGTGCGGCGCCGGCGCGCATCCTGCTCGAGCCGGCCGCTCGCAACACGGCACCGGCGCTCACGCTCGCCGCGCTCGACGCGAGCGCGCTCGCGGACGATCCCGTGCTCGCGGTGATGCCGGCCGATCACGTGATCGCCGATGTCGGCGCATTCCAGGACACCATCGCGCGCGCGGCGCGTTACGCGCAGGAAGGCGCGATCGTCACGCTCGGCGTGCTGCCGCGCCGCGCGGAAACGGGCTACGGCTATATCCAGGTCGGCGAGCCGCGCACCGGCCGCCACGGCGGACAAGGCGGCTATTCCATCGGGCGCTTCGTCGAGAAACCCGACGCGACGCTCGCCGAACGCTACCTGCAGTCGGGCGACTACTGGTGGAACAGCGGGATTTTCGTCACGCGCGCGTCGGTCTGGCTAAAGGCGATCCGCACACTGGCGCCCGCGATTCATGCAGCCTGCGAAGCGGCGTGGCGCGCGGGCGTCGCCGAGGATCCGTTCTTCCGGATCGACGCGGCGGCGTTCGACGCCTGCCCGTCCGACTCGATCGACTACGCGGTCATGGAGCGCCTCGCCGAAAGCAGCGAGCTCGGCATCGAAGGGATCGTGGTGCCGCTCGCGGCCGGCTGGTCGGACGTCGGCACATGGGATGCGATCTGGGAAATCATGCCGAAGGACGATCACGGCAACGTCGCGCGCGGCCCGATCGTGTTCGAGGACACGCAGGACAGCTTCGTGCGTTCGGAGGGGCGGCTCATCGCATGCGTCGGGATGAAGGACGTCGTCGTGATCGAAACGCCCGATGCGGTGCTGGTCGCGAACAAGCACGACGTTCAGCGCGTGAAGAACATCGTCGCGCGCCTGAAGAGCGACCGGCGTCCGCAGGCGAGCGAGCACCGCAAGGTGCAGCGTCCGTGGGGGCATTACGATTCGATCGATCTCGGCGAACGGTTCCAGGTGAAGCGGATCGTCGTCGAACCGGGCAAGCGGCTGTCGCTGCAGATGCACTATCACCGCGCCGAACACTGGATCGTCGTGCGCGGCACCGCGAAGGTGACGCGCGGCACCGAGACGTTCCTGCTCAGCGAGAACGAATCGACGTACATCGCCGTCGGCGAGGTGCATCGCCTCGAGAATCCCGGCCGGATTCCGCTCGAGATCATCGAGGTGCAATCGGGAAACTATCTCGGCGAAGACGATATCGTGCGCTTCGACGACCAGTACGGACGCGCGGTCGTCGACGCGCTGCCGGAAACGCGTGCGGTGCCGCCCGCTTCGCGGGAACCGCATGAGCGGGCCGTCGAAGGAGACGTCGTGCGGTAAGCGCGGTAAGCGCAGGCCGTGCACGCCGGCGCGCGCATCGTGTCGTCAATCGATGCCGCGCTGCGACCAGCGTGCCTGCCTCAGCGATTCGCGCACGCGCGGCAACTGCGACGTGTCCGCGCCCACCGTCACGCCTGTCGCGAGCGGCTGTACGGCCGCCGCCCCGCACTGCCCCACCTTCGATCCTCCTGCATTCGGGTGGCCCGCGGCGCAGCCTCCTCCGCCACCGCCCACCTGTACCGGCATCCCGCCGATCGCGGACAACCGGTTATCCGCGATCCGGTATTGCGACACGTTTCCCCATACGCGAATGCCGGCGAACCGCGCGCGCGACACGCGGTTGCCGATCACGGCCACGCGCGTCACCGAGCCCGACCACGTACTGACGTCGATCGCGGCCTGCTGCGTCAGCGGGCGCGGATCGGTGCGCGCGGTCGCGGTCTGGATATCCGAGATCTCGTTGTTCTCGACCAGCACGCCGGACGCGCCGTAGGTCCGGAAGCTGTCTTCCTGCGCGACGAGAATGCCCGCGCTCACCTGCACGTTGCGCACGATGTTGTTCGCGATCGTCACGTCCGCGCCGCCGACCACCGTGATGCCGCGCCCCCACGCATTGCCCTCGAGCGAGTTGCCGGTAATCAGCACGTTGCGGCTGAGCACGCCGTCGCCCTGGTAGCTCACCACGGCAATCATGTCGTCGCCGGTGCCGCGCACGACGTTACCCTGCACGAGCACGTTGCGCGCGCCGTGCGTGATGTGGATGCCGTCCGCCAGCGTCGCCAGCACCTCGTTGCCGACGATCGCGACATCCGCTCCGCCGAACACGAAAATGCCGCCGCCTCCGCCGTCGATCGCGTTGTCGAGCACCTGCACGCCGCGCCCGGTCACTTCGATCTTGGTCGATTTCGGCGTTTCCATCCGCGTCGAGCCGGTTCCTGCCAGCCAGAATCCGACGATCGTCGTGCCGTCGCCGCGCATCTCGATCGTCTGGTCGTCCGGCTCGGTCGCGATCAGCGTCGCGCCGTAACCCGACAGCACGACCTGCGCTTGCCGAACGACGAGCGAACGGCCGACGATGTAGCGCCCCGGCGCGAACACGAGCCGCTGGCCGGGATGCAGCGCGTCCAGCGCGCGTTGCAGCGCGTCGGCCTGGTCCGCGCCGTCGCGTGCGGGGTCGACATGCGCATCCGGCACCGTCGCGCGGATCGCGCCCTGCGCCGCGGATGCGGCCGCCGCCGCGGCGTGCGCAGCCAGCGCGGGACTACCCATCGCCCATACGCCGAGCATCGCGCAGCAGAGACGGGAAAGGCATCGGCGTCTACGCATGCCGGACGCTTCCACGCGTGTCATGCGGCCTGCGGGCGCACAACCGCCCCGCGCCCCGGCCACGACGGAAATCCGGCCACCCGAGCAGTCCCCGTGCGCAACGCGATCAGGTAGACCGCCATCGGAACCGCCACGCCGGCGAGCGTGCCGAGCGCGAGGTGAGCCGCGAGACTGCCGACGCCCGCGCGCATCAGCACGATGCGCACGCCGCCCATCACCACGATATGCATCAGGTAGATCGGCATCGACGCCCACCCGACCGCCGCCAGCCACCCGGCCCGCGCGGGGGACGACGCATACCGGTACGCGAACTGCAGCATCAGCGCGATGCCGGCGAACGCGGCGGGCACGGCCCAGACGCTCGTTGCACCACCCAGGCCGTGCGCCAAAACGACCGCCGCGACGAAGACCGCCGCCGTCACCGCGCATGCCACGGGATGGCTGTGGCGTTCGAGCCATCCCGGCAACGCGCGCGATGCAACGACGCCGGCCACGAAGAACGGCCAGTTCATCAGCGTCGTCGACAGGATGCCCCATTGCGTCGCCGCGCCGACGGCCAGCCCGAGCACCGCGCTTGCCATGAGCGCGCCGCGGATGCGCGGCGGCATCGGTACCTGCGCAAATGCAGGCACCCGCCGCGCAAGCAGCCAGACGCCGATCATGCAAAGCATCAGCGCATACAGGAACCAGAACTGCGCGAACGGCCGCCAGCCGATCGCCAGCAGGTCGGCGAGCGTGAATGGATGATTGGTGCCGTGCGACGCCATCGCGATCTGCACCCCGCCTTGCAGGACCGACCACAGCAGGTATGGATAGACGATCGTCCGCACCTTCGACCCCATGAAGCGGTGCGGCGCGCTGCGCAACGAGCCGCAGACGTGCAGCCCGGACAGGAAGAAGAACAGCGGCATGTGGAACGTGTAGATCACGTAGTCGATCCATGCGAACACGGTATCGGGCAGGCCGGCCGGCACGAGGCCCGACGAGGCGACTCCGCGCAACACGTGTCCGTAGACGACAAGAATGATCCCCGCGCCACGGGCGACGTCGAGGCTGGTTTCGCGTGCGGTCGTAGTCATGTGAGCGGTCGATGCGGCGGCGCCGTCAGGGCGCGCGCGTTGCGAGTGGTCATGAGACGTTCCACTCTATGCATGCCGGCGGCGAAAGACTGTGGGCTGGGCGACAGTTAGCCGATATCGGGCGCGTGCCGGATCGCCGCGACGCGCGCGGCTGCGGGCGACGCCCGTTGCGGCTGCTTTGCGAACCACCGGAACACGACGATCAACAGCACGACAGGTACGAAGTTGCGGCCGCTGAACAGGTTCGGAATCCGCAGGATTTCCATCAGCGACACATAAAGCACCGCGTGCGCGCAGCACCAGAAGCCGTTCCCGCTCCGCCACCCCGCGTAGCCGCGACCGAACACCCAGCCGGCAAACGCCGCGTTCAGCAACCCGAACCAGCCCCATTCGTAGAAGTGGACGAAGATGCCCGACGGATTGTTGAACTCGGGGTCGGCGTAGCTGTTCAGGAACAGGTCTAGACTGTCGCCCGAATCGAGCCACGGCTGCAGCGTCGCGCCGACCACCGGGAAGCGCAGCAGCCAGTCGAACGTGAACATCGGATGCCCGCTGCCCCAGCCGAGCACGTTGAGGATCCCGGCGCCGTTGTTCAGCGACGTCGAGTAGTACAGGCCCAGGCGTTCGAGCGCGAAATCGAAGATGTTGTCGTAGATGTTGATGTAGTAGGTCTCCCACGAACGGTTGTATTCGTTCACGATGAACAGGCCGAGCAGCAGCGGAATCGCCGCATACGGCCCGAGCGCCAGGAGCCGCGAACGCTTGCGGCCGAACCGGAACCGCACGACCATCAGCGCGAACGGCAATACCATCTCGATGATCGCAAGCCGTTCCGCGAAGATGAAGCTGCGCAGCAGCGTCAGCACGGTGAGCACGGCCAGGTACGCCTTGTAGCGGTTGAACCCCTTGACCGGCGTCCGGAACACGTAGAAATACAGCGCGACGAACGGCGCCGTCGCCTGCGTGAAGGTGCTCAGGCCGGTGACGCGCCCTTTCAGCTCGATCAGCTCGAACGTGTTCGCCGTGCCGGACAGGAACGACAACAGCACGGCCGGATGCGCGAGGATGCCGCTCATCATCACGAGATAGCCGAACAGCGCGAGCGCGAACACGAAATCGAGCACGCGCGGCGACAGCTCGACCGGCCCGTCGTCCGGCACGCGCCGGAACTGCGCGTCGGTCGCCGCGAACCACGCGGACGCGGTCAGCACCAGCAGGAACAGGCCGCCCGCGAACGCGGCGTAGCCGTCGAAATAGATGCGCGCGATCGACTTCTGATCGCCGAGCAGGCCGATCGACAGCATCGCGTACAACGGCAGGATGAAGATCAGCACGAGCCGCGCCGGATCCTCCCACCAGTAACCCGCGTAACCGGCAGCCCGGCCGGCGCGCGCCGCCCGGCGCAACGTCGCCGGCTGTCGCTGCCGCACGCGCACGCCGGCCGCCACTCGTTTGTTCATGATGTCCGTTCCATCGCTTCCCGTGCGCGCACCGCGCGAAACCCGGTGCCGCGTATTCGCCGCTCAGCGCGCCGGCCGCCGCGCCGCCATCGCGCCGGCATAGCCGGACGCGGCCTGATGGGTGTTCGCCTCCGTGTATCCGTAGTCGTACCGTCCCGGCGCGCCCTTGAAATCGTTCAGGATCACGCCGCGTACGTCGATATGCGCGTGCTCGAGCCGCCGTGCGCTTTCGTCGAGTTCCGTCAGCGTCGTCACGCCGCTGCGCGCGACGAGGAACACGGTCCCGGCCAGGCGTCCGAGCACCAGCGCGTCGGCCACCGGCAGCAGCGGCGGCGCGTCGATCACGACCATGTCGTAGCGCGACGCGACGCGCTCGATCAGTTCCGCGAGCGCGGGCTGCAGCAGCAGTTCGCCCGGATCGGGCACGACGTTGCCCATCGGCATGAAATCGAGGCCGGGCATCGCGTCGCGCCTGATCGCCTGGTCGAGCGCGTGCGTACCCGCCACCACATCCGCCAGGCCCGGCGCGCGGCTGTAGCGAAACCGCTCGTGCAGCGAGCCCTTGCGCAGGTCCGCGTCGATCAGCAGCACGCGCCGCTTCGCGGCACCCACCAGCGACGCGAGATTCGCGGCGACGAACGACTTGCCGACGCCCGTTGTCGGCCCCGAGATCAGCACGACGCGGTTCGGTGCGTCGGGCATCGATAATTGCAGCGCCGTGCGGAAATTGCGCAGGCTTTCGAGCGCCGCGCCCTCCGGGGCGCCCGGCGGCTCCGGCTTGCGCGCGGCGCGCCGCCGTGCTCCCTTCGACGGCGGCACGGCTTGCCCGGACACCGGGCTGTGCGGCACCGCCGCGAACACCGGCAGGCCTGTCGACCATTCGATTTCCTCGGCGTCGCCGACCGTGCCGGCGACACGCTGCCGCACGATCACGACCGCGGCACCCGCCAGCAGGCCGAGGATCAGCGACGCGATCACGGCCATCCCGCGATGCGGCCCGGTGGGCGTCTCGGCGACCTTCGCGGCATCGACGATCCGCACGGTACCGGTCTTGCTGGCCCGCGCGAGGATCATCTGCTGGCGCGTGTTGAGCAGGTTCGTGTAGAGCGCGGTATCGACGGCCACGTCGCGCTGCAGTTGCAGCACGCCCTGCTCGACGGTCGGCAACTGCTGGATCTGCTTGCGCACCGTATCGAGCGAATGCTGGGCGTCGGCGAGCTGCGCGTCGACCGCGACGACGGCCGGATGCTTCGGCATGAACCGGGTCAGCAGCTCTTCACGGCGTTGCTGCAGCGTCTGCACGCGCGTCTCGATGTCGACCGACTGCTGCCGCAGCGCCAGCCCTTCGTCGCTCGTGTTGACGGTGCCGTGCGCCGCGCGGAACGCGTTGAAGCGGCTTTCCGCCTGTTCGAGCTGCGCCTTCAGTTGCGGCAACTGCGCGTCCATGAAACGGATCAGCTTGTCGGCCGCCGCGGACTTGCGCTGCGTGTTCTGCGCCAGATACGCGTCGCCGACCGCGTTCAGCACGCGGCTGTCGTGCACGGGATCGGTACCGTCGAGCGTCACGCCGATCATGTTCGACTGCTTGCCGCGCTCCGAGATCAGCGCGTTCTTCTGCAGCCACGCCGTCGCTTCTTCGTCGGCGTAGCGCGTCAGGTCGAAGCGCGCGCCGGGCTCGCCCGCGACGCCGCGCACGAACACGTCGAGCGGCCCCTGCGGCGTCTCGACGTGCAGCGGCTGGCCGACCCTGCCCTGCCATACCGGGCCCGTCCTGCCGAGCAAGCCCGTGCGCTGCAGCGTATAGGCGCCGTCGTTGCCGACGGTCAGCGCGAAACGCTTGCCGAGGAAACGCTTCGGCACGTCGAAGGTCGGTACGTCGATGCGCTCCGTGCCGTACACGTAACCGCCCGGCAGCGGCGACGACAGCCCGTCGGCCGCGTTCACGAACCGCCAGCCGACGATCGGCAGGTAATGCGGCCGCGCGTCGACGGCCAGGTTGGTATCGTCGACCGCGCGCGCCATCACCGCGCGCGATTTCAGCACCTCGATCTCGGTCGACGCATCGGTCTTCAGGTCGAACACCGACGACGGATCGCCCGGCGGCGAGTTCGGCTTCGACTCGGTCGGGCTCTGCTCGACCTGGAACAGGATGTCGGTCCGGTAGACGGGGCGCGCGCAAAGCGCATAGACGGCCCCGGCAAGCGCGCCCGCGAGCGCCGTGCACAGGATCAG
The DNA here is from genome assembly GCF_047978125.1 of Burkholderia sp. LFS061. Classification (NCBI taxonomy): domain Bacteria; kingdom Pseudomonadati; phylum Pseudomonadota; class Betaproteobacteria; order Burkholderiales; family Burkholderiaceae; genus Burkholderia; species Burkholderia sp. LFS061. Next base: position 65,331 of record NZ_JBFPFS010000002.1, on the reverse strand, counting down.
CCGCCGGCCGCCGACCAGCATGGTCCAGTAGCGGCGGTACGGATAGGACGGCCGCAACGTGGGCCCGTCGTGCGGGTCAGGCAGGGTCAGGGAGTTCATGCAGGATCAGTCCCGTAGGCGCGACGAATCGCGATCGCGAAATCGGTCACGAAGTTCACGGCGAAATGGCCTTGGCCGTCAGCGCACCCTGCGCGGACGACGGAATCAGCAGGTTGACGACACGGCTCCAGCGCACCAGCGACGACGCATCGACGAACACCACGTCGCGACGCTCGAGCGGGAACCGGTCGGCCAGCGCGAACGAGGCCGGCGAACTCCCGTCGAGGTGATAGACCTGCGGCCGGTTGCCGGGCCCGCGCCGCACCACGTATACCTGCCGCGCGTCCGCCGTGTACTGGCTGACGCCGCCCGTGTCGCCGAGCGCTTCGCCGAGGCTCATCCGGCCGTCGGTCAGCGTCAGCGTCGCCGGACGCGACACTTCGCCGAGCACGAACACCTTGCTGTCGCTCGCCGCGCGCACGCGCACGAGATCGCCGTCGTGCAACAGGATGCTGGTCGGGTTGATGCCCGCGGCCAGCATGGCCGGCAGGCTCACCGTCACGGTCTTGTCGCCGCGCGTCACCGACACCCGGGAGCGGTCGGCCGTCGCGGTGAAGCCGCCCGCGCGGTCGATCGCCTCGGGCAGCGTCATCGGCATGTCGTTGACGATCTGCAGCCCCGGCGTGCGCACTTCGCCGTCGAGATAGACGCGCTTGCTGCGGTATGCCTGGACGCGCACCGCGATCTGCGGCTTGCGCACGTATTCGCCGAGCCGCTTCGTCAGCACCGCGCGCGCCTGCGCCTCGGTCAGCCCTGCCACGTGCACGAGGCCCGCATAGGCGAACTGCACGCTGCCGCTCGCGTCCACCGTATAACCGGTCGCGACCGAGCTGGCGCCGACGCCGTCGCCGCCGCCCGTCGTCTGGGTCGTCGGCAGGTTCAGTTCCGGGTGATCCCACACGACGATGCTCAGCACGTCGCCGGGGCCGATCACGTACGGCTTCGGCGTGCCGAACAGCTGGCGGATTTCCGCGTCGACACTGGCCGACTGTGCCGCATGCTGCTGCTCGACGAACGCCGGCGTGATCTCGATCAGATCCTCGCCCGATACGTTCTGAACGCCGTCGAGGCCGCCCGAACCCGATGCGTCGGCACCCACGCGCGCATTCGCGTCGCGTTCGGCAGGCGCGCGATACGTCATGCCCGGCGCCAGCGCGCACGCGCTCAGCGCGCACACGGCGGCCGCCAGCGCCACGCGCGACAGCCAGGGCGTGCGTGACAGCAGCCTGCCGGCCGTCGATTCCTTTTGCGTCGTCGTTGACATGGTGTCCTTCCGAAACTGTGCGGTAACCCGCCAAACGCGGCGGGCTCCGGCATTACGCTTGCCAGCGCGGCTCGCCATGCGGCGCCGCGCCTCCCTCGTCACCGCACGTCATTCCGTACGATTCGTCATGAACTGCTCTTCGTCACTTTCGTCGCTCGTCTGCATCCTGTCGGCCGGTTTCGCGTGCGCCGCCGATGCGCAATCCGTGCGGTCCGACCCGGCCGACGCGCCAGCCTTCGCATCGTCGGCGCTGATTGCGCCGGCCCCGCTGCAGCGTTCGGCGCAAACCGCGACCGCCGGCATCGCAACCGCGGCATCCGATGCCGCGGCACCGGACCTTGCGCTTCCCGGCATTCGCACCACCGCGGAACCGGCATCGCGCGCCCGCAGCACGCTGCGGCGGCCGCTCGTGCCGGGCCGTCCGAGCCGCCCGAAAGCGGCCAGCGCGCCCACAGACGACGCGTGGCGCAACGACACGCTGTACGCATCGCCGTACACGACGTCGCCCTATGCGCAGCCAGGCGATCCGGACTGATGCGATCCGGCCGGTCATGCACGGGCGTGACGGCGCCTGCACCGATACACGATTGGACACCGCCGCGACTGGCGCGTCTGTGAGCGAGCCCACCGAACGCCGATCTTCATACGAAGCGGGGATCGCACCCCGTAATCCGCGCAACCGCGATGCGCGTCACGAACTTCCGACCGATACGTTCGCGTACGGCCGCCCGGCTGCGTCGGGTACGGACGGATCGGCGACGCGTGCGGCCGGCCAGCCCGGGGCGCCGCCCAGCGCCTGCATGCAGAGATCGATCACGGCGGCCGTTCCCGCCGCGCCGTACAGCGCGTGGTCGACCTGCGGCATCAGGTGCAGGCGCACATGGCGCGAGCGCCGAAACGCGCACTCGACCGAGCCGAAGTGGCGCCGGACGTCGTCGATGCCGGGATCGAGCGCGCCGTATACGAGCATCGTCCACACGTTGCGCTGCGCGAGCTCGCGCATCATGCCGCGCGGCGTACCCGCGCGCGGCTTCCAGCCGACGCGCGCGGCCGCCGCCTTCACCGGCACGCTGATGCGCGCGATACCGTTCGCCGCCACCGCGCGCAGGATCGGACGCAGGTCGCGCCGCTCGGCGACGAGCCGCTTCCAGCGCCGCCAGTCGCGCACCGACAGCCAGTAGCCGCGCACCGAGTTGATCCGCTGCTTCTGCGCCGCTTCGAGCGTGAGCCCGGCCGGCCACACGAAGCGCGCGAGATTGATCGCGATCACGCCGCCGAGCGACGCCGTTTTCACCGCCGCATGCAACGCCGCGTACGCGCCGGAACAGATGCCGGCCGCGATCACGTCCGGATGGCCGATCGCACGCAGCCAGTCCGCCGCCGCCGCGACGTCGTCGATCGCCTGCGGCGAATACACGACGCCCGACTGGTCGTCCGGCGCACCGAACCCGCTGTCACCGACGCCGGTCACGTCGATCCGCAACGTCGTCACGCCGGCCCGCGCCAGTGCGCGGGCGATGCGCACGCCGAAGCGCCCCTCGCCGCTGCGCAGATTCGTCGACGTGTTCGCGATCACGAGCGCCGGGCCGACCGGCGTTGCCGGCCGCGTCCCCGCCGGACGGCACAGCACGCCGACCAGCCGGCCCGGGCCGACCGCGACGACCTGCTCCGTCATGTCGCCCATGTCGAGCGCGACGGCCGACTCGCCGCTCCACGTACCGACCGTGTGCGGTGAAACGCGGGCGACGGCCGTATCCGGTGCGCACCCGACGATCCAGTTCACCAGCGCGTCGATCGCCGCGTGCGGCAGGCGCGAGCGCGTGCCGTCCAGCATCGTCGTCGGCCATTCGCGGAACGGATCGCACGTCACGTCCACGCCGCGCGCCAGCAACGCGTCGCGCAACGCGGGCCCGTCGCCCTGCTCCGGCTGGATCAGCAGCATCGCGCCGGGCAGCGCCGGCGCGTCGCGCACCACGTCGCACAGATCGGTTGCCTTCAGCGCATCGACGAAATCGGCCGGGTAGCGATGCCCGAGCACGTTCATGCACGGCTCGTCGCGATGCGCGTCACGAATCGCGGGCGGCGTCGTATCGAGCCACTGACGATGCACGAACGACAGCTCGCGCAGGTATGCACGGCCGCGCACGACCGGCGACAGCGCCACCATCGCATCGATGCGCGGCGACGTGTGCCGGCCCGCGATGCGCGGCGACGTGTGCCGGCCCGCGCCCGCGGCGGCCAGCATCGCGAACAGCGCACCCGCGCGGAGGCCGACGAGCGTCAGCGCGGTCACGCCCGCTTCGTCGCGCAGCAGCTCGATCGCGCGATGAATGCTGTCGATGCTGGCGGCATGCCGTCCGGCGTCGAGATCGTCGCCCGCGGAATCGCCGGCGCACGGATAGTTGAACCGCAACACCGTGACGCCCGCGCGGGCGAGACGCTCCGCGATCGCTCGCATGAGCTTGTGCGTCCACGCGGCCTCGTGGCCCAGCGATTCGCACAGGATCACGCCCTGTCCCGTCTGTCCTTCGTGCAGCCACCCCACACAGCTGCCGAACGTTATCGGTTTCACTCGGTACTCCTCGGATCGGTATTTGTTATTCCATGCGCATGCGCGCCGGCGGCTCCACCGGCATGCGCGGCTGCGCGATTCCCGCGGCGGGCCGGCGACGGCAGGAAGACCGGCTGCGGTCTTCCGCCGCGCCCCTGCGCGGCCCGCTCGCCGTGTTCCATGCGCCGCACTGCCGCACGCGCGAGCCGGCCTCGCGCAAGCGCGCGCCGGCCGGCATGCGTGACATTCGCCGCGTTGCACCGGCTTCATCCGCTCGCGGGCCGGTCGTGCTGCCGGTTGCAGGCTTCGCCTGCATCATTTCCGCCGCGGACGAAACAGTGCGTCTGATTAGATCATTCGGCCCGATCGGCCTTCGGTGCGCCAGCTTACAAATGCATTCATCACCGCGGCGATACAACACGGCGCGCCCTGTCGCGATTCGTTCCGCCCGTGCGAATGGAATCCGCGAACGGTAGGCTCGCGAACAATGCGTCGCCGCGCGGCCCGTATCATGGCCGCCATACGATGTGATGCAGCCGTGCCGGCATCGCCGGAACGGGTCGCGAATCCTCGCAGCCGGGTCAGCGCCGACCGGCCGCGCATCCGCACGGCAGCACGCAACCCGCCGCCATGCGATACCCAACGGCGCCGACCGAGCGAATGTCAAACCTCAAGAAGAACTTCCTGCTGCTGCTGACGCTGCAGATTTCGATGTATGCGGTGCCGCTGCTGATCGCGCCGCTGCTGACGCACGCACTGGGCCCGGAAGGCTATGGCCAGCTCGCGTTCTCGCTCGCGGTCATCGCGTATCTCACCAACTGCACGAGCTACAGCTTCGACCTGACCGCGACACCACGCATCGCGCTCGCCCGCGACGACCGCGCCGAACGCTCGCGCATCTTCTGGGCGACGCTGTACGCGCAGATCGGGATCGCGGCCGTCTGCTTCGTCGTGCTGGTGGTGCTGACGCTCGTGATCGGGCGCTTCGGCGAGGACCGCGACCTGTTGCTGATCGGGTTCGGCATGGTCGCCGGCGTGGCATTCACGCCCGGCTGGTATTTCCAGGGCATGGAGAAGCTGCGCGCGCTCAGCCTGATCCTGTTCGTCGGCCGCGTACTGAGCCTTCCCGCGATGTTCGCCGTCGTGCACAACCCGGCGGACATCGATCGCGCGATGATCGTCAACGCCGCCGTGCCGGTGCTGTCGGCGATCGCGCTGGCCGTCTACCTGTATCTCCATCGCGAAATCGACTTCGTCCGCGTCGGCGTTGCCGACATTGCCGAATCGCTGAAAGGCGGCTGGCAGGTGTTTCTCGCATCCACGTCGATCGCGTTCTACGCATCGACCAACACCGTGCTGCTCGGCTTCGTGTCGGGCAACGTCGCGGCCGGCTACTTCGCCGCCGGCGACAAGCTGATCCGCGCGGCGCTCAGCATGCTCCAGCCGCTGAAGGCCGCCACCTATCCGCGCATCAGCTACCTGATGCGGCATGCGCGCAACGACGCGTTCACGTTCCTGCGCAAGCTGTTCGTCGTGCAGGTCGTGATGGTGCTCGGCATCTCGCTGGTGATTTTCTTCGGTGCGCCGCTGGCGGTGCGCATCCTGTACGGCCCGTCGTACGAACCGACGGTTCACGTGCTGCGCTGGATGGCGTTCATCCCGTTCATGGCCGGCATGACCGACCTGTTCGGTGTGCAGACCATGCTGCCGCTCGGCATGAAAACGGCCTTCACGCGCATCCTGATGTCGTCCGGCATCCTTAACATCGTGCTGCTTCCGGTGCTCGCGAAGTATTTCGCCGAACTGGGCGCCGCCGCCGCCGTGCTGCTCGCGGAGGCTGCTGTTGCCGCCGCGCTCGCGGCCGTGGTCTATCGCGCCGGCATTCCGCTGCTCGGCAACGCTGTTGCGCGCCGCTAGCATGTGGCCGCATGACGGCGCTGCGCGGGCCTCCCGCGCCGGAAGACTCGAACCCGCTTCACCGGGGAGCTGCTCATGGCAGACCTGACCATTGCAATCTGCAACTACAACCACGGCGCCTATCTGCGTGCCGCGATCGACTCCGCGCTCGCACAGACCGCGCACGGCATCCGCGTGCTGGTGATCGACGACGGATCGACCGACGATTCCCGCGACATCATCCGCTCGTACGGCGAGCGCATCGCGTCGGTCTTTCAGGAGAATCGCGGCCAGGTCGCCGCGTACAACCGCGCGCTCGAGCATGTCGCGACCCGATACGTCATCCTGCTCGACGCGGACGACCTGCTCTATCCCGACGCCGCCGCCCGCGTGCTGGCCGCGTTCGCGGCCGGCGACTTCGTGAAGGTACATTTCCGGCTCGACGTGATCACGCGCGGCGGCGCCGCAACCGGCGTCGCCGTCCCGCAGTCGGGCGTCGACGCGGATTGCGGGCGTCTGCTGCGCGCGGGCTGGCTGTATCCGTCGCCGCCCGCGTCGGGCAACGCGTATCTGAGCGACGCGCTCCGGCGCATCTTCCCGGTGCCCGTCACGGCCGACAACCTGCACGGCGCCGATTTTTATGCGATCTACGGAATCGCGCTGCTCGGCGCCGTCCACATGATCGACGCGTCGCTCGGCGGTTATCGCATTCACCAGGCGGCCGCACACGCCGCCGGCGACGCGAACCGCGATACCGCCGATCTCGCGTTCGCCAACGCGGAAGACGCAGCCACGGGGGCGTCGAAGGCTGAACGCCGATGGTCGACGCTGCGCACGATTGCCCGCTCGCGGCTTCACGAAGCGCTGCCGAGCGAACCGTTCGATTTCTCGATCGAAAAGGCCCGCTTCGCGAGCACGCTGTACCGTGCGCCGCTCGCGCGCCGCTGGCGCTGGTTCCTGTCCGATTCGGACCGTTACTGGCATACGGTGCTGCGCAATCCGTTCTGGCGTCCGTTCAAGAAACTGGCCGTCGCCGGGCTGTCGCTCGCGTGCCTGCTGCCATCGTCGACGCTCAGCGACCGCGCGATCCGCTACATCGCCAATCCACTCGCACGCGCCCGCAAACCGTCCGATCCACTCACCGCACGCGATCCGGGATCCCGCGCCGCCGGATAACGACGGGCCCGCCCGATTCGATGCGCACGCAACGAGACGAATCTCCTTCATCTCCATGTTCCCCAGCGCAAACGCCTGTACGCAGGTACTTCTTACCCCGCCGCACAGCCGCAATCGGGAACGATGACCGTCTTTTTGCCACGTCGCGCGACCGTGCCGAATAAAGATCGTACGTATCGGTAGAAACACCGATGCTGTAGTCGGACTACATTCATACCATTAGTCGCTGCTGAGAGTCGCTACATCCGATTCGACAGCGTCGAGCGGCCTGTGCGTCGCCGCCCGCGTTGACCGGTCGAGCCCAACCGGCCGTAACGATTCCCCGCCTGGCCTGGCATGCCGACGCACAACCACACTGCATCGCCAGCCGAATGCGTCCGGTGCGAATCCACCGGACGTGCGCAGCTCCAGACATCATCCGAACAACGAGCAATACGATCATGGAGAGCAACATGCGGGACAAACTCTGGCCGGCCGTCGTGCTGGCAGCGACCCTCTGCACCACCGCCTACGCGGGCAACGCCGATTTCAACTCGCAGGGCGACGCCACCGATGCGTTCGCGTCGTCCGCCGCGCAACGGCGCGCCGACCTGCTCGTGCGCAAGATGACGCTCGACGAAAAAATTCAGTTCATTCATTCGCAATACGAAATGTCCAAGGTGCCGGGCGGCGGCGCCGGCTACATCCAGGGCGTGCCGCGGCTCGGCATTCCCGATCTCAACATGGTCGACTCGGCGACCGGTTCCGGCAGCACGTCGCAGGCCAGCACGACGTTCCCCGCGACGATCGCCGTCGCCGCGAGCTGGGATCGCCGCCTGTCGTACGACTTCGGCAAGCAGGTCGCGATCCAGTTGCGCGCGCAAGGGTTCGGCATGGGCCTCGCCGGCGGCACCAATCTCGCGCGCGAACCGCGAGGCGGCCGCCTGTTCGAGTATCTCGGCGAGGATCCGCTGCTCGCCGGCGACCTGCTCGCCGAACGCACGCTCGCGACGCAGCGGCAGAAAGTCATCGCGACCATCAAGCACTACGCCGGCAACGAACAGGAGCACGGCCGGATGGGCGGCAACACGCAGATCGACGAACGCACGCTGCGCGAGCTGTACCTGCTGCCGTTCGAGATCGCCGCGAAGCGCGGGCGGCCAGGCAGCGTGATGTGCAGCTACAACCGCCTGAACGGCACGTATGCGTGCGAGAACAATCACCTGCTGAACGACGTGCTGAAGAACGAATGGGGCTTCCAGGGCCAGGTGCAGTCCGACTGGGGCGCGACGCACAGCACCGCCGCCGCGATCAACGCCGGGCTCGACGAGGAAGAAGACGTCGGGCCGAGCGTGTACCTGACGCCGGCGGCAGTCAAGCAGGCGATTGCGAACGGCTCGGTGTCGACCGCGCGCCTCGACGACATGGTGCGCCGCAAGCTCGCCGTGATGATCCGCGTCGGCGTGATGGACGATCCGGCCAAGGGCGGCGGCACGATCGATTTCGCGGCCGCGAACCGGTTCGCGCAAGCCGCCTCCGAGCAGTCGATCGTACTGCTGAAGAACGACGGCAACCAGTTGCCGCTTGCCGCGTCTGCGCTGTCGCATATCGCCGTGATCGGCGGCCATGCCGATGCGGCCGTGCTGTCGGGCGGCGGCTCGGGCAACACGCGCGACCCGGTGACGGGTTCGTTCGCGGGTTGCGGCGGCTTGACGTTCGGATCGTCGACGGGGTGCAGCTGGTGGCGCAATCCGTGGCTGAAGGTCGACGTACCGATCGTCGCGGCGATCCGCGCGCTCGCGCCGGCCGCGCAGGTCACGTATGCGGGCAACAGCGACCAGCAGTCGCCGTTCCGCGCGTACACGCAGCAGGAGGTCGACCAGGCCGCCGCGCTCGCGGGCCGCTCGGACGTCGCGATCGTCGTGGTCGCGCAGCCGGCCGGCGAGGATTTCGGCGAACTGCAAAGCCTTAGTCTCGCGAACCCGTCGAACCAGGATGCGCTCGTCGAAGCCGTCGCGCGCGCGAATCCGCATACGATCGTCGTCGTCCAGAGCGGCAACCCGGTGCTGATGCCGTGGAAGGACCGGGTGTCCGCGATCGTCGAGGCGTGGTATCCGGGCGAAGCCGGCGGCAAGGCGATCGCGAACGTGCTGTTCGGCGCCGTCAATCCGTCCGGCAAGCTGCCCGTCACGTTCCCGGCGCGCGACCAGGATTCGCCGACGTGGGGACAAAACGGCGCGTTCGACAACGATCCCGTCTACGCGGAGAAGCTGAACATGGGCTATCGCTGGTATGACGCGCGCAACATCAAGCCGATGTTCGAGTTCGGCTACGGGCTGTCGTATACGCACTTCGCGTATTCGGGGCTGTCGGTGTCGCGGCAATGGGACGGCTCGCTGAGCGTCGCGTTCACCGTGCGCAACGACGGGCGCGTCGCCGGTGCGGAAACGCCGCAGGTCTATCTCGGCGTGCCGTACAAGGACGAACCGCCGAAGCGGCTGGTCGGCTGGGAGAAGATCCGGCTGAATCCGGGCGAGGCGCGGCATGTTCGCGTCACCGTGTCGCCGCGGATGCAGAGCGTGTGGGATACGTCGCGCAACGGCTGGCGCGTCGTGCCGGGCGGGACGGTGTATGTCGGCGCGTCGTCGCGCGATATCCGGCTGCAGGGCAACTGAGCGGCGATGTGAAGCAGCCGGAAGCGCCGCGTGTATCGCGTGCGGCGCTTCCGGTCATGCGACGGCGCGAGGATTGCATCGCGTCTCGTCTTGTCTGCTTGTTCCGAGGCGTCCCCGGGCTTGCCCGCCAACCGACGATCTTTACCGGACCATCAGCGCCAGCAACGTCGTCAGCACGGCGATGACAGCTATCGCCGCCGCCACGCCCACCAGATGAGCCGCGACCGCGAGGCCCGCGGGCAGTCGCATCGATGGCGCATCGCCCGCCCTGCCGGGCGATCGGCCGCGGGCCGCCGGCCGGGCCGGGGATCGCGACACAACGCCGGCCATCACGCACCGCTCCCTTCCAGCGTGTCGAGCAACGGTTTGGCCAGATGCAAGACCTGGTACACCGTGCCAGCACCGCCGTCGTCCGGCTCGTGTTCCGATACGCGTACCCGAGTCAGTCGCCAGCGCAGCGGATCGACGCTGACGGCAGCAGCGACGACACCCGGCTGTGCCGCGACTTCGCGGTTGCGCGCGATCTCGTGCGCAAGCGTCGCATCGAGACCGGCATCCGCCGGAATGTCGATGTCCTCCACACGAGCGAAACGTGCCGTCGACGCGCGCCCGTTGCGCGCATCGAGCGCGACCCGGACGTCGATCGGCGCGCGCCCGAAGCTGTCCGTCACGACCCGATAACGGCCGTCCGTCACGAATTCAGCGAACGCCTGGTCGTTGCGCCACAGATAAAACGACGCATAACCGTTTTCCGTCGCGCCGTAGCGACCGGCCTCGCGCAACAGGAACCCCTTGAACACCAGTTCCGGTGTGTCGTCCCAGAGCCGGCCGCGTTCGCGGACGCGGTCGCGGATGATGTTGAGGTCGTAGTCCGCCGGCAGGCGGTGCACGTAGTACGCGGTCAGCATGATCGACTCCTGGCGAAAGTAACGCGGCAATTCCGGATGGCCTGGGAACAGCGTAGAAGACCTTGAATCATTTTGAAATACGATGGCAAAATATTTCAATGATTCGTTTTCTTAATGGATAGGCGGGCGATGAAAACACTCGACATCGAAGCCGTGCAGGCGTTCGTGCTGACCGCCGACCTCAAGAGCTTCACGCGGGCCGCCGAGGCGATGGACACGACGCAGTCCGCGGTGAGCCTGAAGATCAAGCGGCTCGAAGACGGGCTCGGGCGCCGCCTGCTGGAACGCACGCCGCGGCAGGTCCGCCTGTCGGCCGACGGCACCGCGTTCCTGGAGCCCGCGCGCGAACTGGTGGCAGCTCACCAGGGTGCGGTCGGCGCGTTCGGCAGCGGCCAGCGGCGGCTGGTGATCGGCGTCAGCCACCATGTCGTCGGCGCCGATCTCCCGATGCTGCTTCGGCGCATGGGCGAGGCCGAGCCGGGGCTCGTGCTGGAGATTCGCGTCGCCGCGTCGCGCGACGTGCTCGATGCGTTCGACCGCGGCCAGCTCGACGCGGCCGTCGCGCTGCAGCTCGACAGCCGGCGGCTGGACGGCGAAACCATCCTGTCGGAGTCGTTCGGCTGGATGGCCGCGGCCGATTTCGAGTACCATCCGCCGCAACCGCTGCGGCTCGCGACGCAGGCCGAGCCCTGCAGCGTGCGCCGCATGGCCGTCGGTGCGCTGGACGAAGCCGGTATCGCGTGGACGGAAGTCTTTGTCGGCGGCGGAGTCGCGACGATCGGCGCGGCGGTGTCCGCGGGGCTGGCCGTCGCGGCGCTCGGGCATCGCGTGGCGCTCGCCGGTACGGTCGATGTAGGCGTGCGATACGGGCTGCCGCCATTGCCGGCGCGCGATGTCGTGCTCTACTCGAACCTCACCGACGCGCGGGCCCGGCAGGCGCTTCGCACGCTGGGCGCGGCGCTGCGGTCGTCGGTCGGCGTACGGTGAGCGACGACCGCGGTATCGACGGATCGGCGTGAATGTCGGAGGCTGAACGGAAGCCCGTTCGCGAGACGTTTCGCCGCCCTCCTGCCTCGCACGCGGTATGCTTCGACACACGCCGCGCATCCGCCGCGGCCGATACAGACAACACCCGGAATACGGGCAAGCGATCACATCGATCGTGCTTGCCCATGACGATCAACGTGACTTACACCCTATCCGCTTCCCGCACGACCGAGCTCGAGATCCGCAAGAGCCGCTTCATCGCGCACGCGATTCCCGTCGACGACCGCGACGCCGCGATGCAGGTGCTGCAGCGCCTGCGCAACGAGCATCCGACCGCCACCCACGTTTGCTGGGCGTTGCTGGCGGGTGGCCAGTCGGGCATGTCGGATGACGGCGAGCCGTCGGGCACCGCGGGCCGGCCGATCCTCGAAGTGCTTCGCCATCACGATCTCGACGGCGTGCTCGGCGCGGTCGTGCGCTACTACGGCGGCGTGAAGCTCGGCGCGGGCGGTCTGGTGCGCGCGTACACGGATGCGATCGCATCGGCGCTGCTCGATGCCGAGCGCATCGAACGCATCCGCCAGACGCGACTCGCGATCGAGATCGGCTATCCCGAGGAAGCGCGTGTGCGCCGCTGGATCGAACAGGCCGGGTATGAACTGGTGGACAGCGCGTACGGGATGACGGTGAAGCTCGTGATCAAGCTGCCGGAGACCGCCGAGGCCGATGCGAGAACCGAGTTGTTCGACCTGACGCAGGGGCGGTCGGGGTTTCCGGAGCTATAACGAACTGACGCGCCTCCTCCCGCCTCGCCATCACGGCCTCATGCAAATTCAGCCGAAAATTCAGATACGTCCGATAGAAAAACGGCGCGCCGAGTCCTAATCTCACCGGGTTCCCGGCGACACGCTCCGCAAATGCGCTGCCGGCAGGCCGGAGCACGCTGCGTGAGATGCGCCTCCGGCCAAGGCAGCACGCCATGGCCGGGCGTGCTGCCATGCAGTTCATCACGCGTCGCCAATAATCAAATCAGCCACGGGATAACGGACGCATGCAGCAAATCCAAAAACTGCAAGCCCAGCTTGCGGAACTTGATCAGCGCATCAAGGCGGCACGGTGCCGCGAACGCAATGCGGTGCTGGAGCAGGTGCGCGAACTCGTCACGAGCTACGCGCTGACCGCACGTGAAATCTTCGGTCACGGTTACAGCGGCCGTGCGAAGCTGTTCACCGTCGGCATGAAGTATCGCGACCCGGTGACGGGCGCAACGTGGAGCGGGCGCGGCCGCGCACCCGCATGGATTGCCGGGCGCGACCGGGCCGCCTTCCTGATCCGGGAGTAACGCGCGCCGCCTTGCGCGGCTCGCCCCTCGCCGCCGCCCAAACCCGCCCAGCCGCTCAGTAAATATCCGGCACGATCATGTTGTCCGGCACCGGCCGGCGGATGTAATCCTCGTGATGCTCGCGCTGCGGCAGGTCGATCGTCGGGCGCGGCACGTCGTGATACGGCACCTGGCCCAGCAGGTGGTGGATGCAGTTCAGCCGCGCGCGCTTCTTGTCGACCGCCTGCACGACCCACCACGGCGCCTCGGGAATATGCGTGCGCTGCAGCATCTCTTCCTTCGCAGCCGTATAGGCCTCCCAGCGGCGGCGGCTTTCGAGGTCCATCGGGCTCAGCTTCCACTGCTTCAGCGGATCCTGGATCCGGGCCTGGAAGCGCACCTCCTGCTCGTGATCCGTGATCGAGAACCAGTACTTGACGATCTGGATCCCGCTGCGCACGAGCATCTTCTCGAACTCGGGCACCGACCGGAAAAACTCCTCGTACTCGTCGTCGGTACAGAAATTCATCACGCGCTCGACGCCCGCCCGGTTGTACCAGCTGCGGTCGAACAGCACGATCTCGCCGCCGGCCGGCAGATGCGCGACGTAGCGCTGGAAGTACCATTGCGTGCGCTCGCGGTTGTTCGGCGCGGGCAACGCGGCGACCCGGCAGACGCGCGGGTTCAGGCGCTGCGTGATGCGCTTGATCACGCCGCCCTTGCCCGCCGCGTCGCGCCCTTCGAAAATGACGATGAGCCGGTGCCCGGTGGTCATGACCCAGTCCTGCAGCTTCACGAGTTCGCCCTGCAGCCGGAACAGCTCGCGGAAATACTCCTTGCGCGCCTCGCGACGCTCCAGCGAGAACAGCAGGTCCTCGCCGTTGTCGAAGCGGCGGTCGTCGAGCTCCATCTCGAGCTCTTCGTCGTAAGCATCGACGAGGTCTTCCTCGAAGCGGCGCCGACGCGTCTCGATCGATTCCATATCGGTGAGGTTGTCGGTCTCGGTGCGGGTATCGTTATCGCCCATGGGGCCTCCTTCCATCATTGACGCAGCCTAACTCGGCCATTATCTCAGTGTCGCGCGTCAATTTGATGAAAAAACGCCGGCCGTGCCCGTCGGATCTGGCGCGATGCGGTAACGCAGGCGCGATCACCGCGCGTCAGCCGGGCGACGGCGGCACGACCGTATCCCCCGACCGGATCCTGTTTCGAGGATGCGCCCGCAGCCATCGCGGCGCAAATCTCCGGATTCATCCGGACCACCGGCTGAGTGCGTTGCGCGACCGGGCCCGACACCCGGCCGCGCAACGGCGTGCGCACCCGCTGTCGCGAACGCGCACGCATCGCATCACGTCAGTGAATCACCCGCGTCACCCCGCGCCCGCGCGGGTCGGCCATCGCCTCCGGCGTCTTGCCGTCGATCTTGATCACCTGGATGTCGCCGCTGAAGTCCTGCCCCTTCAACGTGTAGCCACGCGCCTCGATCTGCTTCGCGAGTTCGCCTTCGATCGGGTGGTACGGCTCCCAGAAGATCGTGTTCGGCGGCAGCAGCTGGTGATGGAAGCGCATCGCGCCGACGGCTTCCTTCAACGGCATCTTGAAGTCGTAGATGTTGTTGATCACCTGGAAGATCGACGTGAAGATACGCGAGCCACCCGGCGTGCCGATCACGAGCGACACCTTGCCGTTCCTGGTCATGATCGTCGGCGACATCGACGACAGCGGGCGCTTCTTCGGTTCGATCGCGTTCGCGTCGCTGCCGACCACGCCGAACATGTTCGCGACGCCCGGCTTCGCGGAGAAGTCGTCCATCTCGTCGTTCAGCACGATGCCCGTGCCGTCGGCGATCACGCCCGAGCCGAAATAGCCGTTGATCGTGTACGTGTTCGACACCGCGTTGCCCCACTTGTCGACGACCGAGAAGTGCGTCGTTTCGGCCTTCTCCGGCATCGTCGTGCCGAGGCCCGGCTGCACGCTCTTCGTGTCCGACGGCTCCTTCGGGTTGACCTCGCCCGCGCGCTTCGCGATGTACGCGTCGTCGGTCAGCTGCGCGATCGGTACCTTGTAGAAGTCGGGATCGCCGAGATACTGCGCGCGATCGGCGAACACGCGCTTCTCGATTTCCGCGACGAGGTGAATGTACTGCGGCGAGTTGAGCTTCACGCCCTCGAAATCCTGCTTGCGGTCGGCCTTCATCTTCAGCAGCTGCACGAGGCCGATGCCGCCCGAACTCGGGGGCGGCGCGGTGATCACGTCATAGCCGTTCCACTTCGCCTGCACCGGCTGGCGCCACACCGCGCGGTATTGCGCGAGATCCTCGGTGGTGATCAGCCCGTTGCCGTCGCCGGTCTTCATCGAAGCCGCGATCAGCTCGGCCGTCTTGCCCTTGTAGAAACCTTCCGCGCCGTCGTTCGAGATTCGCGTAAGCACGTCGGCGAGGTCGGGCTGCTTGAAGTTCACGCCGGCCTTCAACCCGGAGAAGTACTTGTCGAAGTTGGTCTTGCCGCCGAACTCCTTCGACGCGTCGACGCCGCGCTGCGCGAGCTGCTCGTCGACGACGAAGCCGTCGCGCGCATAGTGGATCGCCGGCGCGAGCACCTGCTTCCACTTCAGCTTGCCGAAGCGCTTCTGCGCTTCCCACATGCCCGCGACCGTGCCCGGCACGCCGACCGCGCGCGGGCCGTACAGGCTCATGCCCTTGACGACGTTGCCGTCCTTGTCGAGGTACATGTCCTTCGTCGCGGCGAGCGGCGCGCGCTCGCGGTAGTCGATGAAGTACGGCTTGCCGTCCTTGTAGATCGTCATGAAGCCGCCGCCGCCGATGTTGCCGGCCTCGGGGTACGTGACGGCGAGCGTGAATGCGATCGCGACGGCCGCGTCGATCGCGTTGCCGCCTTCCTTGAAGATCCGCTCCGCGGCATCCGCGCTGTACTTGTCGGCCACCGCGACCGCCGAGCTCGTCAGCACCGCCGGTTGCGGACCTTTCGCATAGACGGGCGCGTTCGGCAGGAAACCGATGCCGGCCACCGTCGCGAGCACGACCGCGGATGATTTGAAGCGATTCAGCGTAGTCATTGCATGTCCCCCATGTGGATCTCCTTCAGGCAGGAAAAGCACCTGTCCGTTTATAGCCGCTGGCGCGCCGACGGCCATATGCCGGTTTCGTAGTATAGGGGGACAAAAAGGGTCGAACGCGCGACGCGGCGCGAAAGCCCATCGATCGGGTGCGTCCTGTCACGCAGCAGAGCAGCAGCATGCATACGCACCGGTCGGAATTGCATGCGGCACGCGTCATCACGCAATGCACAAAACGGAAAGTTGCGAACTGCGCTGCATGCAACACATGCATACAAAAAAATCCGCGGACGAGCCGCCCGTTGCCCAGCCCGATTTGAGAAGATAGCGCCCCGCTTTCGTCGCATCATTTTCTTTCGTTCACGCGCCGCTTCACGTTTCTTCGTCTCATTCCCTATGGCATCACACAATGCGCATCATGCATCCGGCTTCGCGGCCGGCGTCGTCGCCGCCGTCCTCGTCGCGCAGACCGGCACAACGGGCCCGTGGCACGCGGGCATGCTCGCCGCGTTCGCCATGGGCGTCGCGGGCGGCACCGCGCCTGACTGGCTCGAAGTCGCATGGTGGACCCGCAGGCGGCGGCTGTGGATCACGCACCGCACCGTCACGCACTGGGGCATCGGCTGGATCGCGCTGCTCGCGCTCGGGTGGCACGGGCTCACCCATCATCCGCATCCGCTGTGGGCCGCGCCGCTGTTCGGCTTCGCGTGCGGCGGCGTGATGCACCTGCTCGCCGACTGGCCGAACCCGCTCGGCGTGCCGTGGATCTGGCGGCGCCATTCGCTCAACCTGTGGAACAGCGGACATTGCGACCTGATCGTGGTGGCCGCCGCATGGGGCGGCACGCTGTGGCTCGCGCAATCGCTGTGGACGCGCGCACCGCTGCTCGAACACTGGCTCGGCTGGCTGCATCGCGTGTAGTCGCTTGAAGTGTCGCTTCGGCGCGATATCGGCGTGCCGGCACACACGCAACTTTACGTCCATTGAAAGTGCGGCGCAGGCCCCCATCTCGATCTGAATCGTCGGCACGCTAGCCCGAGCGGCACGCGAGGCCCGGCACGCACGCGCGACGTCTGGCACACTGACGATTCGATGCGCGCACGATCCGTCCGCGCGCTCGCACCCCATTTCAACGCTCCGATGGACGTCACCGCTACCCGCCCTGCCGCCAGTGCGCTCGACGTGTTCCACCCGGCCGTCGCCGCGTGGTTCCGGCGCACGTTCGCCGCGCCGACCGGCGCGCAGGCGCTCGCATGGCCGCACATCAAGGCCGGCCGGTCGACGCTCGTCGCCGCGCCGACCGGCTCCGGCAAGACGCTCACCGCGTTCCTGTGCGCGCTCGACGATCTGGTGCGCGATGCGCTGTCGCACGACGGCACGCTTCCGGATGCGACACTCGTCGTCTACGTGTCGCCGCTGAAGGCGCTGTCGAACGACATCCACGTGAACCTCGACGCGCCGCTCGCCGGCATCGCGGAATCGCTCGCGCAACTCGGCCTGCCGGTGCCGGCGATCCGCACCGCCGTGCGCACCGGCGACACGACGCAGGCCGAACGCGCCGCGCTGCGCAAGCGCGCGCCGCACATCCTCGTCACGACGCCCGAGTCGCTGTACGTACTGCTGTCGTCCGCGTCGGGACGGCAGATGCTGTCGAACGTGCGCTCGGTCATCGTCGACGAAATCCACGCGCTCGCATCGTCCAAGCGCGGCAGCCATCTCGCGCTGTCGCTCGAACGTCTCGATGCGCTGGCCGGCCATGCGCTGCCGCGCATCGGGCTGTCGGCGACGCAAAAGCCGATCGACGCGGTCGCGCGCTTCCTGGTCGGCGGCCCGGCCGATGCGCCGCGCGACTGCACGATCGTCGACACGGGCCACACGCGCGAGCGCGACCTCGCGCTCGAACTGCCGAACGTGCCGCTCGAACCCGTGATGGCGACCGACGTGTGGGAACAGGTATACGACCGGATCGCGGGGCTCGCGGCCGCGCATCGCACGACGCTGGTGTTCGTCAACACGCGGCGCACCGCCGAGCGCATGGCGCGCCATCTCGCCGACCGGCTCGGCAAGGAAGCGATCGCCGCGCATCACGGCAGTCTCGCGAAGGAGCACCGCTTCGATGCCGAGCAGCGCCTGAAGCGCGGCGAACTGAAACTGCTCGTCGCCACCGCATCGCTCGAACTCGGCATCGACATCGGCGATGTCGATCTCGTCTGCCAGGTCGGCTCGCCGCGCGGCATCGCGCCGTTCCTGCAGCGCGTCGGCCGCTCGGGGCACCACGTCGGCGGCGTGCCGAAGGGCCGGCTGTTCCCGCTGTCGCGCGACGAACTCGTCGAATGCGCGGCGCTGCTCGATTGCGTGCAGCGCGGCGAACTCGACGCATTGCGAATTCCCGAAGCGCCGCTCGACGTGCTCGCGCAGCAGATCGTCGCCGAAGTCGCGTGCGCGGAATGGCAGGAGGACGCGCTATATGCGAGCTTCACGCGCGCGGCGCCGTATGCGCGGCTGACGCGCGAACCCTTCGACGAAGTGATGAAGATGCTCGCCGAAGGCTTCACGAGCCGCCGCGGCGTGCGCGGCGCATACCTGCATCGCGACGTGGTCGGCGGCACGGTGCGCGGGCGCCGCAACGCGATGATGACCGCGACCACGTCGGGCGGCACGATCCCCGACATGGCCGACTACGCGGTGCTGCTCGAACCGCAGGGCATCCAGGTCGGCACCGTCAACGAGGATTTCGCGATCGAGAGCCTGGCCGGCGACGTGTTCCAGCTGGGCAACCAGTCGTACCGGATCATTCGCGTGGAAACGGGCCGCGTGCGCGTCGAGGACGCGCAGGGCCAGTCGCCGAACATTCCGTTCTGGCTCGGCGAGGCGCCGGGGCGCAGCGACGAGCTGTCGGCGGCGGTCGGCCGGCTGCGTGCACGGCTCGACGGGCTGTTCGCCGACGGCGACCGGCAAGCGGACGCCGGCGAGCGCAAACGCGCGGGTGGTAAAGCCGCGAGCGACGCGAAAGCCAACTCGGAAACCGAAACAGGCACCGTGATCGCCCCCGCCGAAAGCCGCCTCGCGCCGGCGTTGCGCTGGCTCGTCGACGATCTCCACCTGTCGCCCGACGCCGCGCACCAGATCGCCGACTACCTCGCCCGCACGCGCGCCGCGCTCGGCGCGCTGCCGACGCAGGACACGCTCGTGATGGAGCGTTTCTTCGACGAATCGGGCGGCACGCAGCTCGTGATCCATTCGCCGTTCGGCAGCCGCATCAACCGCGCGTGGGGGCTCGCGCTGCGCAAGCGCTTCTGCCGCAGTTTCAACTTCGAGCTGCAGGCTGCCGCGACCGACGACGCGATCATCCTGTCGCTGTCGCTCGCGCACAGCTTCGCGCTCGACGAGGTGTGGCGCTACCTGCGTTCGGCCAGCGCCGAGCACGTGCTGGTCCAGGCGCTGCTCGACGCGCCGATGTTCGGCGTGCGCTGGCGCTGGAACGCGACGACCGCGCTCGCGCTGCCGCGCTTCACGGGCGGCCGGCGCACCGCTCCGCAATTGCAGCGGATGAAGAGCGAGGATCTGCTAGCGACCGTGTTCCCGGATCAGGTCGCGTGCCTCGAGAACATCGTCGGCGAACGCGAGATACCGCATCACCCGCTCGTCGACCAGACGCTCGACGATTGCCTGCACGACGCGATGGACACCGACGGCTGGCTCGCGCTGCTGCGCCGGATCGAAAGCGGCGCGATCGAGCTCGTCGCGCGCGACCTGCCCGCGCCGTCGCCGCTCGCGGCCGAGATCCTGAACGCGAAACCCTACGCATTCCTCGACGATGCGCCGCTCGAGGAGCGCCGCACGCAGGCCGTGCAGTCGCGCCGCTGGAGCGATCCCGAATCGGCCGACGATCTCGGCGCGCTCGACGCCGACGCGATCGATGCGGTACGCGACGAAGCATGGCCGCTCGTGCGCGACGCCGACGAAATGCACGATGCGCTGCTCACGCTCGCATGCGTCGCCGACAGCGAAGCACAGGCACACGAAGGCTGGGCCGACCGGCTCGCGGAACTCGCGGAACGCCGCCGCGCGACAAAACTCGTCGCGCCGGGCGGCGCCGCGCTGTGGGTGCCGGTCGAACGGCTCGTATGCCTGCGCGCACTGCATCCCGATGCACGCGTGACACCGGCGCTCAAGGTGCCGGCCGCCTGCGCGCAACCGTGGGAAGCCGATGCCGCACTCGTCGACGTGATCCGTGCACGGCTCACCGGCTTCGGGCCGCTTGCGCTCGACGCGATCGCGACACCGCTCGGCCTGCCGCCGGCGTCGATCGCGACGGCGCTCGCGGCGCTGGAGCGCGAAGGCTATGTGATGCGCGGCCGGTTCACGCCGGGCGCAACGACGGACGAATGGTGCGAACGCCACCTGCTCGCGCGCATTCATCGCTATACGGTGAAGCGGCTGCGCCACGAGATCGAACCGGTCGAGCGCGCAGACTTCATGCGCTTCCTGTTCCATTGGCAACACCTGACGCCGGACACGCGCGGCACTGGCCGCGACGCACTCGCGGCCGTGGTCGAACAACTCGAAGGCTACGAAGCCGCGGCAAGCGCGTGGGAAGACGCACTGCTGCCCGCGCGGCTCACCGACTACATGGCGGGCGGCCTCGACGAGCTGTGCCGCTCGGGCAAGCTCGTGTGGACCCGCATCAGCGCACCGGCGCGCACGGCCGGCACGCCCGTGAAGACGACGCCGATCGTGCTGCTGCCGCGCCGCCACCTCGCCGCATGGCAGGCACTGCGCGACCCCGACGCGCAACCGGCGCTGTCCGCGCGGGCCACGCACGTACGCGACGCGCTCGCCGCACACGGCGCGATGTTCTTCGACGCGCTGCTCGACGACCTGCACATGCTGCCCGTCGAACTCGAACAGGCACTCGGCGAGCTCGTGTCGGCCGGCCTCGTGAATGCGGACAGCTACGCGGGCCTGCGCGCGCTGCTGAAGCCGGCCGTCAAGCGCAGCGCGACCTATGCGCCGCGCACGCGGCGCGGCG
The DNA here is from genome assembly GCF_047978125.1 of Burkholderia sp. LFS061. NCBI lineage: Bacteria > Pseudomonadati > Pseudomonadota > Betaproteobacteria > Burkholderiales > Burkholderiaceae > Burkholderia > Burkholderia sp. LFS061. Next base: position 44,368 of record NZ_JBFPFS010000002.1, on the reverse strand, counting down.
GTGCGCTGATAGGCGGGATGGACGATGCGGGCCGCTGGGCGCTCGTGCAGCGTCACGCGCCGCCGGACGATACACCGGCGCCGAAACGCGGCCCGACCGCGACCGATCCCGACGCGCTCGAACACATCGCGTGGACGCTGCTGCGCCGCTACGGCGTCGTGTTCTGGCGGCTGCTCGAACGCGAGGCCGATTGGCTGCCGAGCTGGCGCGAACTCGTGCGCGTGCTGCAGCGCCTCGAAGCACGCGGCGAGGTTCGCGGCGGACGTTTCGTCGCCGGGCTCGCGGGCGAGCAGTTCGCGCTGCCCGAGGCGATTCCGATTCTGCGCGAACTGCGGCGGCAACCCGGTGACGGGCAGTACATATGCGTGACGGGCGCCGACCCGTTGAATCTCGCAGGCACGCTGCTGCCCGGCGACAAGGTGCCGGCGCTGGCCGGCAATCGCGTGCTGTTCCGCGACGGCGTGCCCGTCGCATCGCTCGTGTCGGGTTCATTCCACTACGCGCCCGAACTGTCGCCCGCTGCGCGCGAGGATGCGCGCCTGCGGCTCGCGCGCCACTGCTGACATCGGCTGACAGACGGCGCAGCACCGACTACTGATCGCCGGGCCGCGCTGCCGCCATCGTTCGGGTAGCATCGTGCGATTGACCGCGCGGGCTCCCGCGCCCACACACAACAAGACTTCCGGAGACTGCCGCTCATGCCTGCGCATGCCGACTCGCCCGCCGCTCATCACGCGGGCTCGCTGACCATTTTCCAGGGTGCCGCGCTGTATATCGGCGCGGTGCTCGGCACCGGCGTGATCGCGTTGCCTGCGCTGGCCGCCGAGGTCGCCGGCCCGGCGTCGCTGCTTGCGTGGGCTGCGCTCGTCGTGCTCTCCGGGCCGCTCGCGGCCACCTTCGCCGCACTCGGCGCACGCTATCCCGACGCAGGCGGCGTGTCGACCTACGCACGGCGCGCATTCGGGCCGAAGGCGGCGGCGATCGTCGGCTGGTGCTTCTATTTCGCGGTGCCGGCCGGCGCACCGGCCGCCGCGATGTTCGGCGGCGCGTACGTCGCGGCCGTCACGGGCGGCGGGCACACGACGGTCATCGTCACGGCTGCCGCGCTGATCGCGACCGTGTCGGCCGCGAATGCATTCGGCGTCACCGTATCGGGCCGCATGCAGCTCGTGTTGTCGGCACTGCTCGTCACGCTGCTGCTCGCCGCGGTGCTGGCGTCCGCGCCGCATGCGCGTACCGCGAACCTGCAGCCGTTCGCGCCGCACGGCTGGCTCGCGGTCGGCCAGGCTGCCGCGCTGCTCGTGTGGAGCTTCGCCGGCTGGGAAGCGATCACGCATCTCGCGGCCGAATTCCGCCGGCCCGCACACGACATGCCGCGCTCGGCCGGCATCGCGGTCGTGGTCGTCGGGTTCCTGTATCTGTCGGTCGCCGCCGCGAGCGTGACGGTGCTCGGGCCGTCTGCAGGCGCATCGGGTGCTCCGCTCGCCGAACTGATCGCGGGCGGCATCGGCGGTCACGCACAGGTGCTCGCGGCCGCGGCCGCGCTGCTGCTCACGCTCGGCACGATGAACGCGTATTTCGCGGGCGCGGCCAAGCTCGGCGCGGCGCTCGGGCGCGACGGCGCATTGCCCGCGTGGCTCGCGCAAGGCAGCCAGGTCGGCGGCGTGCCGCGCCGCAGCCTCGGCGTGATCGCCGTGCTCGCGGCCGTCGCGCTGGCCGCGACGACGATCTCGGACGTCGGGCCGAAACCGCTCGTGCTCGTGACGTCCGGGTGTTTCGTGATGGTGTATGGGCTCGGTGCGGCCGCCGCGCTGAAGTTGCTGCCGCGCGGCGGCATCGCTTACCGCTGCGCGTGGATTTCGCTGGTCGCGGTTGCCGGGCTGTTCCTGACGACGGGCTGGTATTTGCTGTGCCCGCTGCTGCTCGCGGGCGGCGCGCTGCTTTATCTGCAGGTGACCGGGCCGCGCAAATGACCCGCCGTATGCGCCTGCCAGCTCACGGCGACGCGCCGGTGAATCGCAGGCCGGATCACCGGCCAATTCGCTGCGCACATCACGCGAACAGCCGCCGCAAACCGACCGCGCGCCGTTTCGTCACGCCGGTCAGGCCGGCACCAGCTCGAAACTGAGCCGTTTGCCGAGTGCGGCGGCCGCGCTCGCGAGCGTCGCCAGCGTGAGGCTGGTGTCGGTTTCGTCGAGCAGCCGGTTGAGCGCGGCACGGCTGGTTTTCATCCGCGCGGCCATCGCGGTTTTCGTGATGTGCTGCGCCTTCATTTCCTGCCCGATCTGCCACGCGATCACGCGCTTGATCGCGGTGGCGGTGGCCGCTTCGAGATGGCCGTCCTCTTCGAGGAAGGTATCGAAGTCGCTGCCGATATGCGGGTTGTTCGTGGTCGTCATGTCGTACTCCAGTGCATGGCGTTGCCGGCTGCCCGACCGTCGACGACGGTGCATTCCGGCGCAACCGGGAAATTCAGATGGCGTGCGTCAGCGCTTTCAGGCGCGCGACGGTAACGTCGAGATCGTCGGGCGGCGTAGCCGGCGACTTCTTGATGAACCCGTGCAGCAGGACCATCGTGTCGCCGACGACCGTGAACAGGATGCGAGCGCTGCGCGTGGGCAGCACGATCCTGATCTCCCAGAGATCCTTTGCCATCTTCCGAACCAGCGGCATGCCGAGCGGCCAGCCGAATTGAACGGTTTTGATCTCTTCGCCGATCACCCTTCGCTCCACTTGCCCGAGCGCCTTGAGCCATTCGCGCACCGGCTCGTTGCCCCGGGCCGCGCGAAAGAACCGCACGCCGAGCGTGACCTGGATTTGCTGTCTCGCCATCGTCTTGTCACCGATCGTACCAAAAACGATACGATATGCCAAGCACCACGAGGGCGGCTACTGGCCGGATGGCCGATCCGGAAGCGGGGAAAGGGATTGAGCCGGGCTTGTCGCGCGGCCCGAAGGATCAGCGATCGCCGCGAACCGGCTTGCGTGCGGCACGCGGCGTCCGGTGCGGGCGCTTGTCGCCGAACCGCGACCGCGCGATGTCGCGCACGGCATCGATCAGCGTCCGTGCGACCGGCGACGGCTGCGCATCGGTGCGCAGAATGAGCCCGACCGGCTCGTCGGTACCCGCGGACGGCAGCGGCAGGCGCGCGAGCGCACCGGCCGACAGATCGTATTCGGCCGCATAGAGCGGCACGAACCACACCGCGTCGTTCTCGAGCGCCAGCGCGCGCGCGACCGATACCGACAGCACCTCGATGAACGAATCCAGCGGCGGCGCGCCGCATGCGCCGAGCAGTTGCTCGGCAGACTGCCGGATCAGCGTGCCGTACAGCGGCAGCACGACCGGATAGCGCGCGAGCTCGGTGGCCGGCGCCGTGCTCGACAGCAGCGGGTGCCCTGCGCGCACGACCGCGACGAGCGGCTCGTTGTACAACTGCTCGAACGCAAGCCCGATCATCCGCTCCGGCTCCGACAGTCGCCCGATCGCGCATTCGATCGCACCGGACTTCAGGCGCTCGAGCAGATCGGCGTTCGCGGCCGTCGCGATCCGCACGACGACGCGCGGCCAGCGCTCGGCCAGCGCCTTCATCAACGCGGGCGCGAGCGATGCCGCGACAGTCGGCAGCATGCCGATTTCCAGCGTCGCGGCGGCGGCCCCGCCCTCGCGCGCGAGCAGCCCGACGCCCTGCCGCAGCGCCAGCATGCACGCGTTCGCGTGCGGCATGAACAACTGCGCTTCGCGGGTCGGCTGCGCGCCCTGCCGGCCGCGCTCGAACAGCTTCACGCCGAGGATCGCCTCCAGTTCGGCGATCGTCTTCGACACTGCCGGCTGCGTGATCGACAGGCTTTCGGCCGCCTTCTGCACGCCGCCCAGCTGCGCGACCGCGAGAAAGCACTGCAGGTGCCGAAACTTGACGCGGCCGTCGGCGATACGGTTATTCATAACGAGTGGTTATGCGAATGACGATGAAATGCCATTTTGCATAACTTTCCGGATAAGCCCAAGCATTCGGTGAAACGTCACGCGCTACGCCGCAGCGCGTGGAAACCGGTCGGCTCCCAGACCCGCTTCGCGATCAGCAAGCCCGTCCCGTGCTTCTGCCCGAGCGGTGCGGACGACGATTCCGCATGCAGCGCGGCCGCCTTGCTGCGCAGCCGGCGCAACTCCAGTTCGAGTTCCGCGGCGGCCGCTTCCGTCAGCATCCCTTGCGAGAACGTCATCGTCTCGCCCGCGCCGTCGAAGCGGCTGTCGAGGAAATCCCCGAGCGCGTGCGCATGGAAATACCGGCGGATCGGCCCGCCCGGCAGCCAGTCGAAATCGCGCGCGACGCGCACGCGAATCCGGTCGCCCGGCAGCAGCGCGACGACGTTCATCCGGTCGAGCATCAACAGGTATTTCACGCACTCGGCCTTCGTCACGCGATAGGCCGTCACGATGTCCTGCACGGTCCAGTAGTTGATCGCGCAGACGGCGACGAGCAGCAGCTTCTCGTCCGACACGAGCAGCGCCTCCTGCTGCTCGGTCAGCACGTGCAGCCTCGGCGCCGACGCCGATGCCTCCTGCACGAGCTCGGCCAGCGTATAGCCGAGCAACTGCGCGATCTCCGCGACGCGCTCCAGCGTGAAGCGGCCGCTCGCGAACAGCCGCTTCACGCTCGTCTCGGAAACGTCGAGCGCACGCGCGACGTCGCGATAGGTCATTCCCTGCGCCTTCAACTGGCGCTTCAGCGTTTCGATAAGTTGGGTGGTTTCGGTCATTTTGGTATCGAAAAACGATGCTCAAGGTCGGATATTAGGCTACCTGCGCATGCAGACGAACACTTTTGGATACTTGTCTGCATAATCCGCTCCGTCCTGTCACTCAACGACGGAGCCGAAATGGCCACCCGAACCGAAACCGCCGCTTACGAACCGCAGCACACCGCACCGCGCGATGCACGCGACACGGATCGCACGATGCCGCTCGCTACCGTCCGCACGCTGGCCGCCGGCGCGCATGTCGGCGATCTCGTGTTCATCCGTGTGCCGGCCGGCTCGCCGCGCAACGCGGCAGGCACGACGGGCGCATGGGCCAATCGTTTCGGCATCGTCGTCGATACGTCGGGCGACGAACCCGTGATCGCCGAGCCCGCGTTTGCGTGGACGAAGCTCACACCGCTGTCGCGCTTCGTCGCCCATGCCGACGGCGGACGCATCGCGCTGGCGCGCCGCGTCGCGGCATCGACCGCCGACGAGCAGCGCCGGTTGCACGCGACGGCCGAACAGCGGATCGACGCATTGCTCGGCAACCGCTTCAACCTGCGGGTGCGGCGCGGGTTCTGCGCGCAGTACGTGAGCGATGTGCTCGGCGCCGACCGGACCGCGACGCCGGCCGCACTGCTGCGCAGCGGCACGCTGTCGCTCGAATTCGACGGGATCGTGTTCGATCCCGGTCGCCAATAACGACGGGCAGGCTCGGGGAGGCCGGATAACAACAAGAACAAAAGACAAAAAATAGCGACGGGCTGGCTGGAGGGCCGTGCACGGGGTCGTCACCGACGACGCGAAGCCCGATCGCTTTCATCCGCCGGACAGGCGTCCTGTCCGGCGGATTTTTCATTGGCGCATCGAACATAACGAACGGTTATGCTTCTCGCGAAAAAAGGTCATTTTGCATAACTTCCCGGATTGGCTAAAGTCCTGCCATCCACTTCGCGAAATACCTATCAGGAGACGCCCGATGGATTCCCCCACGATCCTCACGCCGCGCGACTGGCCGTCGCATCCGGCCTATGTCCACCCCGAATACCGCTCGTCGGTGAAGCGCGGCCCGACCCGCCCGCTGATCCCGCTGAAGGACAAGCTGCGCGACCAGTACGCGCCCGTCTACGGCGCCGAAGATCTCGGCGCACTCGACCACGACCTGACGAAGAACGCCGTGAAGAACGGCGAGCCGCTCGGCGAGCGCATGGTCGTCACGGGCCGCGTGCTCGACGAAGGCGGCAAGCCCGTGCGCAACACGCTCGTCGAGGTGTGGCAGGCAAACGCGGCCGGCCGCTACGTGCACAAGGTCGACCAGCACGATGCGCCGCTCGACCCGAACTTTCTCGGCGCGGGCCGCTGCCTGACCGACAACGAAGGCCGCTACCGCTTCCTGACGATCAAGCCCGGCGCGTATCCGTGGGGCAACCATCCGAACGCATGGCGTCCGAATCACATCCACTTCTCGCTGTTCGGCGATTACTTCGGCTCGCGTCTCGTCACGCAGATGTACTTCCCCGGCGACCCGCTGCTCGCGTACGACCCGATCTTCCAGGGCACGCCCGAGGCCGCGCGCGATCGCCTGATCTCGCGCTTCTCGATGGACATCACCGAAGAAGGCTACGCGCTCGGCTACGAATTCGACATCGTGCTGCGCGGCCGCGACGCTACCCCGATGGAGCGCTGAACCATGACGACGCTGAAGCAAACCCCTTCACAGACGGTCGGCCCGTACTTCGCGTACGGCCTGTGCCCGCAGCAATACGACTACGACCTGAAGAGCCTGTTCACGCCGACGATCGCCGCGACGCACGCCGACGGCGAGCACGTGCTGCTGGTCGGCCAGGTGTTCGACGGCGACGGCAACGTCGTCAGCGACGCGGTGCTCGAATTCACGCAAGTGGACAGCGCGGGCCGCTACCCCGCATCGCGCGACGACATCGCGAAATCCGGCTTCACCGGTTTCGCGCGAGTCGGCACGGGCACCGATGCGCAGCACCGCTTCGTCGTCGAGACGGTGAAGCCGGGCCGCACCGCCGCCGATGACGCGCCGCACATCAACGTGACCGTGATGATGCGCGGGATCCTCAGCCATGCGTTCACGCGCGTGTACTTCGACGACGAAGCCGCGGCGAACGCGGCCGACCCCGTGCTGAACGCGGTGCCGGCCGAACGCCGCGCAACGCTCGTCGCGAAACGCGACGCGCAGCCGGGCCGCCCGATCATCTACCGCTTCGATATCCGCATGCAGGGGCCGGACGAGACGGTGTTTTTCGACGTTTGACGCACGCGCCGGCGCCGGCCGGTTTTCGGATGCAGACGCACCGCCGCGTGGCACGATACCGACAGGGATCGCGCCACGCGGCGCTTTTTCGTGTTTCGTCGCAATCTTTCGATGCTGCGCCGCAACGCGCCGGGCCGCGGTTCCCGATGTCCATTGGTCGGGGCTTCTGCCCCCACATCAAACGCGCGATTGAAACGCATGCTGCGACAGCACATGAATCGTCGGGCCAACAGGATATCGTTTGCGCGTTATGCGGCGTATTCTTTGGTATCCACAACGAGCCAGCAGGATTAAATCCAAAATGGAAATAATCCCGCAAGCAATGCGCGACACCGCCCTGCTGGCCGTGCGCGTTTTTTTCTGACCGAGTGCCTTTAAACGCGTCTGACCGAATCGGGCAGGCGCGTATTTTTTGCGGCTGCGACCTGCGTAGGGGCGTGGCGCGCGTCGGTCGCCGCTTCCTTTCCCCTAGCGCCGAATCTCCAGATACCGGCTCGGCGTGTCGCCCAGAATGCGGCGAAACGCCGACGTGAACGCGCTCGCGCTCGCATACCCGAGATCGAGCGCGACGCGCGTCACCGGCTGCCCATCGCTCAGGCGGGAAATCGCCGCGAGCATGCACACCTGCTGACGCCATGCCGCAAAACTCACGCCCGTCTGCGCGCGGAACTGCCGCGTGAACGTGCGCCGGCTCACGCCCGCGTCGGCGGCCACCCGGTCGAGATCGGCCGCGATCGACGGCGACGCGAACAGGTGCCGGCACACCTTCGCGAGCCGTGCGTCGGCCGGCAGCGGCGCATGCAGCGACAGGCGCGGCATCGTCGCGATTTCCGCGATCAGCAGCGCCATCAGCTTGCCCGCACGGCCGTCTACGTCGTACATGGCCGGCAGGTCGATCGCATCGTCGATCAGCTGCCGCAGCAGCGCGGACACGCCATACACGCCGCACTGCCCGGGCAGGCCCGCCTCCTGCGCGGCGTCGCCGGACACGAACGCGTTGAGCATCGTGACCGGCCCGGTCATCGTCATTTCGTGCCGCACGCCGGCCGGCACCCAGCACGCGCGCTGCAGCGGCACCAGCCAGCGGCCGTGCGGCGTCGACACGCTGATCGTGCCGCGCGACGCGAACGCGAATTGCCCGCGCCCGTGCGCGTGTTCCGGAAACGTCGTGCCCGCCGCATAGTCGTTGGCGGTCACGACCACGCTCCGGGGAATGTGTTCGTAGGGATCTAGCAGCGTATTTCTCACGGCCCGAATTCCATCATCAATGACCCGATATCGAAGGCGGGTCTCCTTCGATCCATCTACGATCCGCTCCACGCTTGCGCGACCTGACGGCCGCAAGACCCGTCGGCCTGATCGGCCGGATTGCAACCTCATCGGAGCGGACATGCCGAATACGTTTCATCGCGTGGGGGACGGCCCCCACCCTGTTCTCGTGCTGCACGGCTGGTTCGGCGACGCCCGCGCGTTCGAACCCGTCGAAGCGTGGCTGTCGCGCGAGCACTTCAGCTATGTGTTCATGGACTACCGCGGCTACGGCCGCATGCGCGCCGCACGCGGCGACTACACGATCGACGAGATTGCCGCCGATGCCCTCGCGCTCGCCGACGCGCTCGGCTTCCCGACCTTCAGCCTCGTCGGCCATTCGATGGGCGGCATGGCGATCGAGAAGGTCGCCGCCGTCGCGCCCGACCGCGTGCGCGCGCTGGTGCCGATCGCGCCCGTGCCGATCGCGCCCGTGCCGTGCGGCGGCCTGCCGTTCGACGCCGAGCGGCGCGCGCTATTCGAGCGCGCCGCCGACAATCTTGCCGATCGCAGGACCATCATCGATCGCAGCACGGGCGGCCGGCTGCCCGCCGCCTGGGTCGAGTGGAAAGCCGCGTATTCGGCAGCCTGTTCGTCGCCGCATGCATTCGGCGCGTACTTCCGCGCGTGGGCCGATACGGATTTCAGCGACGGGATCGCGGGCGTGCATCCGGTGAAAGTGCGGATCGGCGAGCACGACCCGGCGTTCGACGCGACGCTGATGGCGCGCACCTACCTGCGGCGCTATCCGCGCGCCACCGTCGACGTGCTGCGCAACGCGGGCCACTATCCGATGAACGAGACGCCGCTCGCGCTGGTCGCGGCGATGGAAGCGTTCCTGCTGGCCGCGACGGCACGCCCCGCCGCCATCGACTGACCCGCCGCACGCAAGCGGCATCGTTGCGGCGCGCATCACCGCAGCATGAACGACATCGCCGACAGGCTGTTCAGCGTGCGCACCACGTGCTCGACCGACGGCCCGTCGAAGCGCAGCGTCACCGCATCGACGCGCTCGAGCGACGGCAGCACGCAGAACAGGTCGGCAAGCGCGGCCGTCTGCACGCGCAGCGTGCAAGCGGCCGGCGCGGGCCGATGGGCGCCGGCGCGCAAGCCCGCCGACAGCGCGTGCGCGACCGTTTCGCGCGCGGCGGTCGCGATTCGCGCACACGACGCGGCAGGCGTGAGCGTGTCGCCGCTCGATGCGCCGCCGGCCGTCTTGACCGTCTCGAAACGTGCGTCCGGAAACAGCGGCTGCGTTTCCTCGGCGAACACGTCGTCGCCGGTTGCCAGTGCGACGTGCGCGCCATATTCGCGCGCCAGCGCGCCGTACAGCCCGGCTTCGCCGAGCTCGACGCCGTTCAGCCACACCTGCGTGAACGCGAAACCGTTGATCGTGTGCGCGAGCACGCCGCGCGTCTGCGATTTCGCGTGATAGCCGATCATGAATACGAGGTCCGGCCGCTGTTCGAGGCCCGCCATCATCCCGAGCGTGCGCGGCTTGCCGAGCACGACGCGTGAGCGTGCATCGAGCCCGTCCGGCAGAAGGTTGCGAAAGCCGCCATGCGAATCGTTGACCCAGACGGCCTGCGCACCGCCCGCGAACGCGCCTTCGATCGCGGCGTTCGCCTCGGCGGTCATCCAGCGGCGCGCGCGTTCGTATTCCGGATTGCCGGCGCGCGTCTGCTCGGTGGCGAATACGCCGGCGACGCCCTCGATGTCGGTCGAGATCAGGATCTTCATGACTGGGTAAGACGCCCTTCGTTGCGTTCGTTGAACAGATGATCGAGATCGGGCACCGCATCGCGCAGCGATTGCCGCACGTGGCCGTCGCGCCCGGCGACCGTCACGGCCTGCAGCAATGCGTCGGCGATCGCATGCTCGACGCTTTCGGCCGCGGCCATGAACAGCGGATCGAGCGCCGCATCGGCCACGAGGGCCGGCAGCGCGATGGTCGACGCGTCGTGCGCGATCGTGTACGCGGTCGAGAATGCGAGCGCGATGTCGCCGCTGCCATGCCCGTAGACGGAACCCGTGCGGGCCAGCCCCGCGGCCGCGCGGCGTGCAAGCCGCGACAGTTGCCGCGCGTCGAGCGGCGCATCGGTCGCGAGCAACAGGATGATCGAGCCCTGTTCGGGCGGCGCCGCGTGCGCGGCCCCGGCCGCACGCCGTTGCGCGACGATGCGCCCGAGCGGCACGCCGCCGAGCGTCAGCATCGGCAGCCTGCCGAAATTCGCGAGCACGAGCGCGCCGACCGTATAGGACCGGCCGGCCGCGACGGCGACGCGCGACGCCGAACCGATCCCGCCCTTCAGGTCGAAACACGACATCCCGCGCCCGACGCCCACCGCGCCGCGTGCGACGTCGCGCGACGCGGCGCGGCATGCGTCGTCGTAATGCGCGGCCGTGACCGCGAACGCCTGGATATCGTTCAGATAACCGTCATTGCACTCGAACACGAGCGGATTGACGGTCGGCCAGTCGCGGCCGATCTGCGGATTCGCGGCGATCGCCGCGCGGATCTGCGCCTGCGCGACCGCGCCGACGCCGAACGTGTTGGTCAGCGCGATCGGCGTATCGAGCGTACCGAGTTCGTCGACCTGCACGAGCCCGACGCTCTTGCCGAAACCGTTGATCACGGCCGCGCCGGCCGGCACCTTGCTGCGGTACACGTCGCCCGGATGCGGCTTCACGACGGTCACGCCGGTCTGCACGTTGCCGGCATCGAGCGTGCAATGGCCGACCGTCACGCCCGGCACGTCGGCGATCGTGCCGCGCGGCCCGGCCGGCAGCGTCGCGGCCCACATCGGTGCAGCACGCATCAGCGGCGCTCCAGCTTCGGATCGAGCGCGTCGCGCAGCCCGTCGCCGAGCAGGTTGAACGCGAGCACGGTCAGGAAGATCGCGAGGCTGGGGAAGATCGCGACGTGCGGCGCCGTCACCATGTCCGCGCGCGCCTCATTGAGCATCGCGCCCCACTCCGGCGTCGGCGGCTGCGCGCCGAGCCCGAGGAACGACAGGCTCGCGGCCGTGATGATCGACGTGCCGATCCGCATCGTGAAGTAGACGACGACCGACGACACGGTGCCCGGCAGGATGTGCCGCATGATGATCGTCCAGTCCGACGCGCCGATGCTGCGCGCGGCTTCGACGTAGGTCATGTGCTTGAGCATCAGCGTGTTGCCGCGCACGAGCCGCGCGAACGCCGGAATGCTGAAGATCGCGACCGCGCAGATCACGTTGACCATCCCGTTGCCGAGGATCGCGACCACGCCGATCGCGAGCAGGATGCCCGGGAACGCGAACAGCACGTCGGCGATGCGCATCGTGATGCGATCCCACCAGCCTTCGTAGTAACCGGCGAGCAGCCCGAAGACCGTGCCGATCAGCGCGCCGAGCGCGACCGAGAAGAAGCCGGCCGCGAGCGAGATGCGCGTGCCGGTGACGATCCGGCTGAAGATGTCGCGGCCGAGCGAATCGACGCCGAACCAGTGCACGGCCGACGGCCCCGCGTTCAGCGCATCGTAGTCGAAATAGTTCTCCGGATCGAACGGCACGATGTGCGGGCCGACGAATGCCAGCACGACGAGCGCCAGCACGAAGCCGCCCGCGACGAGCGCGACGGTCTGCTTGCGAAACTTGCGCCAGAATTCGCGCCACGGCGTGCGAATCGCGGTCGATGCGGCCGGCGCCGCGGTCTGGACAGTCGCGTTCATGTGCGCCTCACTTGAACCGGATGGTCGGGTTGATGACCGCGTACAGCACGTCGACGGTCAGGTTGATCAGAATGAATTCGAGCGAGAACAGCAGCACGATCGCCTGGATCACCGGGTAGTCGCGCATCGTCACCGAATCGACGAGCAGGCGCCCGAGCCCCGGCCAGTTGAACACGGCCTCGACGACGATCGAGCCGCCGAGCAGGAAGCCGAACTGCAGCCCCATCATCGTGACGACCGGGATCATCGCGTTGCGCAGGCAGTGCTTGAGCACGACCATCGGCTCGTGCACGCCCTTCGCGCGCGCGGTGCGCACGAAATCCTCGTTGAGCACCTCGACGAACGACGCGCGCGTGAAGCGCGCCATCACGGCCGCGACCGCGGCGCCGAGCGTCAGCGACGGCAGCACGTAGCTCTTCCACGTGCCGTCCGGCACGACCGGCAGCCAGCCGAGCTTCACCGAGAAGATCTCCATCAGCAGCATGCCGAGCGCGAACGCGGGAAACGAGATGCCCGACACCGCGATCGTCATGCCGATGCGGTCGGGCCAGCGATTGCGCCACACCGCCGACGCGATCCCGATCGCCATCCCGAACAGCGTCGCCCACGCCATGCTGACGAGCGTCAGCAGCAGCGTCGGCATGAAGCGCTCGCCGATCTCGGTCGATACCGGCCGCTTGCTGCGCGTCGACACACCGAAGTCGCCGTGCGCGATCTTCACGAAGAAGTTCGCGAACTGGGTGGGCATCGGCTTGTCGAGCCCGAGATCGGCGCGCACGAGCGCGACCGTCGCGTCGTCGGCTTCGGCGCCGGCCGCGAGCCGCGCGGGATCGCCCGGCAGCAGGTGCACGAACAGGAACACCAGCACCGCGACGATCGCGAGCGTGGGCAGCAGGCCGAACAGGCGTTTGATGATGAAATTCAGCATAGGGCACCGAACCAGTGCGGCGCGCCGGCATCGCGGAGCCGGCGCGCCGTGACGCGCGCGAACGCGCTTATTTCAGCGAGATTTCGTCGAAGTTGAACGAACCGTCCGGCATCACGTACATGCCCTGCAGGCGCTTGCTGCGCGCGTAGACGATCTTCTCCTGCACGAGGAAGATCCACGGCGCATCGGCCCAGATCTGCTTCTGCGCGGTGGCGTAGTACTCGGCCTTCTTCGCGCGGTCGGTGGTTGCCAGCGCCTTCTCCAGCGCGTCGTCGAAGATGCCGTTCTGGTAGTACGCGGTATTGAACAGCTTCGGCGGCTTCGACGCCGACGCGAGCAGCGGCGTCAGCGCCCAGTTCGCCTCGCCGGTCGACGACGACCAGCCGATGTAGAACATCCGCACCGGTGCGCTCGCCGGGTCCTGCGCGCTCTCGACCTTCGCGACGCGCTCGCCCGATTCGAGCGCCTGCACCTGCACCTTCACGCCGACCTGCGCGAGCTGCTGCTGGACGAACTGGATCACCTTCTGCGACGTCGTGTTGTTGTAGCCGGACCAGAGCGTCGATTCGAAGCCGTTCGGATAGCCGGCCTCCTTCAGCAGCGTGCGCGCCTTCGCCGGGTCGTACGGCCAGGGGCCGGTCTTCGTCGCATACTCGACGCCCGGCGGCACGACGCCGGGCGACGGCGTCGCGAAGCCCGAGAACGCCACCTTCGCGAGCGCATCCTTGTTGATCGCGTAGTTGAGCGCCTGGCGCACCTTCGGATTGTCGAACGGCTTCTGCAGCGTGTTCAGCGAGATGTAGCGCACGACGATCGACGGCCGCTCGACCACGTCGAGCTTAGGATTGCTCCTCAGGTCCGCGACCTGCTCATACGGAATCCGGAACGCGAGGTCCGCCTGGCCGGCCTTCATCAGCGCCGCGCGCGTGTTGTTGTCGATCACGGGCTTCCAGTCGATCATGTCGATCTTCGGATAGCCCTTCTTCCAGTAGCCGGCGTATTTCTTCACTTTCATGTCGTCGGTCTGCTTCCACTCGACGAACTCGAAGGGCCCGGTGCCGACCGGATGCAGGCCGATCTCGCGGCCCCATTTCTTCAGCGCCGTCGGCGAGATCATCACCGCGGACGGATGCGCAAGCGTGTTGACGAACGCCGAGAACGGCTCGCGCAGCGTGAACCGCACCGTATAGGGATCGACGACCTCGGTCTTCTCGATCACGCGGAACAGGTTGTAGCGCTTGAGCTTGTTCGCCGGATCGGTCACGCGGTCGAACACCACCTTCACGGCCTCCGCGTTGAAATCGGTGCCGTCCTGGAACTTCACGCCCTGGCGCAGCTTGACGGTATAGACCTTCGCGTCCGGCGACGCCGTATAACTCGTCGCGAGCACGTTGACGAGCTTCATGTCCTTGTCGAAGCCGAACAATCCCTCGTAGAACGACTTCGCGGCGGCCTGCGACACCGTGTCGTTCGAATCGTACGGATCCATCGTCGTGAACGTCTCGCCGACCGCGATCACCGCGGTTTGCTGCGCGAATGCGGGCAGCGCGGCCGACAGCGCGAACGCGCTGGCGCCCGCGACGATCAGCGCGCGCGGACGGAACATCGGGAACGAATGCGGCTTGTTCATCTTGTTTGGCTCCTGTGGATGATTCGGTAACGCGTGGTGGAAATCGCGGCGTGACTGCACCCGCTCGGGAAAAAGACGCCGTTGCCTTGCTCGTGCGCAGCTGCGGTCCATATGCAGCCTGCCGCGCGTTCAGTACGCGCCGCCGACGCGATGCGTCGCGACGTAATGATCGGGACCGACCGCGACGAGCGGCGCAACCACCGGCTCGTCGCCGACCGCGCGGATCGGGCTCGGAATTTCGTCCGCCGCGAGCTGGCGCGGCGCATGCCGGCGCGCGGGGTCGGCCACGGGCACCGCACTCATCAGCTTCTTCGTGTACGGATGCTGCGGCGCTTCGAACACCGCGCGGCGCGGGCCGATCTCGACGATCTGGCCGAGATACATCACCGCGACGCGATGGCTGACGCGCTCGACGACAGCCATGTCGTGCGAGATGAACAGGTAGGCGACGCCGAGCTCGCGCTGCAGGTCGAGCATCAGGTTGACGATCTGCGCCTGCACCGACACGTCGAGCGCCGACACCGATTCGTCGGCGATCACGACCTTCGGGTTCAGCGCGAGCGCACGCGCGATCGCGATCCGCTGGCGCTGGCCGCCCGAGAACTCGTGCGGATAACGACGCGCGGCCTCGGGCGGCAGGCCGACCTTGTCGAGCAGCCAGTCGACGCGCGCCTGCGCTTCGCGGCCGCTCGCGACGCCGTGCACGAGCAGCGGCTCCATGATCGAGAAACCGACCGTGAGGCGCGGATTCAGCGACGCGAACGGATCCTGGAAGATGAACTGGATGTTCCGGCGCAGCGCCTGCAGGTCCGGGCCCTTCAGCGCGCTGATGTCGCGGCCGTCGAATTCGATCGAGCCGCTCTGCGATTCGACGAGGCGCAGCAGCGAGCGGCCGGTGGTCGACTTGCCGCAGCCCGACTCGCCGACCAGCGCGAGCGTCTCGCCCGCGCGCAGCTCGAAGCTCACGCGCTCGACCGCATGCACGTACTGCGACACGCGGCCGAACACGCCGCTCTTCACCGGAAAGCGCGTGACGAGATCGCGTACGCGCAGGATCGGCGTCGAAGCCGGGTCGACGGGCGGCTGCACATCGTCGTTCGCCGCAGGCGCGGCGCTTGTGCCGTCCACCTTCAGCAGCGGGAATTTCTCGGGTATGTCGGTGCCCTGCATCGAGCCGAGCCGCGGCACGGCCGCGAGCAGCGCACGCGTGTAGCGATGCGCGGGCGTCGCGAAGATACGCTCCGATTCGCCCTCCTCGACCTTCTCGCCGCGATACATCACGAGCACGCGGTCGGCCACTTCGGCCACCACGCCCATGTCGTGCGTGATGAAGATCACGCCCATGTTCATCTCGTCCTGCAGCCCGCGAATCAGTTGCAGGATCTGCGCCTGGATCGTCACGTCGAGCGCGGTCGTCGGCTCGTCGGCGATCAGCAGCGCCGGCCGGCACGACAGCGCCATCGCGATCATCACGCGCTGCCGCATCCCGCCCGACAACTGGTGCGGATAACGCACGAACACCCGGCGCGCTTCCGGGATGCGCACGAGATCGAGCAGCCGCAGCGCTTCCGCGCGCGCTTCGGCCGCGCTTTTCGACTGGTGCAGCGCGATCGCCTCGCTGATCTGGTCGCCGACCGTAAACACCGGGTTCAGCGACGTCATCGGCTCCTGGAAGATCATCGCGATGTCCGAGCCGCGGATGCCGCGCATCGTCGCGGCGCTCGCCTGCGCCAGATCGACCAGCGCGCCGCCGCGGCGCCGGAACGCGATGCGCCCGCTCGTGATCTCGCCGCCGCCGTGCTCGACAAGCCGCATCAGCGCGAGCGACGTGACCGACTTGCCGGAACCCGATTCGCCGACGATCGCGAGCGTCTCGCCGCGATCGACGTGAAACGACACGTTGCGCACCGCGTCGAACGTCGCGCTTTCGCGGCGGAACGTGACCGACAGGTCGTCCACGGCAACCACGCGCTGCTCGGGCAGCACCAGGCCGGACGGGTTACGGCTCGAAGTCATGCGTCTCTCCTCGTGCGATCCGGAATCAGGCTGCGTCGTCGCGGTAGATGCCGACGACAGGCGCTTCGCCGACGCGCGCGTAGCCGCGATACATCCCTTCGGTGTTGAACGGCATCGCGACGTTGCCGTGCGCGTCGACCGCGATGATCCCGCCGCGGCCCGCCAGGCGCGGCAGCTTGTTCATCACGACGTCGTGCGCGGCGTCGGCCAGCGACGCGCCGCGATACGCGATCTGCGCGGCAACGTCGTGCGCGGTCGCGAGCCGGATGAACGTCTCGCCGGTGCCCGTCGACGACACCGCGCAGGTTGCATCGTCCGCATAGCAGCCCGCGCCGATGATCGGAGAATCGCCGACACGCCCCGGCTGCTTGTTCGTGATGCCGCCCGTCGACGTCGCCGCCGCGATGTGGCCGTGCAGGTCGCACGCGACCGCGCCGACCGTGCCGTGCTTGCGGTCCGGATCGAGCGGTTCGGCCGGCTGCGGCTGCGGCTGCGATTGCGATTTGCCGAACGCGAACGTCGCCGCGTCGTGATCGAGCATCATGCCGGCCGCCGCGCGCGCCTTGAGCCACTGCGCGTGCCGCGCTTCGGTGTCGAAATAGCCGGGTTCCGCGAGTTCGAGCCCCTGCGCGGCCGCGAACGCATCGGCGCCCGCGCCGGCGAACAGCACATGCTCGCTCGCCTCCATCACGCGCCGCGCGGCCAGCACGGGATTGCGCACGCGCGTCGCGCAGCAGATCGCACCGGCGCCGAGCGTCGCGCCGTCCATGACCGCCGCGTCGAGCTCGTGCTTGCCTTCGGCCGTATATACGGCGCCGCGCCCGGCGTTGAACAGCGGGCAGTCCTCGAGCATCCGCACCGCGACGGTGACGGCGTCGAGCGCGCTGCCGCCGTCGGCCAGCACCTGCTGCGCGGCCTGCAGGATCGCGGTCAGTTCGGCACGGTACCGGCGTTCGGTTTCGGTATCCATCGCATCGCGCAGGATCGTGCCTGCGCCACCGTGAATCGCGACGATCGCGGGAGAAGTCATGATTTTTTCGGACGGGGGGAAGAAGGGTTGGCGGCCGACAGCGCCGCTTGCGGCTGCACGAGCCACGGCAGCAGGAATTCGGTCATCTCGGCCGCGGACTTCGCGGACCGGTGCGTGCGCAGCGCGACCGCGTCGATCAGCGCCTCGATCATCGTGAGCACGGCCGCTTCCGACGTGGCCGCGAAGCGCCGTTCGGCCTTGACGTACAGGTTCAGCGACGCGATCGGCGCGAGCGGCGATTCCGGGCCGTCGGAGATGCCCAGCACGCGCGCGCCGCGCGCCGCCGCGCGGCGGGCCAGCTCGATCGTGTCCTTCACGTAGCGCGGAAACGCGAGCGCGATCACGAGATCGCGCGAGTCGACCGTATACAGTCGCCGCGCCGCGTGCGACGGGCCGCCGAGCAGCGCGAGCGACTGCACGCTGTCGTGACACACGGACAGCCCGTGCTCCATCAGCCCGGTGAGAAACGCGCTCGACCCCGCGCCGAGGATCAGCACGCGCCGCGCGCCGACGATCGCCTCGACCGCAGCCTCGACATCGGCCGCGTCCAGTTGCGCACGCGTGTTCTCGATGTTCGCGACGGCCTGGTCGAACACCGCGTCGATCCATGCCGCGCCGCGCACGCCGGATTCCTGCTCCTGCGCCGAGCGCAACCGCTCGACCGGCCCGAGCGTCGCTTCGAAGCCGCGCACGAGGGCCGCGCGCATCGCCGGATAGCCGTCGAAGCCGAGCGCCTTCGCGAAGCGGTTCGCGGTCGCGATCGACGCATTCACGGCCTGTGCGAGTTCGTCGATCCGCATCGTCGCCGCGCGAAACGGATTCGCGAGCACGAATTCGCCCATGCGCCGGTGGATCGGTGTCATCAACGGCATCGCCGACGCGATCCGCTCGGCGATCGCGGGTTCGTCGTGACTGGCGTCGTGCGAAACGAGAGGCGTCATGCGAATGGTTGTTGCAAGGAAGGTGAAAATCAATTTACACAATCCGCAGCCGAGAAAAAAATAAATTTTCATCAGGGTTGTCACGCCCTGTCCTGCGCCCGCCGATCGCCAGACCATCGCACAGCCCCGCCGCACGGGCTTTGGCACGCAATCGCCATGCTCTCCCTCTCACGCCGCCCCCTTCTCATCGGGAAAACCCCGAGCAAGTTCATTCGAATGCAAATTCACGTTGACCGGATTCGCATTCGAACATAGGATGTTCGAAAATGATCAGTCGTCAGATAACATCCGTATCCAGCGGCGACAAAATGTTCGCTCGAACAGCGTCATTTCGATGAAAACCGGCAAAATCGGCGCCTATCAAGATCAGACATCGTACAAATAAGCTGAAAAAGCCTTCCCGACCGGACGGCTTGCATGGATCAGGCAGGTGCCGCATGCCCGCCCTGCCCAACAGGAGACAGCAGTGAAAACAGTCAAGGCGTTGCGCTGGTGGATCATCGTGCTCGTGTGTCTCGGCACGATCCTCAACTACCTCGCACGGAACTCCCTCGCGGTGCTCGCCCCAGAGCTGAAGCAGGTATTCGCGATCTCGACGCAACAGTATTCGTACATCGTCGGCGCGTTCCAGATCGGCTACACGATCATGCAGCCCGTGTGCGGGTTCATCGTCGACCTGATCGGGCTGCGGCTCGGGTTCGCGCTGTTCGCGATGCTGTGGTCGGTGGTCGGCGTCGCGCACGGCTTCGCGTCGGGCTGGCTGTCGCTCGGCATCCTGCGCGGCTTTCTCGGGCTGTTCGAGGCCGCCGCGATTCCGTCGGGGATGAAGGCCGTCGCCGAATGGTTTCCCAATCGCGAGAAATCCGTCGCGGTCGGCTACTTCAACGCGGGCACGTCGCTCGGCGCCGCGATCGCGCCGCCGCTCGTCGTGTTCATCTCGATGCGGTTCGGCTGGCAATCGGCGTTCATGGTCACCGGCGCGCTCGGCTTCGTGTGGGCCGCGCTCTGGTACACGCAGTACCGGTCGCCCGCCGATCATCCGCGCATCACGCCGCAGGAGCGCGCGCTGATCCGCGACGGCCAGGCCACGATGCCGCCGGTGTCGAAGCGCCGCATCCGCGACGTCGTCACCGCGCGGCGCTTCTGGGCCATCGCGCTGCCGCGCTTCTTCGCCGAACCCGCGTGGCAGACCTTCAGCTTCTGGATTCCGCTGTACCTCGCGACCGAGCGCCACATGCCGCTCACGCAGATCGCGATCTTCGCGTGGATGCCGTTTCTCGCGGCCGACGCCGGCGGCATCGCGGGCGGCTACCTGTCGCCCTATCTCGCCAACCGATTCAAACTGCCGCTCGTGTGGTCGCGCGTCGCCGGCGTCGCGCTCGGCGCGGTGCTGATGCTCGGGCCCGCGATGATCGGTCTTGTATCGTCGCCGTACACGGCCATCGCGCTGTTCTGCGTCGGCGGCTTCGCGCACCAGATGATCTCCGCGCTCGTCAACACGCTGTCGGCCGACGTGTTCGATTCCGAGGAAGTCGGCACCGCGAGCGGCTTCGCCGGGATGGCCGCGTGGATCGGCGGGCTCGGCTTCTCGCTGCTGGTCGGCGCGCTCGCCGACAAGATCGGCTATGCGCCGCTGTTCGCGTGCCTCGGCCTGTTCGACCTCATCGGCGTCACGCTGCTCGCGGTGCTGATCCGCGGGCAGTCGAAGCAGGAACGCCTGCTCGCACGGCACGCCTGACATTCGCTCTCACCAGGAATCGCATTCATGACTTCGCTTCTTCATCCGCCCGTGTTCCGCATCGCCGGCCGGCACGCGAACCGCCTGCTGCTCGCGTCCGACGCGGGCGCGACCCTCGAGATCTTTGTGCTCGAGGACGACATCGTGCGGGTGCGCGTGCTGCCGGACGCGACGGCACGCAATCCGCGCACGTGGTCGATCGCGCCGGGCCTCGACGACGTGCCGCTCGACGGACGCGACCGTCTCGACCTGGACGGCTTCGCGCTGCCTGCCTGGAGCCTCGCCGAAGACGACGACGGCCTGCGCATCGAAACCGCGCAGATCCGGCTCGCGGTGCGCTGGCAAGGCGGCCATTGCACGTGGTCGATGCGCGGCGCGGACGGCGCGTGGCGCGTCGCGCTCGCCGACCGCGCGACGCAGGCGTACAACTTCGGCTGGTGGGACGACCGCGCGTATCACTACGTCGCCCGCGAGCGCGGCGACAAGGTGTTCGGCCTCGGCGAACGCGCGGGCGACCTCGACCGCACGGGCGCGCGCTTCGAGATGCGCAACATCGACGCGATGGGCTACAGCGCGAAGCACACCGACCCGCTGTACAAGCACATCCCGTTCTACATCACGTGGTCGCCCGCTGCGTGCCAGGGGTTCGGCCTCTTCTACGACACGCTGTCGGATTGCTCGTTCGACATGGGCCGCGAGCTCGACAACTATCACGGCCCGTACCGCTATTTCGTCGCCGAGCACGGCGACCTCGACTACTACTTCATCGCATCGCCCGATACGCCGCTCGCAGCCGCGCGGCGCTTCACGTGGCTCACCGGGCGCCCCGCGCGCACGCCGAAATGGGGCCTCGGCTATTCGGGCTCGACGATGAGCTACACCGATGCGCCGGACGCACAGCAGCAGATGAACCAGTTCGTCGAGCAGTGCGACGCGCACGACATCCTGTGCGATTCGTTCCACCTGTCGTCGGGCTATACGTCGATCGGCGCGAAGCGCTACGTGTTCAACTGGAACCGCGACAAGTTTCCCGACGCGAAGGGTTTCGTGAAGCACTACCGCGACCACGGCATCCGCCTGTGCGCGAACATCAAGCCGTGCCTGCTGCGCGACCATCCGGCGTTCGACGATGCCGCAAAACGCGGGCTGCTGATCCGCTCGGCGTCCGGCGAGCCTGCGTGGGTGCAGTTCTGGGACGAGGTCGGCGCGTATCTCGACTTCACGCAGCCGGACGCGTACCGCTGGTGGCGCGAGCAGGTCACGTCGGCGCTGCTCGAATACGGGATCGAGTCGACCTGGAACGACAACAACGAATACGAGATCTGGTCGCCCGACGCGATCGCGCACGGCTTCGGCCAGCCGTTCCCCGCGCGCGAGGCGAAGGTGCTGCAGACGATGCTGATGATGCGCGCGTCGCGCGACGCGCAGCGCGCGCATGCGCCGGCGCAGCGGCCGTTCCTCGTGTCGCGCTCCGGCGGCGCCGGCATGCAGCGCTATGTGCAGACCTGGTCCGGCGACAACACCACGTCGTGGGAAACGCTGCGCTACAACCTGAAGATGGGCCTCGGGCTCGCGCTGTCGGGCGTGTCGAACATCGGTCACGATATCGGCGGCTTCTCCGGGCCGGCGCCGTCGCCCGAACTCCTGCTGCGCTGGGTGCAGTTCGGCATCTTCATGCCGCGCTTCAGCATCCATTCGTGGAACGACGACGGCACCGTCAACGAACCGTGGATGTATCCGGAGATCGCCGCGCAGGTCGCGTCGCTGATCAAGCAGCGCTACCGGCTGCTGCCGTACCTCTATCACCTGCTGTGGCTGTCGACGACGCACTACGAGCCCGTGCTGCGGCCGACCTTCGCCGATTTCCCCGGCGATGCGCGCTGCTACGACGAGTGCGACGACATGATGCTCGGCGATGGGCTGCTGGTCGCGCCGGTCGTCGATCCCGGCCGCACGGAACGCTCGGTCTACCTGCCGTCGGGTGCGCGCTGGATGTGCTGCGCGAGCGCGCAGTCGTTCGACGGCGGCGCGAACGTGACGCTGCCCGCGCCGCTCGATACGCCGGTGATGCTGCTGCGTGAAGGCCGCGTGCTGCCGCTGAACGTCGCGGACCAGCATTTCGGCGCGCGCGCCGACACGCGCGGCTTCCTCGTCGCGCCGCGCATCGAGGACGGCGTCGCGTACGGCGAATGCGTCGAGGACGACGGCGAGACGGAAGCGTGGCGCGACGGCGAATACGGACTGTGGCGAATCGAGACCGGCCGCGAGGCGTCGGGCTCGCTCGGCGTATCGGTCCGCTGGGACGGCCGCCCGGCCCGCCCGGCCGACCGCGTCGAGATCCTGCTGCCTGCATCGCTGCAAGGCCCGCTCGCCGTCCGCGGCGCGCGCGTCGAGCAGGACGCGCAGGACGGCGCATGGCGCCGCATCGTCGTCGCGTTCGATCACTGACCGCGCACGCCGCACCGATCGGGCGGGCCGTTCGCGCGGCCCGCCCCCCGCCACAGAGGAGGTCTCCGAACCTCCCGCCCCCTTTGAAGAAAGAGTCTGGAGATCAACGATGAAAGCACCCGTCAATCGATATGCAATCCTGATTTTATCGGCCGCATCGCTCGGCACGACCGCCGTCCGCGCGCAGAGCAGCGTGACGCTGTACGGCGTCGTCGACGACTCGATTGCGTACGTGAACAACCAGCAGGGCCACTCGAACATCTACATGCGCGACGGCAACCTTTATGCGTCGAAGTTCGGGCTGCGCGGCGACGAGGATCTCGGCGGCGGCACGCACGCGATCTTCGACCTGCAGTCCGGCTTCAACCTGAACAACGGCGCGCAGGCCGCCGCCGGCACGATATTCAATCGCCAGGCGTTCGTCGGCCTGCGCAACGCTCGCTACGGCACGCTGACGGCCGGCCGCCAGTACACGCCCTACTTCCTGTTCGTCGGCCCGTACGCGTCGAGCAGTTGGCTGACCGGCGCGACGGGTGCGCATCCGGGTGACATCGACGGCCTCGATACGACGATCCGCGTGAACAATTCGGTTACCTATACGTCGCCGACCTTCGCCGGGCTGAGCGCGAGCGCGATGTACGCATTCGGCGGCATTGCCGGTGCGACCGGCAAGGGCAACACGTTCAGTGCCGCGCTGCGCTATGCGAACGGGCCGATCGGGATCGCGGCCGGCTACCTGCGCATCAACAGCTCGGGCTCGTCGGCGGGCTTCCTGAACCCGGCCACCGCGTCGTCGGGCAGCTTCGCGGTGTCCGTGCTGAACCAGGGCTACCTGACCGCGAAGGCCGTCGAGCAGGTCGCGGCGGCAGGCAACTACACGCTCGGCGACCTGACGATGGGCATCAACTATTCGAACGTGAAGTACCTGCCCGGCAACGGTTCCGCGTTCACCGACACGGCCGTGTTCAACACCTACGGCGCGCTTGCCGCGTACCGCTTCACGCCGGCGTTCTCGGTGGCCGGAGCGTTCGCGTACACGTTGGCATCGAAGGCGAACGGCGTCGCGAGCGCGGCCCGCTACCAGCAGTATTCGCTGAAGGAGTCGTACAGCCTGTCGAAGCGCACGACACTCTATGCGCTGCAGGCGTACACGCATTCGAGCGGGCAGACGCTCGGCGCGCAAAGTGCCGGCCACGTCATCGATGCGGCGCCGATCGTCGGCGATTCGCAGCAGCTCACGCCGTCGACGACGCACGGCCAGTTCGTCGGCATGGCCGGGATCGCCGTCACGTTCTGAACCCGCACCGCAGCGCCTTCAGCGCGCTGCCCGCACCCCGGACGATGCACATTGCACGCGCCGTCCGGGCGCCCGAGGCCCGGCGCCCACCGGCTTTCCACGTCCCGTTCGACCGGCGCGCAAATCGCGCGGATGTTCTCGATCGCCGCAATACCTTACAATTCGTCAGTCTTTTCCCTTCTGCATACCCCTTCTTGCAGTCCTGACACCACGGTACACTCGACGCACGCCGTAACAGGGTCCGCCGCGCAACGTGCGCGCCGGACGGCGTCGCGCCTCGTTGCGCCCACAACTGGATGCCCGACATGCCAGATTCCCGTCCCTCCCCGCG
This sequence comes from Burkholderia sp. LFS061, assembly GCF_047978125.1. NCBI lineage: Bacteria > Pseudomonadati > Pseudomonadota > Betaproteobacteria > Burkholderiales > Burkholderiaceae > Burkholderia > Burkholderia sp. LFS061. Next base: position 19,962 of record NZ_JBFPFS010000002.1, on the reverse strand, counting down.
CACGACATTCAAGCCGCAGGTCGTCCTGCCCGCGCTCGCGGTCATCGGTGCACTGCTGGCCGTCTGTGCGCTGCTCCCGAGCGAAGCCGGCACGCTGTTCTCCGCCGGCCAGCAATGGGTCGTCATGCGCTTCGACTGGTTCTACGTCCTGGCCGTCACCACGTTCCTCGTGTTTCTCGTGCTGATCGCCGCGAGCGATTTCGGCAACATCCGGCTCGGCCCCGACGACGCCGAACCCGAGTTCAGCTTCGTGTCGTGGACGGCCATGCTGTTCGCGGCCGGCATGGGCATCGGCCTCATGTATTTCGGCGTCGGCGAGCCGATGCAGCACTTCCTGAAACCGCCGACCGTCGACCCCGGCACGCCCGCCGCCGCGCGCGAGGCGATGCTGATGACCTTCTTCCACTGGGGCTTCCATGCGTGGGCGATCTACGGGCTGATGGGGCTCGTGCTCGCATATTTCGGGTTCCGCTACAACTTGCCGCTGACGCTGCGCTCGGGCCTGTATCCGGTGCTGCGCGAACGCGTGAACGGCTGGATCGGCCATACCGTGGATGCATTCGCGCTGGTCGGCACGGTCGCCGGCATCGCGACCACGCTCGGCTATGGCGTGATGCAGATGAGCGCGGGCCTGCATACGGTCGTCGGCTGGGACACCGGCAGCAATCTGTTTCGCATCGGGCTCGTCGCGATCGTGGTGCTGCTCGCGGGCCTGTCGGCCGCCAGCGGCCTCGACAAGGGCGTGCGCCGGCTGTCCGAGCTGAACCTGCTGCTCGCGTTCCTGCTGCTCGCGTTCGTGGTCGTCGCGGGCCCGACGGCATTCCTGTTCCGCGCGCTCGGCGACAACATCGGCCAGTACCTGTCGAATCTCGTCGACCTGTCGTTTCGCACCTATGCGTATGCGTCGCCGCGCGAGGAAGGCTGGTTCGGCGGCTGGACGATCCTCTACTGGGCGTGGTGGATCTCGTGGTCGCCGTTCGTCGGCATGTTCATCGCGCGCATCTCGCGCGGCCGCACGATCCGCCAGTTCGTGATCGGCGTGCTGCTCGTGCCGACCGCGTTCAATCTCGTGTGGATGACCGTGTTCGGCAACAGCGCGATCTGGCTCGACACGCACGGCGCGGCCGGCGCACTCGCGCAAACGGCCACCAACGTCGATGCGCTGCTGTTCCGCTTCTTCGATTTCCTGCCGCTGTCGCAACTGCTGTCGATCGCCGCGATCGTGCTGATCGCGGTGTTCTTCGTCACGTCCGCCGATTCGGGCGCGTTCGTGATCGACCAGATCGCGACGCGCGGCAACGCGCATTCGCCCGTCTGGCAACGGCTGTTCTGGGCCGCGCTGCTCGGCGTGACGGCCGCGGTGCTGCTGGTCGCCGGCGGGCTCGGCGCATTGCAGGCGATGACGCTGATCGCCGCGCTGCCTGTCGCCATCATCATGCTCGCGCTCTGCTACGGGCTGTGGCGCGGGCTCGCGGCCGACCGCGCGCACTATTCGCAGGAGATCGCGCCTGCGGCGAGCTACTGGACCGGCCAGCACTGGCGCCACCGGCTGACGCACATCCTGCGGCAGACGACCGAGGCCGAGGCGCGCCAGTTCGTCGCCGAGATGGTCGAGCCCGCGCTGCGCAAGGTCGCCGACGAACTGCGCGCGAGCGGCGTCGATGCGCACGTGCAGCGCGACAGCGACGACGCCGTGCGGCTCACCGTGCCGACCGCCGAGCACCGCGATTTCGTGTACGGCGTTCGCGTGACGGTGAAATCCGCGGCCGCGTACCTGGTGCGCGAGGCGGCCGAGCCGGAAGCGGCCCGTGCGCACGTGTACGGGATCGTCACGTTCTTCGAGGACGGGCGGCTCGGCTACGACGTCGAATACCTGCGCGGCGACGAAGTGATCGCCGACGTGCTGCGCCAGTACGAACGCTACGTGTCGCTCGCGGCCGACAAGCGTACGCATCTGCTGAGCCGCGCGCCGGGACACGCGACGGAGGCCGAATGAGCACGTACGCCGCAGCCCTCGCTGCGCCCCGCCGGCCGGGCGCGTTCGGCGGAGCCGCACGATGAGCGGGCTCCTGCAAAGCCGCGCCGCCGACCTCGTCGCGCTCGGCACGCTCGCCGTGCTTTATCTCGGCGGAGCCGGCATCGCGCTGTGGCGGATCCGGGCCGCGGCGCCGCGCGGCAAGGCCTACTGGATCGTCTGCATGGCGCTGCTGGCCGGCGGCGCCATCGCGATGGGCGGCAACCTGTCGCCCGTGCCGAACAGCGGTGAAATGCCGCCCGGCTTCGCGCTCGGCGTCGAAGCCGTCCTGCTCGGCCTCGCGCTGGTTGCCGGAGGTTGCGCGTGGCTGATGCTGCGCGCGCGGAAACGCTGACGCGTGCATGTCGCGCGGCGCGGCTTCGTCAGTCAGGCGCGAACGGCAACACGCGGGGCCAACAGGCGGCCGACGCGCCTGCCCTGATCCGCTTTATCGCAACGCGTTACGCAGACGGCGCGCGCGCCGTCACGAGCCAGCACGCCGCGTCGAAACGCACCTCTGTGCCGTGCACGTAACGCTCGAACGCGACACGCACCTTCTCGACCACGCGCCGCCGCGTCGCGTCGTCCGTCTCCAGCAGCGCGAGTCCGACCGGGCCCAGCCGCGCGATGTAGTCGTCCAGCGCGGGCTCGGGCAGCACGCACGCCCTGTCGACCGGCTCGATCGCAATGTCGGCCCAGCCGCTGTCCGACAGCACCGACGCGATCCGCTGCCGGTCGCCGAACGCGAACTGCCCCGGCGCGCCGGGCCGGCGCGCGGGCAGGTTCGGCAGCAACGGCGCGGCGGCCCGCTCGGCCGTCGTCATGAACGGGTTGTCGGCCGCGCTGCGCCATGCGACGAACCGCATTTGTGCATCCGGCCGCGCCGCGAGCCGCAGATTCGCGAAGGCCCGGACCGGGTCGGCGAAGAACATCACGCCGAGGCGCGACACGATCAGGTCGACACTCGCGGGCTCGAACGCATGAGTCTGCACGTCCGCGCACACGAAGCGGGCATGAATGCCGCTGCGTTCGGCGCGCGCCTGCGCGGCATCGATCATCCGGGCCGAGATGTCGATACCCATGCATTGCGCGTCCGTGCCGAGCCGGCGCGCGATCGCAAGCGTGACCGCGCCCGTGCCGCAGCCGACGTCGAGCACGTTGCGCGCCGACGACGCGGCCGCCGCATCGGCAAGCAGCGCCTCGAACGGCTCGAACATCCGGTCGATCGGCGCCTGCGCATCGACCCATGCACGCCCCGACGGGCCATTCCACAGCGCCGATTGTTCGCCGTTGGGCCGGTTGGTTTCCATCGTCGATTCCCCTTCTGGTTCATTGATCATAAAGCGCACTGTGCTGCTTCAAGCCGGCTTGAGGTCAAGGCCCCGGCCGCGAAACCCTGCGCGTAGACGAGCACCCCGCCGCGCCCCGTTTTTCACATTTCTTACATTCGTGCTGCGTATCGTTGACGACTTTCCTACGGTGCCTCCCATGCGACGACTCCTCCCGCGCGCCCTGCTCGCGCGCTGCGCCCCCCTTGTTGCCCTCGCCGCGCTGTCCGCGTGCTCGAATCACATCGATTCGCCGGCCGATCCGGCCAGTGCGTCGGTCAACGTCCAGGCCGCGTGGGTCGAGATCGGCGACGCGAACCAGGCGATCGCGCGCGTCATCACGAACTACACTCCCGCGTCGGCCGGCGATCCGCTGTGTCCGCAACTGACCGTCGACGGCAAGCTGTCGCGCATGACGCTGCGCGCCGGCGCCGCGACCCCGGCCCAGCGGCCGACCGCCAGCGACCCGGCCGATTCGAAGCCGTCGAGCTTCCCGGTCTCCGTCTGCGAAACGACGTTGCCGGCCGATGCACAGGCGGCGAGCGTCGCGGGCCGCACGCTGCCGCTGCCGAAGGCGCAGCCGCAGCGCATCGCGATCATCGCCGACACCGGCTGCCGAATGAAGAAGGCCGACAACGCATGGCAGGCGTGCAACGACGCGACGGTCTGGCCGTTCGACACAATCGCGGCCAGCGTCGCGAAGCTGTCGCCCGACCTGGTGCTGCACGTCGGCGACTACCACTATCGCGAGAACGCATGCCCGCCGGACATCGCCGGCTGCAAGGACAGCCCGTGGGGCTATGGCTGGGATACGTGGCAGGCCGACCTGTTCCGCCCGGCCGCACCGCTGCTCGCGAAGGCGCCGTGGGTCGTCGTGCGCGGCAACCACGAGGAATGCGCGCGCGCAGGCCAGGGCTGGTACCGCTTCCTCGATCCGCGCCCGTATTCGGCCGCCCGTTCGTGCGACGATCCGGCCAACGACACCAACGCGAACTATTCGGAACCCTATGCGGTGTCGCTCGGCGGCGGCTCGCAGGTGATCGTGTTCGACACCGCGAAGGTCGGCCGCACGCCGCTCAAGACGACCGACGCGCAATTCGGCATCTACCAGAAGCAGTTCCAGACGGTGGCCGCGCTCGCGTCGAAGGCCGGCATGACGACGACGATCTTCACGAACCATCACCCGATCCTCGCATTCGCGCCGATCGCCGGCAGCACGCCCGCGCCGGGCAACCTCGCACTGCAGTCGGTGATGGCGAGCCTCAACGCGCAGGCGTACTACCCGCCGGGCGTACACGTCGCGCTGCACGGTCACGTGCACGACTTCCAGGCGATCAACTTTTCGTCCGGGCACCCGGCGACGATCGTGTCCGGCAACGGCGGCGACAACCTCGACGTCGCACTGCCCGACCCGTTCCCGGCCGGCCTGACGCCGGCACCGGGCGCCGTGATCGAGCGGCTGTCGCACAACAACAGCTTCGGCTTCCTGATCATGGAACGCCGTGCGGCACCCGCGACGGGCTGGGTGTTCCGTGCGTATTCGGCGGCAGGCAAGCTGCTCGCGTCGTGCAACCAGTCGGGCACGACGCTCGCCTGCGACAAGACGGGGTTCATTGCGCCGTGAGTGAAGAGGTTCGAGATGTCGGCCGCGTTGCGCGCGGCCGGCAAACGCTGCACACGCTTGCCGCGGCCGTGCTCGCCGGCCTGGCGCTGGCGGCGCACGCCGCTCCGTCCGAAACGGTCCTGCTCCCCGGCGCGCCGCCGTCGCGCGTCGTCGACACGATCGGCAACGGCACGCCGCAGGTGACGGGCAAGATCGACGCGGCCACCGCACGCTTCGCGCCCGATCCGTCGCTCGTCGCGCTCGGCCGCCGGATCTTCTTCGACCCGCGGCTGTCCGAGCCGCGCGGCATGTCGTGCGCGGGCTGCCACGATCCGGGCCGTGCGTTCGCACCGACGCTGTCGGCGGCTTCGCTCGCGGGGCCCGGCGTGCCGGAAGGCAGCCGGCCCGGGCGCTTCAGCCGGCGCAATGCGCCGTCGCTGCTTTATGTTCGCTACGTGCCGCGCCGCCACTTCTACCAGGACGACGATGCGCCCGCGCCGTCGCCGTTCGGCGGACTCTTCAGCGATGGCCGCGCGGATACGCTCGCCGAGCAGATCCGCGGGCCGCTGTTCGATCCGAACGAGATGAACAACCGATCGCCGGCCGCGCTGCTGCGCAAGGTCAATGCGACCGAACTCGCGCCCGATCTCGCCGCGCGCTTCGGCGCGCCGGTGCGACGCGATCCCGAGCAACTCGTGCGCGCGCTGGGTTCGGCTGTCGAAGCCTATCTGCAAAGCGACGAGATGGCACCGTTCACGTCGCGCTTCGACGCGTTCCTGCGCACGCGCAAACCGCTCGCACCGGCCGAGATGCGCGGCCTCGCGCTGTTCCGGAATCCGGACAAGGGCAACTGCATGACCTGCCATACGCTGTCGGACACGTCGAGCCGCCCGGAGCGCTCGCTGTTCACCGATTTCGGTTATGACGCGATCGCCGTGCCGCGCAACCGCGCGCTGCCTGCGAACCGCGATCCGCGCCATTTCGACAACGGGCTGTGCGACACCGCACGGCGGCTGCGCTGGCCCGAGCCGACGCAATGGTGCGGCTACCTGCGCACGCCGGGGCTGCGCAACGTCGCGGTCAAGCAGACCTTCATGCACAACGGCGTGTTCACGACGCTGCGCGACGCGGTCGCGTTCTACAACACGCGCTCGACCGACCCCGGCTTCTGGTATCACGGCGCCGGGACGTTCGACGACGTGCCGGCCGCCTATCGCGGCAACATCAACGTCAACTCGACGCCGATGAACCGCCGGCCCGGCACGCCGCCCGCGCTGACCGACGCGGAAATCGACGACATCGTCGCGTTCCTCGGCACGCTGACCGACGCGCGCTATACGGGCATCGTCGCGGCTGCTCCCCCTGCCGCCCCCGCTGCCAGGATCTCCGGATCGCCGTACCGCCGAACCACCCCGCCGGCGCGCTGACCCTGGCCGAACGGCCAGCCGCAAGCGCGCCCGCTTGCGGCCGCCGCAAACACTGGTTATATTTACAGTACTGTATTTATGAACAGTGAGGTGCGCGATGGAACATCTGGTCCGTATCGTCAACGACACCGATCGCCAAGTGCTGGCATGGCTTCGTGCCCAGGTCGGCGACGCCCGCGTCGAGCGCGCGGCGCGCCAGCTCGGGCATACGCGCAAGCCGTTTCCGTCGGCCGTCTGCCGGTATCTGGGCATGAGCGCGCCGGCCACGCTGCGCCAGGCCGAACGGCCGCGCGTCGCACGCGATTTCTCGGTCGGCGATCGTTACCTGTCGTTGATCCGCCAGCACCTCGCTTCGCATTCGGCAGGCCGCTGACACGGCAGCGGCCTGCCGGAGCGATCCCGCGTGCGCGAGCACGGCCGGCAGCCGCCGTGCTTATGCGGCCGCCGCGGCATCGCGTATCAGGCGGCCGAGCGTTTCAAAAGCCGCCTCGTGCGCCGCATCGAACACGCGCGTGCACGCAAGCCGGATATAAGCGTCGAAGCGGTCGGAATTCGAGAAGATCGAACCGGGCGCGATCTTTACTCCATGCGCCAGCGCGGCATCGAACAGCGCGTCGGAACGCACGCCTTCCGGCAACGCGATCCACAGCAGCATCCCGCCCGGCGGCTGGTTCATCCGGGTTCCGGCCGGAAAATGCCGTGCAATCGCGTCGATCGTCGCATCGCGCTGCACGCGCAACTGTTCGCGAAACCGGCGCAGATGGCGATCGAACGCACCCGAGCCGACGAATTCGGCGGCAACGGCCTGCAGCAACGCGGCATTGTGCCGGCTGTGCGCGAACTTCAGCATCTTCACGCGCGCATGCCAGCGCCCCGCACTCATCCAGCCGAGCCGCATCCCGGGGGCCAGCACCTTGTTGAACGACGGGCAGTAGATCACCGTGCCGTCGCGGTCCCATGCCTTGGCCGGCTTGACCGCCTGCGGCGCCTCGACGAGCTCGCGATACGGCTCGTCCTCGATCACGGCCACGCCGTGGCGCGAGCACAGCGCGACGAGCGCGGCCTTGCGTTCGTCGGGCATCACGCAGCCGAGCGGGTTCTGCAGGTTCGGTACGACGACCACGGCCCGAATGTCCGGATACGCGGTCAGCGCCACTTCGAGCGCCTCGATCGACAGGCCGGTCGTCGGGCTGGCCGGGATTTCGAGCGCGCGCAAACCGAGACTTTCGAGCAACTGGATCAAGCCGAAGAAGGCCGGCGATTCGATCGCAATCGTGTCGCCTGGACGCGCCACCGCACGCAGCGCGAGATTCACCGCATCGACGCCGCCGCTCGTCGACATCACGTCGTCCGGCGACACGGTCACGCCGTACGACAGCGCGCGTTTGGCCATCGTCTGCCGGAATTCGGGCGAACCGCCGACAGGCCCCGCGTCGGTCAGCAGCGTCGGCTTGCGCCGCAGCAGCCGGATCGCCAGCGCCTGCAGGCGCTCGGTCGGATACAGCGCGGCCAGCGCGGACGCGCCGCCGAGATTCAACGCATCGGTTGCCGTATTCGCGCGGTCGATCACGCGCGACACACGTTCGTGCAGGCCCGCGAACGGCGGCTCGACGCTTAGCGGCGGCCCGTCGCTTTCCGGCAGCGTTTCGAGCACGGCCGACGCGCGGCGCCGCACGAAGTAGCCCGAGCGCGGCTTCGCCTCGCACCAGCCCGTATCCTCGAGCCGCCGGAATGCCTGGATCGCGGTCGACAGGCTGACGCCGTGCTGCGCCATGAATGCGCGCACCGACGGCATCCGGTCGCCGGGCGACAGCGTGCCGGCCGCGATGATGCGGCGGTAATGTTCGGCGAGCCGTTCGTAAAGTGGCTCGCCGTCCATCGGCAAAGGCGTGCGGGATGCGTCGGCGAAAGGCGTCATGCGGGCCATCGTGCCCGCGCGTCCGGGTGCACGCCAGATACAGATTCCGGGAAAAACCACCGATACAGCGACGCAAAATCGGCGCCTGCACCGCAACAGATTCCCGTCCCCTGAATCTGTCGTGCCCGCGCCTGTTTCCCTAACCTGACTGCACGCTGTCGCCTCGCCGTCGCGAGGCCGCGCAACCGGGAAAAGGGATCGCCATGCGGACGCAACATATCCGGCTCGACGCCGGGCAAAGCCACTTTGCGTGGTTCGACAAGGGCAGCCAGGTGATCGTGCTGGACGGTGCGCTCGCGGTCACGCTGCGTCACGGCGGGCTCGACTGGCTGCCCGACGCGCCGCAGTACATTCGCCGCGTGCTCGACGAAGGCGAATGCCTGATGCTCGAGACGGCCGGTCACGTGGCGTTGTCGGCCGGCGGCGCCGGCGCGGTCAGCACGGCGGTCGTGGAGCCTGCCGGCCGCCGAGGCATGCTCGCGGCGTGGCGCGCGATCCTGCGCCGGCTGTCCGGGCGGGTGCGCGGCGGCCATCATGTGCGAGAGCATTCCTGACGTCGCAACTTGCCGACTTGCCGATTCACCCACTCGCGGAGACGGCCACGCAGCCACCGCATCATCGCGGCAACGAGCGAACGCACTGCGCTCCAGCCATCCTCATCCGAAGAAACCGCGTCGTCCGCCGCAGCCTGCCCGGCACGCGACGGCCATCGAATCACCGCAAGTTCCTGCGACGCTCGACCCACTCGAATATCGCCATCCCGGCCAGCATCGCGACGACGAACCCGATCCCCTTGGCCGACCCGAAGCCGATCGACACGATCGCGGGCCCCGGGCAGAACCCGGCCATCCCCCAGCCGATGCCGAACACGGCGCTTCCGGCGACCAGGCGCACGGTGATCGCCCGCAAGGCCGGCAACTGCATCGGCAAGCCGAGCCACGACCGCGTCCGGCGCTTCGCCCATGCGAACGCGAACACGGCAACGCCCGTCGCACCGGCCATCACGAACGCGAGCGACGGATCCCAGCGGCCCGCCAGATCAAGAAAGCCGAGCACTTTCTGCGGATTGGCCATGCCCGACACGATGAGGCCGACGCCGAACAGCAGCCCCGCCAGAAACGCGAATCCTGCCTGCATGTCAGCCTCCCAGCACGTGCCGCCGCACGAATACGGTCACGAAGCCCGCGATCATGAAAGTCACGGTCGCGACCACCGAACGCAGCGCGCCGCGCGACATCCCGCACACGCCGTGGCCGCTCGTGCAGCCGCCCGCATATCGCGTGCCGATCCCGACCAGCAGGCCGGCCGCCATCAACTCGGGCCAGCTTGCGTCGATCTGCGGCGTCAGGCCGGCTTCTGCGACGCGCATCGCGAGCGGTGCGGCGATCAGACCGGCGACGAATGCGACGCGCCAGTCGCGCTCTCCGGAACCCGCCGTGAACAGGCCGCCGACGATGCCGCTGATGCCGGCAATCCGGCCGTTGAACGCGACGAGCCATGCGGCCGCGAGCCCGATCAGCACGCCGCCGGCCAGCGACAGCCAAGGCGTGAAATGAAGCGCATCAAGCTGCATCGCGTGTCCCCTTCGCGGCCGGGCCGCAGAACTGTTCGTACAGCACGCCCATTACCGCGATCGCGGCCGGACTGTCGAGCGAATAGTGGATGTTCTTGCCTTCGCGGCGCGTGCGGACCAGCGCGTTGTCCCGCAATACGCCGAGTTGCTGCGACAGCGTCGGCTGGCGGATGTCCAGCGTCGTCTCGAGATCGCTCACGCAGCGCTCGCCCTGCGACAGTTCGCATAGCAGCAGCAGCCGGTCGGGATTCGACAGCACCTTGAGGAGCGCGCAGGCCGATTCGGCGGCTGCGCGCATCTGGTCGGGCTCGGGCAGCCCGGCGGGAAGATCGTTGTTCATCGAGGCGGGAAGACAATTAAAGAATGAATAGTATATCAATTCATATAATATCGCTTTCTGCTATTTACCCATCGGCAACCTTGCGCCCTCTTCGCTCGAGCTTGCTCGCCCGCAATCACACTCGTGGCCGACGCACGCATCGCATCGCATCGACGCGAACCATGCCTCGCGCCGGCCTCGTGCCGATGGAACTCGAGAGCCAGGGCGCGGTTTCGATGTACTGGCACCTCGACAACGCGAATCACGCGGCCGTGGCCGCGACGATCGAGTGCCTGTGCGGCGCCTCAGGTGGAGGGATGGGAGAAAGTGAAGGTGGATTGAATGACGCGGCCCGGCGCCAACCGGGCCGCTTCGCCGTAGCGCGTCACGCGCCGTCGCAGGACGCCGTGCCGTCGAGCATCAGCGTGCCGACCCGCGCGGGCACGAGCGGTGTGCGCGGCACCGGCGGCGTCCAGCCGAACAGCACCTGTGCGGCCGCGCCGCAAACACGGCCCTGGCATGCGCCCATCCCGCAACGCGACTGCAGCTTCGCAGCCGTCCAGCCCGGCTCCTGCGCAACCGCATCGAAGCGCACATCCTCGCAGCGGCACAGCAGCGTATCGGGCCGCGCAAGCCGGCGGATCGGCTCGCGGATCGCGAAACGCTCGCGTACGGCATCTGCGAAAGCCTGCCAGTGCGCGCGCCGCGCGACGAGCGCGGCCAATGGCGCCGTCTGCCCGGTCGCCGCATAACCGGCGATTGCGCCTTCGACCATCGCCAGCTCGCTGCCGCCGACGCCCGTACACTCGCCGGCCGCGAAGTACCCGTCGCGGCTCGTACGCTGGTGCGTGTCGACCGCCACCGCGCCGTTCTCTATCCGGCAGCCGAGATGGCTCGGCAGCACGGTGTTCGGCACGAGTCCGAAGCCGCACGCGAGCCGGTCGCAGTCGACGTCGAACTCGCGATCGCCGTGGCGAATCCGCACGCGTTCGAGCCGCGTGTCGCCGAACGCTTCGACGACGTGCGCGTCCGGCCGATAGGCGGCCGTGACGAGCTTCGCGGCCTGCGCAAGCTTCGACGGCCAGCGCCACAGTCCCGCACCGAAGCCTGCCACGTCGCCCCACGCGGCCTGTTCCAGCACGTGCGACACCCGCGCGCCGGCCTGACGTGCCGTCGCCGCGCTCGCCAGCAGCAGCGGCCCGCTGCCCGCGATCACCGTGCGCTGCCCGCGCACGTCGAGGCCATACTTGATCAGCGCCTGCAAGCCGCCCGCACCCGTTACGCCCGGCAGCGTCCAGCCCGGGAACGGCAGCAGCAGCTCGCGTGCGCCGCAGCACAGAATCAGCGTCCGGAAATCGAGCAGCAGCCCGCGCTCGTCGTCCTCGAGCAGCAGCGTGCCCGGCTGCGTTTCGGCGACGATGCGCGTCGCTGCGAGGTGCGTGACGTTCGGCTGCCTCAGTACGGCAAGGCGTTCGACGGCGGCCGAAACCGGCGTGGCCGCTGCGCCTTGCCGCCAGATCTGCCCGCCCGCCCGCGGGTTGTCGTCGACGATCGCAACCGTTGCACCGCTTTGCGCGGCGGCCCGCGCGGCCGACAGCCCGGCCGGGCCCGCCCCGACGATCGCGACGTCGACACTCAGTCGTTCCTGTTTCATCTGATGCGCTCCACCTGCATCCCGTCGCGGCACAGCGTCTGGCAAGCCAGCCGGCGGCGGCCGTCGATCGTCATCCGGCACTCCTGGCAAATGCCCATTCCGCAAAACGGCGCACGCGCCGCACCCGTGCACGACACGCGCGTCGTGTCGTCGCCGCTCGCCGCGACGGCGGCCGCGACGGTCGCGCCGTCGGCCACCGTCAGCGCGCGGCCGTCCAAATGAATGATCATGTCAGCGCTCCGGCTACGGGGGACGCGGTCAGGAAGCGTCCCGGCAAATACGGTTCGATATCGATGGGCGGCCGTTCGCCGGCCATCTGCGCGGCGACGAGCCGCGCGCTGCCCGGCGCGGTCGTCACGCCGAGCCCTTCGTGCCCGACCGCGAGCCACACGCCGGGCCGCGCCGGGTGCTCGCCGAGCAGCGGCAGGCCGTCGGGGCTCGCGGAACGGAACCCTGTCCATGAGCGGATCCCGTTCAGGTCGGCCAGATCCGGCAGGTAGCCGACCGCGCGGCGCAGCATCCGCGCGAGCACCGGCGGCTCGACGCGCGCGTCCTCGGTGTCGAACTGGCGCGACGAGCCGATCAGCAACTGGCCGGTCGGCCTCGGCTGCACGTTGAACGCGACCGACGTGCCGTCGCTCGCATGTGCGCTCGCCGCATAGCCAAGCTCGACGAGCTGGTGCGACACGTGGCCCGGATAGCGGTCGGTGATCAGCAGGTGGCCCTTTTTCGGGCGCAGCGGCAACTCGGGCAGCAGCGTGCGCGCCGCGACGCCGTTCGCGACGACCACGCGTTCCGCGCGCAATGTGTCGCCGCTCGCGAGCGTCACGCTTGGCCCATCGACCGCAACGGCCCGGTCGCGGCGCAACGTGATGCGCGGGACACGCTGCAGCAGCCAGTTCGCGGTAACGGGCGCATAGAGGATCGCGTCGCCCGGAATCTTCAGCGCGCCGCCAAGCCCCGCGCGCAGCATCGGCTCCAGCTGCGCGAGCGTCGCCGCGTCGATCAGCTCGCCGGCCACGCCGTGCGCGGCAAGCGTCGCCTGCTTCGCGCGCGCGAGATCCATTTCGTGCGCGTCGGCCGCGAGCCACAGCGTGCCGCAGTTGCGGTACGCGCAGCCTTCCGGCATCTCGCCGCTCAACGCGCGCCACAGCTCGATCGAGTAATGGCTCAACGCGAGCTCGGCCGCGTTGTCGTCCATCGCGACGAGGTGGCCCATCCCCGCGCCGGTCGCACCGCCGCTCGCGTCGTCGACGACGAGTACGCGCAGCCCGCGCTGCGCGAGTTCGTGCGCGCACGCCGCGCCGACGATGCCGGCGCCGATCACGACGACGTCGGTACTTGCGTCGCTCACGACACGATGCCCCAGCCGAACGGATCGTCTTCCTCGATCAGCAGCGTCGCTTCCGCGCTCAAGTGCGCGCTGCCGCGAATCGTCGGCACGATGCCGCCGTCGGCCTGCTCGTAGCTGGCCTGGAACACGCTGCCGATCACGCTCGCCTGCCGCCACACGGCGCCCGGCGCGAGCTTGCCGTCGGCCGCGAGGCACGCGAGCTTCGCGCTCGTGCCGGTGCCGCACGGCGAACGGTCGTATGCGAGGCCCGGGCACAGCACGAAGCTGCGGCTGTCGTGCTCGGAATCGTCGGCGAACAGCTCGATATGGTCGATCTCGCCGCCGTTCGCACCGGTGATGCCCGCGCGTTCGAGCCCTTCGCGCACGGCCGACGCATACGCGGTGAGCGCCGCGACGTTGTCGCCGGCGACGCGCTGCCCGTGGTCGCTGATCAGGAAGAACCAGTTGCCGCCCCATGCGATGTCGCCCTTCACGGGGCCGTAACCCGGCACGTCGACCGCGACACCCTTCGCGTGACGATACGCGGGCACGTTGCGCACGCTGACCGACAGGTCGTCGTGCAACGTCGCCTCGACGGTGCCGACCGGCGTTTCGATCCGATGCACGCCGGGCCGGATGCGCCCCATGTGATGCAGTGTGCGCACGACGCCGATCGTGCCGTGCCCGCACATCCCGAGATAGCCGCTATTGTTGAAGAAGATCACGCCGGCCGCCGCGTCGGGCGATACCGGCTCGCACAGCAGCGCGCCGACCAGCACGTCGCTGCCGCGCGGTTCGAGGATGCACGCGGTGCGATAACAATCGTGCTCGCGCGCGAGCACGTCGCGGCGCTCGGCCATCGTGCCGCTGCCGAGCGAAGGGAAACCGGACACGACGAGCCGAGTGGGTTCGCCGCCCGTGTGCGAATCGATGATCTGGATGCGCTTCATCATGAGCCGTCCGAAGTGGGGAAAGGAGCATAGCTTCCTCTGTCGCGCGTCCGTCCGCTTGTGGCTTTTCGATGAGGACGACGACGAAATCGGCATAGTGCGAGGCGCCCTTCGCGCGCCGGGCGGCCGCTGTGCCGATTTCGTCATTTTGCTCCGCGATACGACTCAAGCGTGATGGGCATTTGCGCGGCGATACTGGTTGCCACACCGACACACCTGTCGGCCGACCGATACGAACGTAGGAGATTTCAGTGAGCCGCAAAGCCATTCAGTGGACCGGGGTTTTCCCGGCCGTCAGCACCCAGTTCAAGCCGGACTTTTCCCTCGACATCGACGCCACGCACCGCGTGGTGAAGAACCTGGTGAACGACGGCGTGTCGGGCCTCGTGGTCTGCGGCACGGTCGGCGAAAACACGTCGCTGTCGACGAGCGAGAAGCTGCAGGTGATCGAGGCCGCGCGCGACGCGGCCGGCGGCAAGATTCCGGTGATCGCCGGCATCGCCGAATTCACGACCGAATTCGCGCGCAACACGGTGCGCGAAGCGCAGCGCGTCGGCGTCGACGGCGTGATGGTGATGCCCGCGCTGGTCTACTCGGCGAAGCCGCATGAAACCGCCGCGCACTTCCGCGCGGTCGCGACGAGCACCGACCTGCCGGTGATGGTCTACAACAACCCGCCGATCTACAAGAACGACGTGACGCCCGACGTGCTGATCGCGCTGCAGGACTGCGAGAACATCGTCTGCTTCAAGGATTCGTCGGGCGACACGCGCCGCTTCATCGACCTGCGCAACGCGGTCGGCGATCGCTTCGTGCTGTTCGCGGGCCTCGACGACGTCGTGGTCGAGAGCATCGCGGTCGGCGCCGAAGGCTGGGTGTCGGGCATGTCGAACGCGTTCCCGAAGGAAGGCGAGACGCTGTTCCGCCTCGCGAAGCAAAAGCGCTTCGACGAAGCCCTCGCGCTGTACCGCTGGTTCATGCCGCTGCTGCACCTCGACGCGCGCCCCGACCTCGTGCAGTGCATCAAGCTGTGCGAAGAGCTGGTCGGCCGCGGCAGCGCAGTCACGCGTCCGCCGCGCCTCGCGCTGCAGGGCGACACGCTCGCGGAAGTGAAGGCAATCGTCGCGAAGGCGCTCGACACGCGCCCGGCGCTGCCCGACGTCGGTCTCTGAGCGACGTCCCGGGGGGGGGCGCGCGGGCCTCCCGCCGGGCGCGCCCCCGTCTCCGGTCCGGCATGGCCTGCGGGCCCGTTCGCCCCGGCGCCAGCGTGCGCCGCTTGTGAACGGCCCGCGGCCCGCCCCGGTCGTTCGAACCGGGCGACGCCGGCCGGCAGGCGTGCGCGCGGCTCCGTCGGAGCGCGGCGCACTCGACGCCTGCACCGCCATTCCCCCAGGAGACAAGCCCATGCCAGGCCAAGGCAACGCTCACCCGTCCGTCCCGCTTTCCCGTGCCGTGCACCCCGACGCGGGTCACGGCAAGTTCAAGAAACAGTTGTCGCTGACCGATCTCACGTTCATCGGTCTCGGCGCCATTTTCGGTTCGGGGTGGCTGTTCGCCGCGAGTCACGTGTCGACGATCGCGGGCCCGGCCGGCATCTTCTCGTGGCTGCTCGGCGGCTTCGCGGTGCTGCTGCTCGGCATCGTCTACTGCGAACTCGGCGCCGCGCTGCCGCGCGCGGGCGGCGTGGTCCGCTACCCGGTGTTCTCGCACGGCCCGCTGCTCGGCTACCTGATGGGCTTCATCACGCTGATCGCGTTCTCGAGCCTGATCGCGATCGAAGTCGTCGCCGCGCGCCAGTACGCGGCCGCGTGGTTTCCTGGCCTGACCGTAGAAGGATCGAGCGACCCGACGACGATCGGCTGGCTCGTGCAGGCCGCGCTGCTCTGCTTCTTCTTTTACCTGAACTATTCGAGCGTGAAGACGTTCGCGAAGGCGAACAATATCATCAGCATCTTCAAGTTCATCGTGCCGCTCGCGGTGATCGGCGTGCTGTTCACGTTCTTCAAGCCCGCGAACCTGACCGTGCACGGCTTCGCGCCGTTCGGCATGCCGGGCATCGAGATGGCCGTGTCCGCGGGCGGCATCATCTTCGCGTACCTCGGGCTCACGCCGATCGTGTCGGTCGCGAGCGAGGTGCGCAATCCGCAGCGCACGATCCCGATCGCGCTGATCCTGTCGATCCTGCTGTCGACGCTGATCTACGTGCTGCTGCAGCTCGCGTTCATCGGCAGCATCCCGACCGCGATGCTCGCCGGCGGCTGGCACGACGTCAGCAAGGCGTTCACGCTGCCGTACCGCGACATCGCGCTCGCGCTCGGCGTCGGCTGGCTCGCGGTGATGGTCGTCGCCGACGCGATGATCTCGCCGAGCGGCTGCGGCAACATCTACATGAACGCGACGCCGCGCGTGGTCTACGGCTGGGCGAAGACGGGCACCTTCTTCAAGGTGTTCACGCGCGTCGACGAAGCGTCGGGCATCCCGCGCGCGGGCCTGTGGCTCACGTTCGGCCTCGCGATCTTCTGGACGATGCCGTTCCCGTCGTGGGAAGCGCTGATCAACATCGTGTCGGCCGCGCTGGTGCTGAGCTACGCGGTCGCGCCGGTATCGGTCGCCGCGCTGCGCCGCACCGCGCCCGACCTGCCGCGGCCGTTCCGCGCGAGCGCGTTCGGCATCACCGGCCCCGCGTCGTTCGTGATCGCCGCGCTGATCGTCTACTGGTCGGGCTGGAGCACGGTGTCCTGGCTGCTCGGCCTGCAGATCGCGATGTTCGTCATCTATCTCGCGTGCCGCCGCTGGGTGCCGACCGCGCACCTGAGCCTCGCCGAACAGGTGCGCTCGTCCGCGTGGCTGATCGCGTTTTATGCCGCGATGATCGTGCTGTCGTATCTCGGCAGCTTCGGCGGCACGGGCCGGCTCGCGCATCCGTACGACACGGTCGTCGTCGCGGCCGTCGCGCTCGTCATCTACTACTGGGGCGCGAATACGGGCGTCCGTTCCGACAAGCTGCAGCTCGACGACGACGAGGATTGACGCACCCGCCCGCTTTCTCACCATCACTCCGGCCGGGTGCACCACACCCGGCCCCTGTTTTTTTCGAGGAAAACCATGCAACTCACAGGTCAGCTCCTGATCGGCCAGTCCGCCGTCGCCGGACAGAACGGCACCCTCCACGCGATCGCCGCCGCGACCGGCGAGCCACTCGAACCCGCTTTCGGCGGCGCGAGCCTGCACGACCTGGAGACGGCCTGCGCGCTCGCCGACGACGCGTTCGACACGTATCGCGAAACGACGCTCGACGCACGCGCCGCGTTTCTCGACGCGATCGGCCGCCACATCATGGCGCTCGGCGACGACCTGATCGAGCGCTGCGTCGCCGAAACGGGCCTGCCGCGCGCACGCGTCGAAGGCGAACGCGGCCGCACGGTCGGCCAGCTCGCGCTGTTCGCGTCGCTCGTGCGCGACGGCGGTTTTCTGGATGCGCGGATCGATCCGGCGCGCCCCGAGCGCAAGCCGCTGCCGCGCGTCGACCTGCGCCTGCGCAACGTCGCGGTCGGGCCCGTCGCCGTGTTCGGCGCATCGAATTTCCCGCTCGCGTTCTCGGTCGCCGGCGGCGATACGGCCTCGGCGCTCGCGGCCGGCTGCCCGGTGATCGTCAAGGCGCATTCCGCGCATCCTGGCACGTCGGAACTCGTCGGCCGCGCGATCCAGCAGGCCGCGCGCGAATGCGGGATGCCGGCCGGCGTGTTCTCGCTGCTGTTCGACGCGTCGCGCGAGATCGGCCAGGCGCTCGTCGCCGATCCGCGCATCAAGGCCGTCGGCTTCACCGGCTCGCGCCGCGGCGGCGTCGCGCTGATGCATATCGCGGCCGCGCGCCCCGAACCGATTCCCGTCTATGCGGAAATGAGCTCGATCAATCCGGTGCTGCTGTTTCCCGCCGCGCTCGATGCGCGTCACGATGCGATCGCGCCGCAGTTCGTCGCGTCGCTCACGCTCGGCGCCGGCCAGTTCTGCACTAACCCGGGCCTCGTGCTCGCTGTCGACGGCCCCGCGCTGCGCGCGTTCGAAGCCGCTGCGGCCGATGCCGTGCGCGCGGCGGCAGCGCAGACGATGCTGACACCGCACATTCACGCAAGCTATGCGCAAGGCGTCGCGGCGCTGCGCGGACACGATGCGGTCGAGCTGCTGGCGGAAGGCGCCGAAGGCGGCCGCCATCAGGCCCGCGCGGCGCTGTTCGCGACGTCGGCCGACGCGTTCATCGCGCACACCGAACTGCGCGAGGAAGTGTTCGGCCCCGCTTCGCTGATCGTGCGCTGCCCGGATGCCGACATGCTGCATCGCGTGCTGAAGTCGCTCGAAGGCCAGTTGACGATCGCCGCGCATCTCGCCGACGGCGACGCAGCGCTGTTCGCCGCGCTGCGCCCGACGCTCGAGCGCAAGGCCGGCCGCATTCTCGTCAACGGCTTCGGCACCGGCGTCGAGGTCGGCCATGCGATGGTGCACGGCGGCCCGTTCCCGGCGACGTCCGACACGCGCACGACGTCCGTCGGCGCACGCGCGATCGAGCGCTTCCTGCGCCCCGTGTCGTACCAGGACCTGCCGGACGCGCTGTTGCCGGAAGCGATCCGCAACGGCAATCCGCTGAACGTGCCGCAGCGTATCGACGGCGTGCCCGCGCCGCGCGAGGTGAACCATGTCTGAGCAAACCGCCGAAGTCGTCCTGTCGCTCGACGAAGTCCATGCGCTCGCGCTGCGCGTGCTGACGCACAACGGGATGTCCGATGCGCATGCGCGGGCGATCGCCAAGGTCATCACGCAGGGCCAGCGCGACGAATGCCATTCGCACGGCGTGTACCGGCTGCTCGTCTGCGTGCGTTCGCTGAAGAAGGGCAAGGTCGATCCGCAAGCCGTGCCGACGCTGCGCCGGCTGTCGTCGTCGATCGTCGCGGTCGACGCGCATCGCGGCTTCTCGCTGCTGAGCTTCGAAACCGGGCTGCCCGTGCTCGTCGAGATGGCGAAGCAGCACGGGATCGCCGCGATGGCGATCAACCACTGCTACCACTTCTCCGCGCTGTGGCCCGAGGTCGAGGCGATCGCGGCCGAGGGACTGGTCGGCATCGCGATGAATCCGAGCCACAGCTGGGTCGCGCCGGAAGGCGGCCGCGAACCGGTGTTCGGCACGAACCCGATCGCGTTCGCATGGCCGCGCCCGGGCGGCGAGCCGTTCGTGTTCGATTTCGCGACGAGCGCGATCGCGCGCGGCGACATCGAACTGCACGCGAAGCAAGGCAAGGCGATTCCGCCGCACTGGGCGATCGACGCCGACGGCCAGCCGACCACCGATCCGAAGGCCGCGCTGCAGGGCGCGATGCGTACGTTCGGCGGCCACAAGGGCTCGGCGCTCGCGGCGATGGTCGAACTGCTCGGCGGCGCGCTGATCGGCGACATGACGAGCCGGGAATCGATGGACTTCGACGAAGGCGTCGGCGCGACGCCGTGCCACGGCGAGCTCGTGATCGCGTTCGATCCGAAGGTGTTCCTCGGCGACGATCTCGACGCGGGGCTCGCGCGCGGCGAGCGGATGTTCGGGTCGATCGTCGCGCAGGGCGCGCGGCTGCCGTCGCAACGGCGCTTCGACGCCCGCGCGCGCAGCATCGCGAACGGCGTGCGGATTCCGCAGGCGCTTTACGACGAGATCCTGACGCTGCTCGACTGACTGACGCCGGCGTGTGGAGGCGGCGCACATGCGTCGTCGATAAATGTGCGATCCGGCCGCCTCCCGGACCCGCCGCGCGGGCGTCCCGCAACCGCCCGCGCGTTCCGCGCCGCGCTGCGCCCGCCGGACG